>CAZKQQ010000132.1:0-19008 GCA_964554945.1 uncultured Solibacteraceae bacterium | reverse complement strand
AGGTTTTCACTCGGGGCTGCGCTTGGAAACCTCCGGCCACGCCCCAATCAGTTGCAATGCCGATGTGTGCCGGAATGCCCGAACGGAAGGCAATCGCTTTTTCCCCAGGTTGCTGCAGGCCGGTTCCGGCGATGTGATTCGCCTCTCTACGCATAACGGGCCAATCTCGGTGAGCAACCGCGGAAGGCGCGCTCGGATTATCTGAAACACTGGTCCGCGAGCTGCAGCACGAAGATTTTGTGAAGCAGTTCGGCGCCACGCGCATCGGTACGTCCGGCTGGCATTATCCGCATTGGCGCGGCCCGTTTTACCCGGAGAAACTGCCGGCGTCGAAGATGCTCGAACACTATACCCGCCACTTCGACACCGTCGAGCTGAACAACACCTTTTACCGGCTGCCGGTGGTGACCGGCCTGGAGAACTGGCGCGCTTCGACACCGAAGAACTTTCTCTTCGCGGCAAAGGGCAGCCGTTTTCTGACACATATGAAGAAGCTGAAGGATACCGGTCGCGGTATAGACAACTTCTTCGAGCGGGTCAACCACCTCGGCAAAAAGCTGGGGCCCATCGTGTTTCAGCTTCCGCCGTTTTGGCAGGTCAACCCCGAACGTCTGGATGCCTTCTTGAGCGCGCTGCCGCGCCGGCGCCGGTACGCGTTCGAGTTGCGCAACCCGACCTGGCACAATGATGAAATCTACGGTATCCTACGGCGCCACAACGCGGCGTTCTGCATCTTCGAGATTGCGGGTTTTCGTTCGGGATTCGAGATCACAGCGGACTTCACCTATGTGCGGCTGCACGGACCGGGCGCGGCGTACCAGGGCACTTATTCGCCGGCGGCGCTTCACGAGTGGGCCCGGCGCATCCGCGACTGGCAGAAGACCCTGCGCGCGATCTACGTCTACTTCGATAACGATCAGGCGGCTTATGCTGTGCACGACGCTCTCGCGTTAAAGCGGTTGCTCGGCGAGCAGGCGCCGGCGCAAGCCTACCTCGCGGCGCGGCGCCGATAGAGGGCGGGGGAAACGCCTACATTGCGCACAAACCAGTTGGAGAGGTGACTCTGCGAAGAGAAACCGGACGCCAGCGCCACGTCGACGATCGCCGTATCCGTGTTGCGCAGCATTTCTTTGGCTCTTTCCAGACGGCGCGCCAGCACATATTGATGGGGAGACTGGCCGATCGCTGTTTTGAAAGCCCGGGCCAGATACAACGGGCTGACATCCACCTGGGCAGCCATCGTCTCCAGGCTCAGGTTCCCTTCGAGATGCTCTTCGATATAGGCGATCAGGCGGCGCATCCGCCATCCCGGAATGCCGTCCGGCGAGGCAACACGCACGGGCCGCGAGCGCGTGGAATGAAAACGCGCCAGGTGCGCGGCGATCATCTGTGCCAGCGTGTCGATGTACAAGCCGTCTTCGGCTGTTCCGTCGCGCAGCGCGGTGTGAATGGCCACCGCCAGTTGTTCCAGCAGCGGGTCGGTCATCGCGAAGCGCGGCACAATCTCGGCGGCCGCCGGATCGCAGCCGTACATTTCCGATACCACCGAATCGTAGATCGATTGTCGCAGGTACATCTGCAGGATTTCGGGATGGCCGTTGTGCTGCCAGGAACTGGCCGCGTTGCCAGGCGTCAGACACATGCGGCGCGGCCCGATTAGCGTCTTTTCCAGCGGAGCGCCGGCGATCTTGCGCGTCACCTCTGTCGGACGCGTCAGGTGGTAAATCAGGAACGGATGATGAATGGCCTGCTCGGTAGCCTGGAAGGGCGCTTCTTCCATAACCGCCGCGTACATGGAACGCCACCCCACATCCGGGCTGTGGGCAATCAGCCGGTTTCCCGGGCGCAGCACACGGCCATGCGTTTCCCGGACCGAAAAAATTGGCGCATCAGCGGCAAACATAGCCAGCCCCCAAGCGAGGAACGTTCTAATAATTATACGCGTGCCGGGGGTGGAGGTGTGCTACGTGATGGGCGGGTCAAAACTGCCGATCGAAAACAGCGAAAATTCGTCCTGCGGCCAGGGAGTCGGTTTGGCCTTCTCCGCCCGCAACTGCTGGTACTTGCCGGAGTAGAAAAGCAGAGGCCGATCGTCGCGCGCCTCGAAGTGCTCCACCTCGCCGATGAAGAGCGTATGGTCACCCGCGGTATGCGCGTCGATCACCCGCACCACAAAATATGCCACGGCGCCTTCCAGGAGGGGAACGCCGAGACGCTCCGTGAAGCGAATGTGAAGGCCTTCGACGCTGCGCCCGGCGAAATGGTTGCTCAAGATCTCCTGATTCTCCGCCAGGACGCTGACGCCGTACCGGCCGGTCAGCGGCAGGATCCGGTGCAGGGTGGCGCGATTATCCACCGACACCAGCACCAGCGGAGGATTGAGCGAAACGGAAACGAACGCATTGGCGGTCATGCCATGGGGGCGGTCTTCGTGGTTCGTAGTGACCACCGTAACCCCGCTGGCGAATCGGCCCAGCGCATTCCGAAACTGCCGCGGATCAAAAGACTGACCGTTCGGTTGCATAAGGCTGCCTTGTGCAGGCGCGAAGCGCCCGGGCGCCTTACCCCTTGCGCCCGTTCTTCATCACCACACTAACATCATCGGGGTTGATCAGGTCCGGAACCGTCCAGCCGTCCAGGTCATATTCCGCCATACACTGCTCGGCAAAGCCCTTGTACTTGGCGGACTGGCCCATCAGGTCGGCCACCATCAAGGTCTCGAAGCGAATGCTCTCGTGGTTGCCGAAATAATTTCGCTCGTATAGCTCGTGGCGTCCGCCGAATTCGGTGCCCATGGCATCCCACATCAGCTTCATGAGCTTGACGCGGTCCACCGCCGTATAGCCGTTGGAGCCGCGGACGAACGTATCCAGGTATTTGCGAATTTCCGGCTGCTTGAAATCGCTCGAGTGCGACGGGAGATAAATAAGCGCGCTGGCCAGCACGTTTTCGACAATCTCTTTCAGCCGCGGATACACAAAATTGGAAGCCACGCGATAGGCCAGGCCGTAGTCGAGATTCGGCAGCACGTAACCGGGGGTCCAGGGCGTTGTTGTGCGCGCCATGGCGTCGGTGAGCCCCCAGAACATATTGCGCCACGCCAGCACCTCGCCCACCTGCGCCTGCACGCCGCGGAATTCCTTCGATCCGGTGGCGTCCACGCCTTTTAGCAGCAGCCCGGCGATAAAATCGAGTTTCACCGCGAGCCGCACGCAGCCATGGAACATGAAGCGCGGCAGGAAACCGGAACGCGGAAAGAAATTGTTGACCTTGTCGATGTCGCCATAGGCAAATACGTTCTCCCACGGCACAAATACTTTGTCAAAAACGATGATGGAGTCGTTTTCGTCAAGACGGCTGGAGAGCGGGTAATCGAATGGGCTGCCGGTTGCCGCCGCCTGCATTTCGTAGGACGGCCGGCAGAACAGCTTCATGCCGGGGGCGTCCGTGGGCACGATGCAGACAAACGCGAAATCCTTCGTCTTGATCGGTAGCGCGCCATTATTGGCGATGAAGTTATAGTGCGTCAGCGTGGAGGTGGTGGCCACGACTTTGGCGCCGCTCACGATCAGGCCGCCGTCGGTTTCTTTCTCGACATGCATGTAGACGTCGCGCACTTCTTCCAGTTGCTTGTTGCGGTCTACCGGGGGATTCACGATCGCGTGATTGACGAAGGTGACTTCTTCCTGAACCTTTTTGTACCAGCGGCGGGCGTTTTCATCGAAAGGTTTGTAATACTCCGAGTTCGCGCCCAGTGTGGCAAGAAATGCGGCCTTGTAGTCGGGGCTGCGGCCCATCCAGCCGTAGGTCACACGCGCCCATTCGGCGATGGCGTCGCGCGCCCCCACCAGGTCTTCGGCATTGCGGGTGGCTTTAAAGAACTTCTGCGTGTAGCCGCCGCTGCCGGTGTCGGTTTCCGTGCACAGAACGGTCTTGCGCTCATCGTGCAAAGCGTCGTACAGGCGGGCCAGCATCCGAACCGTATTTCGGAAGGCGGGGTGAGTGGTGACGTCCTTTACCCGCTCGCCGTAAATCCAAATCTCGCGCCCGTCCTTCAGGCTCTCCATGTACTCTTTGCCTGTGAACGGCTTGGTCCGGGCGGCAGCGGCCGGCTCGGCAGTCTGGGTCTTTTCGTTGCTCACCACGCTATCCTCCATGGGCACTGACGAATCTGTCCCAATGCGCTTTCGTTGCGTCGCGTCGACAGATCCGCCGGTCCCCCGGTTTATCGTTGGCTTCCTTGAGTCGCCACGCTATCATACTGCGCCCAATCGCGCTCGAATCGGAAAACTTCCTTGGCCGGAGGCAACGGCGCCTGCGTCTCGATCCAACGCACTGGTTCGGTTCCGAGATTGGCAAAACTGTGGATGCAGCCGACGCTGGTCCAGATCACATCGCCCGGGCCCAGATCGTACGATCTGCCATCGGCGGTGGCGCGCACGCGGCCTCCCACAATCAGGTACGACTCCTCGAACGTGTGGTCGTGCGTATCGATCTTCGCGCCCGGCAGATACTGAATCAAAAATAGCGATTGATGAATCGCGCCGAACGAGCGGTCGACGAACATCTTGATCGCGACGCCGGTGGTCGGATTGAAGCCCTCCATCTGGGAAGGCCCACCCGGCCGCGGCAATTGCGATTCGTCGAAGTGTCCGATCAGCTTATCGTCTCCATTCGACGCAGCTGCGGGAGCGCTGGCTGCCCCGAAAAAGGTGTCTCGTCCATATTCGGCGGGGCGCGGCTGGGGCGCTTGCATCTCCAGCCAGCGGACCGGCTGTTTACCGGTATTTCGCAGCGTGTGCCGCACGCCCGTGCTGATCAATCCGAAATTGCCGGCGCCCAGCGCGTGAGTTTTCTCGCCGATCTGCGCCGTCAGATTTCCTTCCAGGACATAGAAGCTTTCCTCGAAGGAATGCAGATGCGGTTGGATTTCGCCGCCGGGATCGAGAAAGCAAACACCCACTCCCATGTGCACCGACCCCATCGAGTGATCGACGTAGGTGGCTCGGCGGAAGCCGGTGCTCCGCCCCTCATAAAGCTTCGGCGTCCGCGCCTTGGATTCGTCAATCTTGGAAACGTGGTGCATATTGGCCCCGCAAACGATTGATTCCGCCAGTTCATTTTACGCTACCCGACGGGGGAGCGACCGGGCTTTCAGAAATCCTCACGGGTGAGCAGAATCTTGACTTGGCCGGTCAGGCGGCCTGCCCGGAGCCTTCCGCACGCGGCGCCGCCAGCTGCCTGGGACGGCCAAAACGGGGGTCGGCGCGGAGCCTGTCCATCTTCGGATCCACATCGAGAATCGACAATGCGGTGGACCCTTCCTCGCAGGCGCGGTCCAGTTCCTCAAACGCCTGGTCCCGCTGCCCTAACGCATCCCGGAGCAGCGCCATATAGTAGGCATCCACATATTCGGAACCGCGTCTTCGCTGGAGTTCTTTCAGGACTGACATACCGCTGGCTCGCCTTCCGCACCTGGCCAGGCAGGCGCCCTCGAGCGCGCGCAGCCAGGGCAGGTCCGGACAGATCAGCGTCGCGTGCCGGTAATGGGTGAGCGCCTCTTCACCCTGGTTTAAGGCCTCCAACACCTGCGCATGGAAGACGTGCGATAGCTGCATGTACGGATGGAGTTCCAACGCCTTCCTGCCGCATTCCGCCGCGCCGGCGAAATCCCGCCGGCAGAAACGGACCATGACCTCGGCGGCCGGTAGCACGGGCCACAGCGGATCGGCGGAATAGCCGTGCCGCAGAACATCCTGTGCCTCGTCGAACCGCTGTTGCGCCACGTACAGCATACTGAGGCGCACGTAGACGGAAGCCATGCCTGGTTGTTCGCGGCAGGCCCGCAGTAATTCCGATTCGGCCTCGGACAGCCGACGTTCGAACATGTGCAAGCCGTATCCGCGGTCCGAGCGTAGCTCGGGTGTGAGGCCGGCCCGTTCCACAGCCTGGTGATGGGCCTCCAGAAAGGCGGCATAGATTTCCCGCGGCTGGCGCATCCCGCTGGTTCCCATCACGAGATACGAACGCGATAGTCCTTCGAAAGCGCGGAAGTCGGCGGCATCGTCGCGGGCCGCCTCTTCAAAGCAGGCAACCGCTCGCTCCAGGCTTTCGCGCGTGCGGTGGCTCATGAAGTGCCACCCCTTCCGAATCAAAGCATCGCATTTCGGCACTTCGAGGCGATACCCGAGCCCCGGACGGCAACTGATCCACGAGCCATATTCCCGGAGAGCTTTCTTGACTTCGCCAACGGTCACGGCCACGGTGTGCCTGGAAACCAGCACGCCACTCCACGCCTCGCGAATCATCTGTTCGTATTCGACGGGCCGCCCACCGTTCTGTAGAAGCACCCAGAGTGCTTGAAAGGCCTGCGGTCGCAACTCTACTTCGGCGCCGTCGCGCCGCAAACGGGTGGCCGCCAAGTCGACGCAGAAAGGTCCGAACGATAACTGCCCTACAGAGACGCCCGAAGCCACTGTACAATCCCCAAATTTGACGTTCTTTTGACTACTGGTGTGCGGAGTATATCATACAATCGGCCCTGAAGCACGGCGCCAAAGCCCAGAGTGTCGCCATCAACACCGCGCGAGCGGCTTGGGTATTTGTTCCTTTCCTACCTCCCGCAGCCGGCGGAATCATCCACGCCTATCGCGAGACGAACATGAATTCGTTCGTCCAGGACGACTGGAAGGTCAAGCGGGTATAGCGGCGGTCCTGGATATTTCAATTCCAGCGCGTTCTGCCCCGCTTCGGCAATCATGCGGATGGTGTCACGGCCACTTCGCAAGCCGCATGTCCTACCTGCGCAACTCTGTTCGGCAATTCCGGCATCGGCATTCTGCCCGGTCCCGGCCAATTCAACTTCGAGACCACGCTCTCCAAGCAGTTCCGCGTCACCGGATCCTCCAATTTACAGTTCCGCGCCGAGTTCTTTAACCTCCTGAATCATGCGCAGTTCAACGGTATTTCGCCCGGATCGGGGACCGGCGGCACCACATCGTTCTTGCCGCAACGTTTGAATCCAGATTCCAGCACGATCACTAACACCAGTGTGAATCCGCGCGTGATCCAACTGGCGTTGAAGTTTAGCTTCTGATGCGTCTTCCAAACCTGGCATCTCACTCGCGGCTGAGGGAGGTGAGCTCGTAGCCGCCAGGATCTTACGCGTCGGGCCCGCCCGAATTTGCCGATATTTTGATTGCCAGTTTGTAGGAAGGTGGCATACAATCGCCCATAATGCACCGCCCGGGGATGCTCGTTAGTGTAGGTGAGCACAGTGGTCCGCGCCCCCGGTCCGGGCAGTAGGTCTCGAAGGGGGAGTTGTGAAATTCGACAAATCGCCGCGCGCGCGGCTTGCTACTGCGTTGCTATCACTGTTGTGGGTTCCGTCTTTGCTGGCGCAATCGGCTGGCACCGGCGCGCTCACGGGAACTGTCACCGATCCTAGCGGCGCTGTGATCCCGAATGTCGTGGTCACGGCCACCAGCACCGATACCGGGCAGAGCCGCACTGTCACAACGGGCTCCGACGGTGGCTATCGGTTCAGTCTCCTGCCGCCCGGCACCTACCGCATAAAATTCGCCGCTAGCGGATTTAAGACAGCCGAGGTCCCGTCGGTGAAAGTCAACGTCACCGAGACGCCGACCCTGAACTATGCGCTCGAAGTGGGCACGCAGGCCGAGCAAGTCGAAGTGCAAGCCGACGCAGCCATTATTCAGACCACCACGTCCACATTGGGCACAGTGGTGGGTACCCGCACGGTGGTCGGATTGCCTCTGTCAAACCGCAATTACACCCAGATCGTCAACCTTTCCGCGGGCGTCGCGGCGCCGGTGAACAATGCCTCTTCCTTTGGCAAAGCCACCCAGGACATGAGCACCAACGGCAACGATCCGGCTCAGAATAATTTCCAGATGGACGGAGTGGCTATCGACAACGTCGCCAATAGCGGCAGCTCGAACGATTCGGGCATCTACGCCGGAATCGGCATTCCTAATCCCGATGCCATCCAGGAATTCAAGATTCAGACATCCACGTACGATGCCAGCTATGGCCGCAACCCCGGCGCCAACGTCAATGTCGTCACGAAATCCGGCACCAATCAGTTTCACGGCAGTGCGTTCGAGTTCTTCCGCAATGCCGATCTCAATGCGAACGATTTTTTCTTCAACCGGTCCCCCGCCAATGTAGGGAAGAAGCAGGTGTTGAACCAAAACCAGTTTGGCGGTGTCATTGGTGGGCCCATTAAGAAGGACAAACTCTTCTTCTTCGGGAGTTACCAAGGTACGCGCCAGAGAAACGGAGTCGCGCCCCAGGGACGCACCGCCTACAACTTCCTTCCCAATATCCCGCTGGGAGATCGCAGCGGAGGTCCTGGATCGGCCTTCGCCAATGCGGTGGCGGCTGCCAATTGCAAAGGTCCTGGCTTCGGCCCTGCCCTCGCGTGCGATGGTTCCAACATGGGCCCGGTGGGTCTCAAGATTTTGCAGTTGAAGAATGCGGACGGCAGCTATTACATACCGAGCTCTCAGCAATTCGGGCCGGGTGCCGGCTTGTTCAGTCAACCCGCGATCTACAAGGAAAATCAAGAGATCGTCAACGGCGATTACCTGGTCAATCCCAAGAACACAGTGGCTATGCGGTTCTTCAAATCGGAAGACCCGCGGACGCAAACGCTCAATGGTTACGTGCCGGGCACGCCGACTATCCAGCTCTACTCCAACACTGCCGCTGTGCTGAAACTGACGTCCATCATCAAAGACACCTTCATTAACGAGATCCGGGGATCATTCCAGCGCAACCTCTCGACGGCGCACGACCTGATGCCGCCGGGCGCCACCGACCAGAATCTGGGAATTACGCCGCTGATTCCGGCCCTCAGGGCGGGCGGCGTCGCTACTGGGCCCAATGCGACCGAGCCGCCCAACACCGTGTTAATCCTGAATGGCTTTAACTTGTTTGGTGGTTTAAACCCGGTCTTCAGTCCCACGAATCAGAGACAGCTTTCCGACCAGATTTCCTGGACCCGTGGCAAGCACACCATTCGCGCCGGTTTTGAAAAAGAGTGGACTACCTGGCCCATCACCTTTGCCGGCTTGGAACGCGGTTTCCTTTTCTTCGGCAGCTTTAATGACGTCCTGGTGGGCGGTCCCGGCAGCATCCTCCAGTGCCTCTTCTGTACCCGCAGTGGACCGGACGGCATCATTCACGGCTACGGTCTTCCCAATATGAACGCCTTTTTCCAGGATGACTGGAAGGTAAGCAATAAACTCACTCTGAACATCGGTACGCGCTGGGAGTATGACGGCACACTCAGCGACAAGTACGGCAACCTGACCACAACCTGGCTCAGCCAATTGCGAACAGTACCCAACTCGCAGGTTCCTTCAGGCCCGAGCCTGCCGAGTGCTTACAATGCCGCTAACTTCGCTGGTTGGGTCGTTCCCAATAACTATACTGCCCACTATCCGGCGCCGCCTCCGGGTGTCCTGTTCAGCAGTCGGGCTCTTCCCATTCGCGAACATCCGCCATTGAGCAACTTCGGCCCTCGCATCGGCTTTGCGTATGAGGTCAGCAGTAAACTCGTGATTCGCGGCGGCGCGGGCATTTTCTATGACCGCGTCGGCGCCGACCGTTTCGTCCATTCCGTCGAGCAAGGCAATCCCTACGCGGTTACCGTCGATTACATTGCCGGTAATCCGAACACGCTGGCCGTTCCGTTCCCGGCATCGCCGGTAGTCGGCGAATTTGCCCAGCGCTGGATTTCTCCCAATTGCGACACGCTGCCCGGCGGCTGTGCGAAGAATAGCTCATACCTCAACGTCCCCTTCATTAACGAAGTGATGCACACTCCCACCGTGCGTCAGTACAATCTCACGTTCCAATACAACTTCGCCCCGTCCTGGGTTCTGGAAGCCGGATACGTCGGTTCGAGCGGTATCAACCTGACTGACTACAATCACAATTACAACGTGGCGGGCATCGCCACACCCTCAAATCCGATCAACGGGCAGAGGACGACCACCACCGCAAACGTCCTTGAGCGCGTCCCTTTCCTGGGTTATCAGGCGGCCGGCTTGCAGGGTACGGCTTACGACTTGATTGAGACTTACAACAGCTTACAAGTCACTGTACGTAAACAACTCTCCCGCGGCTTCCTGGTGCAGGCTGCGTACACCTACAGCAAGTCCCTGACAAATTCCTTCATCAACACCGCCAACAGCAACCTGTCCACCGATACGGCTCAGCAGTACGGGCCCTCTGAATTCAGCCGTCCCAACCGTCTGGTCGTGAATTACGGATACGATCTGCCGTTCGGAATGCATAATGGTGCGCTCGGGAAGATCGCCGGCGGCTGGAACATTTCCGGCGTGACTACCGTGCAATCCGGTCTGCCCTTGACCATTATCGATAGCCGCGGCGGATCCGCGTTCGGCACCAGTTCGACAACAACCCAAGGTGGATACAGCCGCGCCCAGCTCTGTCCCGGCGCTACCTATGACAACATCGCCAGTTCGGGCAGCGTGGAAGCTCGCTTGAACGGGTTCTTCAATAACTCCGCCTTCTGCGCTCCGCCCGCTATTAACCCGGACGGAACACCGACCACCCTGGCCGCTTGCCCCACTTGCGCTACGCTGTTCGGCAACGCAGGCGTCGGGATAGTCGGAGGCCCCAGCCAGTTCAACTGGGATTTCACCCTAATGAAGAACACCCCCATTGGGGAGCGCCAGAACATTCAATTCCGCGCGGAGTTCTTCAACCTGTTCAATCACCCCCAATTTGACAACCCCGGCGGTTTTCCAAATGCTTTTGGGCAGGTCAACGTGAACTCGAGCAGTTTGAGTGCTCCTACTTTCGGGCAGATCACCAGCACCAGCGTCAATCCGCGGGTGATTCAGCTCGCCCTGAAGTATACGTTCTGATCGAATTCGACCCGCGGCATCTTGGCGCCGCGGGTCACTCCCTCACTTTCTTCAGGATGGCGGAAAGTTCGGGTTCCGCGCCTCCTTTGAATGGCGCCATCTTTTCATAAATCGCGCGGGCGGCCGCGGGAAATCCGTTCGGCACTTCCACCGATTCGAACGTGTCCGCGATCTCCCGCATCTCTCCGCTAAAACGCCACGCTTTGGGCGCCGCCGTGCGGACCGACGACACGGCCCGCTCATAGTTCGGCCCTGACCTCCCCCACTGCCGTTCGAGCGCGCCTTGCACCCCTAGCGCTTCGGCCGTGCCCAACACCGCCGCCACCAGCGCCGCTGTGCCTTTACTGTACGCAGCGAAGCACATTTTCAGCGCTGAGGCTTGCCCGGCCAAGTCTCCCAGTACTTCGAATTCCAAGGGACCTCCGCGAAAATACCCGGCCGCCGCCGCGGCGTTCTCGCCGGAAACGTATAGCCACGTCTGGCCGCGCGCCCGCGCTGGCATGCCGATGATCGAACCGTCCAGGAACGTTCCGCCGGAATCCCGGATGAGCCGCTCGATTCGCCGTGCGCGCTCCGGCGAAATCGCGTTCACGTCGAGGTACAATCCGCGGAAGGACTGACCCGCCACTTTAGCCGCTATCTCCTCGGCAAATTCCGGCGGGCAGACGCTCACAATCACGGAGCAGATTTCCGCCATCTGCTGCAGCGAACCCGCATCCGTCAAGCCGGCCCCGTCCGCCCGCTGCGCTGTCCCGGCGCCGCGCCCTTCCGAGGCCCAGTACACCTCGTGGCCGCTGTTCTTGATGGTCTGGGCCACCACTGCGCCCATCTGTCCCGGATGAAGAACGCCCACTTTCTGTTTGGTCACGCAGCAGCCCCCTACTTCGATATAATCGCCTACCGGGGACCTAAAAATGAATAACCTGGCTCAATCCCGCCGTATTCGCATCTATCTCTTTCTGATTTCGGTGATGTCCTCAGTTGGAATTCTGGCCGCGGCCAGCCTCGATCCGAATAACCCAACCGGCACTTCCGGTCTGATCCTGATCGACAAATTGGGCCATTTCGTGCGCTTTTTCGATCCGGCCATGTTCAAAGAGATCTCCAGCCTGGACGTCGGCGTAAACCCGCACGACCTGGCTATCTCACCCGACCACAAGACGGTTTACGCGACGGTGTACGGCGATGGCATTTATGGCCGCAATCCACACCCCGGCCACACCGTAGCCATTATCGATCTTCCCAGCCGTACCGTCAGCGGAATGATTGATGTTTCGCCGTATCAGGCTCCCCACGGAATCCAGATCGACACTGCCGGCATGCTGTACGTGACCTGCGATCTGAGCCGCAAACTGCTCGTGATCGATCCTGGCAAACGCGCCATTGAAGCCGCCATAGATACGGAAGGAACCGGCCACTGGATCGCCGTCCTCCCAGACGGAAGTAAGGCTTACGTTACCAATAAGAATGACAAACTCTTTGTCAGCGTGATTGATCTGAAAGCGCGGAAAATGATCGGACGGGTCCCTGCGCCCAACGGCACCGAGGGAATCGTTGCGTCACCTGATGGCAAGCGTGTACTGGTCGCCGACCATGCCGAACCTGTGATCCTCGTGATCGATACGGCCAGCGACACCGTGGTGGACAAGATCGCCATGAAGGGCAATGCCAAGGGGATGTATAAAGTGCGCTATACCGTGGATGGGTCGAAAGTGCTCGCTATGAACTCGACCGAATCGCTGATCAACATTTTCAGCGCCTCCAACCTGCATGGGGGCCAGCAGGTGCTCACCGTCGGCAAGGCTCCCATGGGATTCGCGTTTTCCCCGGATGGCAAGACGGCGCTGATTGCCAATCATGGCGACGGCACCGTGTCGGTCATCGATCTGCAGACCTCTCGGGTCGTTTCCAGCTTTGTGGGCGGCACAGGAGTAGAGACTTTGTCTTACTACTGAGTCTGGTCGCAGGCAGCCCGGCGGCTTTGCGGCATCGGAATCGTCTTAGTACATACATAAAACGCGGTCCTGGCGATCCCCCGCCTGCTCGTTCCTGTTGGAATTTCGATTACGAAAGGATATGCTTGAACCTTATGGCGCTTCGGCCTTTTGCAAGGTGTGGCTCGTGTTGAGAGGAGAACCTTGGGGAATTCAAGCAATAGCGGCAATCGTGATAGCGTCGTTACTGGCGCTGCCCCCTCAGGTTTCTGCCCAAGCGCCAGCCGCTGCCAATCCCGCTGGGGCTCCCCAGAATCCCAACCTCGCGCCGCAGGCGCCCGGCTTGGCTCCCCTGCCGGACTCTCTGATCCTTTACGTTCTGGAGGGCCAGAACGAAGTCCACGATATTAGAATCCCCGCCACGGCCATGCCCGTTGTGGAAGTACGGGATGAGAATGGCCAGCCGATAGAAGGCGCCGATGTCACATTTGAAATGCCGCCCATGGGCCCCGGCGGAGCATTCGCCGGAGGGCAAAGGACCTTCAAAGCCAAGACGAATTCCCAGGGTCAGGCCGCCGCTGTTTTCACTCCCAATATGCAGACCGGCCGCTTCACAATCAAAGTCACGGCAATGTCGGGCAGTCGCACCGGACACGCGAACATCGTGCAAACCAATGCGCTCCGCGCGGGCGTTGCCGAGCCGAAAAAGGGGATCTTCAAATTCGCCTGGTGGAAGGTGGGCGTGCTTGCCGGGGTAGGGGCACTGGTGGCAATCCTGGTCACGCGGGGAAGTTCGAGCTCATCCCCTACTCTGATACCGGGCACGCCTACCTTTGGCGCGCCTTAGACCACAGACAATGACTTTCCTGCAACCTTCGCGTATAGGAATCTATTGCTCAGCGGCGCTTTTGTGGGTTGCCGCGTTTAGCATCTGGGCTGTGCAGGCATCTGCCCAAACGAGTACGGGTACGCCTAACATAGTCGTTACCTATACCCTGCCGACGAATCAAAACATCGTGCCGATTCCGCCCGGCGGCACGGTCCAGTTTCCACCCACTCAGGTGAACTCGACTATCACTGCCACCATCGCCATCTCCAATACGGGAACCGCTTCAGCCGATGTAACTGATATTACCGTTACGGCTGGCGGCGCCTTTCAGCTGGTGAGCCGTCCGTTGCTTCCTGCAACCGTGAGGCCGGGTTTCAGTCTGCCCTTTGGGGTGAAATACAGTCCGACCCAGGCTACTACAGATACCGGAGCCCTTAGTATTACCGTGGGGGGCGCCACCACAACTTACACCCTGTCTGGGTCTGGTATCACGTCGTCTTACTCCTACACGATCTCGACAGATACGGGCGGCGACACGCCGATTACCCCAAACCAGACCTCGAACCCGGTGACCTTCCCGGACACCGCCCTCGGAACAACCAGCAGTTTCTTCGTCAAGGTGCGCAATATCGGTGGCGCTGTAGGTTCGATTCCCGCTATTAATGCTACCGGCGCCTTCTCGGTCAGTGATGGACCTGCCTTTTTCCCGATAACGATGAATCCTAATGACCAGATCACGTTTACTTTGACCTTTGCGCCGACTCAGCCGGGAAAGCTCAATGGCAGATTGACCGTAGGGAGTGACGTTTTCTCTCTCACCGGAACGGGTCTCGGTCCGAAACTGATCTTTACCTATGGCGGCCCGCCGACGGTGACCGTATTGCCCTCGGGCACCGTGGTTTTCAGTCCCGTGCAGGTGGGCCAGACCGGTCGACAGTCGTTCACGGTGACTAATTCCGGGACCAGCGCCGTTACCATTGCCAGTATCGCCGTTGCCGATACTAAGGGCGTGTTTAAGTTGATCAATCCCCCCCCAGGCCCAACTACGCTGAATCCAGCCAACTCGCTCACATTCGGGATCTCATTTTCTCCGGCCGTTACGGGGTTCTCGGTCACCACCTTACAGATCGACACCCAGACGTTTAATTTGTCCGGCTCCGGTACGCCGCCGCCTG
Source organism: uncultured Solibacteraceae bacterium (assembly GCA_964554945.1). Lineage (GTDB taxonomy): Bacteria > Acidobacteriota > Terriglobia > Bryobacterales > Bryobacteraceae > PSRJ01. The sequence continues at coordinate 4,148 of CAZKQQ010000132.1, read as the reverse complement.
ACCTTCCGAGTTTTCAGTTCACAGGCGCCAGTGGAAATGTCACACCGCTGCAGCAACCGGCAATCGGACTTTCTTTGTCAGCGCCGTTCCCACTGGCGCTCACGGGATCCCTCACCATATCCATTAATTCTGCGGCGTTCGCTCCCGATCCCTCGGTGCAGTTTTCAACCGGGGGCAAGACGGTCCCATTCACCATTCCAGCGAACACCACCGACGCCGTGTTTCCGACCGGCGCCACCCAAATTGGCTTGCAGGCAGGCACCACTGCCGGTGCAATTACCATCAGGCCATCGTTCGCCACTATCTCGGGGCTCGATATGACGCCGGTAAATCCACCGACTTTGACGCTCACAGTGGCTTCGTCCACGCCCAAATTACTCACGATCAATATTTCAAGTGTGAGCCAGGCTGGATTTATTGTGTCGGTTTCGGGCCTGAGCACCACTCATTCTCTGCAAAATCTAACCTACACGTTCACGCCCACGGGGAGCGCGAAGCCGATCTCTTATACGGTCGACGTTTCGGCCGCCGCGGGACTTTGGTTCAGCAGTTCGGGTTCACAGGCCTTTGGAGGACAGTTCTCAGTAGCGGTTCCCTTCGCCCTACCGAATCCCAGCACCACCGCTTTATCGACGGCCCATCTGAAATCCGTCGCAGTAACGGCAACCAACGCGCAAGGCGCCTCGAATTCCTTAAGTCTGACCATCCAGTAAGGCCGGCCTCGAGCAAAACGCCTCCGGAATTCTGCTGGTCCAAATGCGAACGCCGGTTGAAGACGGCGGCCAGGATTAGCAGCCCACTACTCGCCGAAGCGCACTCCGCGGTACTCGCGGCTGAAGTAGGAGGCAATCGCGGCGAGGATGCAGACGGTTCCCGCGGTGGCGGCCATGGCTATCGAATAGCTCGTGTGACCCGCGAATACCGCCTCGATGTACGCTACCGAACCGGCGATCAGCACGCCGCATTGGTACCCGAAGCCGGGCAGGAAGCCGCGTACCGAATCCGGCGACAACTCCGACAGGTGCGCCGGGATCACGCCCCATGCCCCCTGCACCATGAACTGCATGAGGAATGCGCCGGCCACCAGAAGCGCCATCGATGGAGCGAACGCCCAGAGTGGAATCACCAGCACCGCCGCGAGCAGGGCCATGATCATGGCGCGGCGCCGCCCCATCGAATCCGACAGCATGCCGAACAGAGTGCCGCCGATGATCGCTCCCAACGCCGAGATCATTGTCATGCCGGCGCGCGCCTGGGCCGAAAAATTCCATTGGCGCTGCAGGAAGGTCGGGTACATGTCTTGCGTGCCGTGCGAAACGAAATTGAAGCAGGTCATCAGCACCACGATAAACGCGAACGTCTTCCAGTGCGAAAGAATGGCGCGAAACAGGTGGTTCCAGCTCTCCTGCTTCGTCTTTTGCCAGACTTCCGATTCCTTTACACGAAACAGCACGAATAACGATAGCAGTGCCGGGAGACCCCCGATAAAAAACAGGGGCCGCCAGCCGATCTTGTCGAACAGGAAGAAGTAGCAGGCGCCCGCCAGCAGATTGCCGACCGCGTATCCCTGCTGGAGGATGCCGGAAAGCAGGCCGCGGATCCGCGGCGGCACCTTCTCCATTGCCAGCGATGCGCCGACTCCCCACTCCCCACCCATGCCGATTCCGAACAGCGCGCGCAGCACCAGGAAGGTCTTGTAATCGGGCGCCAGTCCGGAAAGGACTTCCATCAGCGAATAAAAAACCAGGTTCAGAATCAACGGCAGGCGCCGGCCGTACCGGTCGGCCAGCAGCCCGAAAAAAAACGCGCCCACCGGGCGGAACGCCAGCGTCAGCGTGAGCGACAGCGCCATCGCCGCGTCGGAAACGTGGAAGTCGCGGCCGATGGCAGTCAGGCAATAGACCACCAGAAAGTAATCGAACGCGTCCATCGTCCAGCCGAGAAAGCCGGCTAGCACCGCCGCTTTATGATCGGAGGTGGTAGCGGCCGGGATCGACGTAGATCGAGTCGCGCTCATGTGCTAACCCCGCTGCACTGCGGCAGCCTTACTTTCCATAGCTCACATGCCAGATCGACATGGAGCCGTCGTCGGTCACGTACATGGAACCGTCTTTCGCGATAGCAACGCCTACCGGCGAGCCCCACTTCTGGCCGTCTGGGAGGACGAAGCCGGTCAGGAAATCTTCATAAACACCGCTCGATTTGCCGTTCTCGAGCGGGACGCGGACCACTTCACTGCCGGAACGGACCGCGCGATTCCAGGATCCATGCTCGGCGGCGAACAGGTCGCCCTGGTATTCCTTGGGAAACTGATCGCCTTCATAAAATGTGAGACCGAGCGAAGCGCTGTGCGGCTGGATCAGAATGTCAGGCACAATCGCTTTGCCGGCTAACTCGGCGGGCGCGCCCATTTTGCGCGGATCCGGATTGTTGCCAATGTAGAACCACGGCCAGCCATAGAAGCCGCCTTCTTTCACCGAGCTGATGTAGTCGGGCACCAGGTTGTCGCCGAGCTCGTCGCGCTCGTTCACCGAGCACCAGACTTCGCCGGTCGTGGGATTCACGCCGAGGCCCACGGGATTACGAATACCCGACGCGTAGATCTTCACGAACTTACCCTCGGGAGTGAACTCGAGGATGTTGGCGCGCATCTGATTGTCGCCCTTGGCATCGATGTTGTCATTGGAACCGACGGCCACGAACATGCGTTTGCCATCCTTCGAGAACACCACGTCGCGCGTCCAGTGATTGCCGTTCGGCTTGAGATCGGAAACCAGTGTTTCGGCCGGGCCGCTGGCCTTCAGATCACCGTTCTTATACGGGTAGCGAACCACCGAGCCAGTGTTGCCCACGTAGACCCATTGTGGGTTCGGACCCGGAGGATAGAAGTTGATGCCGAAGGGACGCGTCAGGCCGCTCGCGAATACGGAAACTTCCACCGGTTTGCCGTCTTTGTTTCCGCGGAATATCTTGACGTCGCCGTTGGCGCCGACAGGGCCTCCAAACGCGTTCCCGGACGCCGGGTAACTCTCGACCACGAAGAGATCGCCGTTCGGCGCGGTGCGGATCTGGCGCGGCGTGCTCAGGCCGGTCACGTACAACTCGACCGTGAATCCGGGAGGCGCTTGCGGCACCACGCCTTCCGGCCGCGGGGCGAGGCGGCCGAAATTCATAGCCGATTTGGTGGCGAACGGCTTCGGTAGTTGATCGACCGTGATCTTATGGAAAGTGCCCGGCTTCAGCGACTGGGCGTCGGCGAAACTCTGCAGGTCTTTCGGGTCAATCTTCACGCCGGCAGCATGAATCAGAACGCCTGCGGTCCCGCACACCAGTGCGGCGCCGATCATCCAGCGAAGCTTGGACATAACGCCTCCCACCTCGAATCAGGTGTGATTGTATCACGCGGGACGATGCCACTCTGTATTGTTGCGGTTGCTGTGAAAACAGGCCCGCTGACCCGCTTTCATCAAGTATGCTTATCCTGTATCACTCCGCCAGCAGGCGGCTCAAAACGGGAAGCGGGACGGCGCTTTCCTTCAACGCGCGTTCATGAAAATCGCGCAGCGAAAACGCGGATCCCTTCTTCTGCTGGTACTGGTCGCGTGCGGCGAGCCAGCCTTTCCACCCCGCGAAGTAGGTCGGTAACTGGCAAGAGGAAAGCTGCGCGCGCTGCAGTTTGGCCGTCGCCTCTTCCTTCTCCTGGTAGGTGTCGTTGATCATCAGGTCGAGCGCCTGCTGATCGGTCATCCCCATGGTCTGCAGGCGGACATCGAGAATTGTATTGGCCACGCCGCGGAGGATTTGTTTGTATAAGGTGAGCTTCATGCCGGGCTGATCGGCCAGATAGCCCTGGTCCGTCATCATCTGCTGCGTGTAGAATGCCCAGCCCTCGACATACGGGCCATTGCCGAAAATGCTGCGGAGCGCGCGCCGCGGCTGCGGCTCCACATGGTTGGCGTATTCGAACTGCACATAATGCCCGGGCATAGCTTCATGCACCGTCAGGTGCTGCAGGCCGAAATTGTTGTACTCGCGCAGCTTCGATTCCGCCCGCTCCTTGCTCCAGGTTTTCGGAATCGGCGTGACCCAGTAGTACGCGCCCAACTGCGGCTCGAGCGCGGGCGCCGGATTGAATCCGCCGACTGCGT
>CAZKQQ010000131.1:0-19084 GCA_964554945.1 uncultured Solibacteraceae bacterium | reverse complement strand
CACGATGCACATCGTGTTGTTCACGATCAGAGGCGCGGCCTCGTGACCACGCGTGAGGCCGGTCGAGAATGTCCACGCAAGCCTCAGACCGGCGGCGGTCCCGATATTGATCTGATCGAGCGCGCTGAACCGCGTGCTGGCATGATTCTTCGCGGCCATGGTCCATTGCCCGTCATCAGCCTGGTTTTGAATCTGACCAGATAACGGCAAGGCGAGGATAAAGAAGAGAAAACGCACCGTGCGAAAATTGTTGCACGCGTTGCTCCATTGTTTGGAACAACTCGCGGCATTCTCACTCACGGCAGGCGAATTCGGCAATCAGAACATGGCCGCCGTGAAGGGTCAAGCCTTCCAATGAATGATTCGCAACTTTCGCCGGGGCCGGCACGCGGCGGCCTTCCGGATCGAAGTAGCCTTGCGGTTTCGGTTGCCGGCACGGCAGTTCGACCGAAATGTTCTCGGAGCGGCGATCGTCGAGCATTCCGGATTTATCGGCCACTTCGGCCGGAAGCAAGCTCCGCAACCATGCCACAATAATCTGGCCATCTACTGTCTGAAACAGGTTCACAACCGCTTGCGATTGATCACGCGTACCGACGCGCACAGGTACCCGTCGAGTCGCGCGGCCGAATAGCCGGTTGAAGAATCGCTGGGCGCGAAAAGCGGGCTTGGGGCGCCCGTCCACATCTATCAGGCCCAAATGATAGTTGACAAGATCGCTTCCGAGCCGCTTTTCGGAGGTTGGGAAATCGTCGGTGCGATACCATCCCGTAAGCGACACGTGTTCGGAGGCCAGAGCCATTACTTGAAACTTGAACAGCATCGCCGCTTGATAGCGCCGCGTGTGTTCATGCTGGTAAAAGACACTAACGCCATAGATGGAAGCTTGATCGGGACGAAACCGATAATCGGCATAACCCATTTCATTGATCCAAAGATCCACGCCGGATTGATCTCTACCGAGCGCATCCCAAACGGCAGGTACCCATTTTTGAAAGAGAGTCTCCGCGCGCTCGTCTGACCAGGTTTCCGGATAGGCGTGCAGGGCCATCACATCCACATAGCGGTCGATGTGATAGTCGTTAATCAATCGCTCGAAGAACGCGCTCGGGCCGTAAGCCAAGCCTCCCAACACCAGAATGGCGCTGGGATCGGCATCGCGAATGCGCCGCGCCGCCAGCATCACTAAGGACGCGAACTGGTCCACAGTGCCGGTCCAGTAGTCGCGGTTGTCCGGTTCGTTCCAGATCTCCCACGCAGCGACGCGCCCCCGGTAGCGGGCCGCAATGCGGTACATGAAGTCTCCGTACAGTTGCGGATCGCGCGGCGGCTGCTTCCAGAATTCCGCGCCGGTCGAAACCGCCCAATTCGGCGGGTAAGCCACGTACGGTATGAGGGGAATGTGAGACTCCTCGGATACCTCCACAAGGTTGTCCCAAAAACTCCAGTCGTACTTACCGGGCTGTCTTTCTATCGCATTCCACGTGAAGCCACACCGAAAGTAAGATGCACCGAGGCGCCGGGCCGCCGCGAAGTGCCGCTTGACACGTTCGAGCGGGCTGGTGCCGTCGAAATAGTCATCTTCGATTGCGGTTGGCATCCGGTAGAACCCGCGCGAATCGGTTTTGGCTTGGCGCGACGCGGGAAACCGGTTCAACGGCAGATCCCGCATGAACTGCGGGGCCGTATGAACCACGGATCCCGGCGAGAGAAGCAGAGCGAGAGTCACGCAACTTTTCAAAGCGGCGCGCGCTCCACGCGAAAGGCAGGGGCTCATTCTTCGATCATCACAGACGAGCACGGGAGCGCCCAACGGCTGGCGTGGCTCGGTGCACGAATGTCTTTTAAGGCCTGTGGCGAATGACACCTGACTGAATCGCGATTGATTGACACATTTCGAAGTCCGGTCGAGGATGAGAGGGTCGCATGATTGTTTACGCCAACAGGAAGCGGCGCGTGAAGACTCAAGTCCGTGGCGAAAGTTGGCGCGATGCGCTCATCCGGTTCGGAGAAGTGGAAGCCGCCATCGCCGATTCGCTCTGCCCCGCATGGGATCAACCACATCCTTTGCTTGAGCGCCTTCGCTCGGCCGCCATCCGATTGGCGGGCGGGGACATGAACGTACTAACCGATGCGCCGCCGCTGCCCGCGGAGATCACGGTTTCAGTCCCGGAGGGCTATGCTTATTACGGCGTCTACCCGGAGGATTATGCCGCGGCCGCCAGACTCTTCTACTGCGATGTGCGGCCTCAGAAGGCAGTGGTCATCGGAATTCGCAGCATAGGGACCAGTCTGAGCGCGGTTGTCGCGGCTACCCTGGCAGCCGCCGGATGTGAGGTGCGGTCGTTTACAGTACGACCGCGCGGGCATCCATTCGATCGGCAATTGTCCATCCGTGGATTTCGGCTCGAAGCAGATGCCCATTACCTTGTGGTGGACGAAGGCCCGGGTCTTTCCGGCTCCTCTTTTTGTTGCGTCGCCTCGCACCTTTCCGGGAACGGCATCCCTGATGACCGCATCATCCTGTTTCCGAGCTGGGAAACCGACGGCAAAACGTTACGCTCGGAAATGGCGCGGCAACACTGGGGGCGTTACCGAAAATATACGCAAACGCGCCAGCCGATACCGGAAGCCCGGGATCTGTCCGCGGGCCAATGGCGCCAATTGTCTCCGTCCGCGGCGCCGGTCCACCCCCAGCACGAGCGTAGAAAGTACCTTCGAGATAGATGCCTGTTCAAATTCGAGGGGCTAGGAGATTACGGCACATCTAAAGTAGCCCGAGCCGAAGCCTTATGGGCGGCAGGATTCGCGCCGCGTCCCCTCGCACTGACAGACGGTTATCTCGCGACCGGTTGGGTCGAAGGCCGGCCTTTGGACGCCACCGACACGCCGATTGCGGACTGGATAGCGAGATATCTTCGCTTTCTCGAAACGCACTTCCCTTCCGATCGGCCTGTTCCATACGACGAGAATATGGAAATGATCAGCGTGAACGTTCGCGAAGGGCTCGGCCCGGAATGGGTTTCTTCTCTCGATCGACTGAAAGGCTTTCGAGCCGAGGTGTGCGACCGATCCACCACCCAGATCGACGGCAGAATCCTTCCTCACGAGTTTCTCCTTACCGCGCACGGGTACGTGAAAACCGACACCTTGGACCACCATGATGATCACTTTTTCCCAGGCTGCCAGGATGTCGCATGGGATGCAGCCGGCGCATCCTTGGAGTTTAGGTCAGTTACTTTGGACACTATCGCTTCGCCAGCATGTTTGACTTTCTACAAAGTGGCCTATCTTAGTTATCGGCTAGGTTACTGCACAATGGCGGCAGAATCGGCCTCCGATGTCAAGGGGTTTCGAACGCTTGCCGACCAGTATCGCGACACCTTACGCCATGAGCTCCATCGTTTGTGTCGATCTTGACGGCGTCCTCAATCAATTTGATAAGTGGAGGGGCGCCGACTATTTCCATCCGCCCAGACCTGGCGCCCGCGAGTTTCTACAACACCTCCATGAACTTGGATATCAAATCATAATATTTACGGTGAGATGGAAACCGCATGTGGAGCGGTGGCTGGCCGATCACATGCTCGCCGAATTCGTTCTTGAAGTCACGGACAAAAAGCCACCCGCTCATGTATATATCGACGACCGCGCGCTTTGTTTTCGCGGCGACTTTGCAGAAGTACTCGATCGAATTCCTCATTTCCGGGCTCACTGGGAAAAATAACAACGCAGCTCTTGTTGCATGTTTTGAATTTCACTTCCCATCCGGCCCGAATCTTGACCTACTTACCTTCTCAGCTTCTAATTTAAATAGTGAGCGTTAACCACCAGGATGATATCGGCTCCGTCACTTACTCGCAGGGGATCGATCATTTGACATAGAGGTCGGGCTAGAATGGGAAGACAAATCTTGATCACTGGAGGAGCGGGCTTTATCGGCGCGCACCTCGCAAATGAACTCCTGAAGCATGGCTATCGAGTGCGGGCTTTGGACAGCCTTCTTCCGCAGGTCCATGGGCCGGAGCGGAAGCGGCCCTCTTATCTGAGTGGTGACGTCGAATTAATTGTTGGCGACATTCGCGAGAGCGAGACAGTCGAACGCGCACTCGATCGCATTGACGCCGTAGTTCACTTCGTTTCGATTGTCGGCGTCGGTCAGAGCATGTACCGGATCGCGGAGTATACCAGCGTTAACAACTTGGGCACTGCCACTCTCCTACAAGCCCTGACTACGCACCCGGTGGAAAAGCTGATTGTGGCGTCCAGTATGAGCATCTATGGGGAGGGGCTCTATCGCGATTCTAAAGGGATCATTCGTATTCCGCAGGAGCGCACGCTGGAACAGTTGAAGCTTGGGGATTGGGAAGTACGAGACGAGAGCGGCCAGATCCTGATTCCGGAAGCGACACCGGAGGACAAACCCCCTTGCCTGGCATCGGTGTATGCCCTCTCGAAATTCGACCAGGAGCGCCTTTGCCTGATGATCGGCCGATCCTACGGCATTTCGGCCGTGGCGCTTCGGTTCTTCAACACGTACGGACCGTTTCAGGCATTGTCCAACCCGTATACAGGCGTCCTGAGTAACTTTGCGTCCCGCGTGTTGAACGATCGGTCTCCATTGATTTACGAAGACGGTTTGCAGAAGCGCGACTTCGTCAGCGTGTACGATGTCGCGTGCGCGTGCCGTCTGGCCCTCGAGACACCGGCAGCCGACGGAGGCGCCTTCAACATCTCGAGCGGCCTGCCGATGACAGTGCTCGAAGTTGCGGAACGCACAGTTCGCGCGATCGGGCGTCCTGGTGTGGAGCCGGAAGTTACAGGCAAGTATCGCGCCGGTGATATCCGGCATTGCTTCGCCGACATCTCTATGGCGCGCCAGGTGCTTGGCTACGAACCGCAGGTGAGCCTGGAGCAGGGACTGCAAGACCTGGCTGCGTGGCTGGAAGGACAGGAAGCGGTCGATCGCGCCGTCGAAGCACGCCAGGAATTGGCGGCCCGGGGGTTGATGGTGTGAAGCGCATAACTAAGGCGGCGAAGTCTCCCAAAATCGGACTGGTCGAGTGGTTCCGTCCCGGGGAATACGAGCGGGTCGAGTCGGTTCTCCGGGATCTGGAGAGACTCCACGTCTCCGAGTTGCGCACGGGAATTTACTGGGCGGATTGGTACACGTCCGAGGGCGACGGCTGGTACGACTGGCTGTTGCCGCGGCTGGCGAAAAACCTGAACATCCTGCCCTGCTTTCTGTACACACCTCCGTGTCTGGGAGTCGTGCCAAAATTTTCTTCGCCTCCGCAAACACCCAAGGCGTATGCCGATTTCATCGACGTCATGATTTCACGATTCGGAGGATTGTTCGAATGGATCGAGCTCTGGAATGAACCGAATCATCAGAGCGAATGGGACAACCGGCTGGATCCGGAATGGCGCACGTTTAGCGAAATGATCGGCAGTGCGGCGTACTGGGCGCATCATCTTGGAAAAAAGACCGTGCTGCCCGGACTCTGGCCGGCCGATCTGAGCTGGATCGAACTGATGTTCGACCGCGGCGTCATGCCATACATCGATGCGGTCGGCATTCACGGTTTCCCCGGGACTGCGGAAGTTCCGTGGAACGGATGGGAACCGGAGGTCGGGCGCGTGCGCGAGGTCTTGGAGCGTCACGGCTCCAAAGCGCAGTTGTGGATCACGCAGACTGGATTTTCGACGTGGCGGGGTGAGGAACTCGCGCAGATGCGCGCATTCGTCGACGCCATCGATGCGCCAGTGGAGCGGGTGTACTGGCATTCGGCGCAGGATCGGGATCAATCGAGCGGCGGGCCATCCCGGGATGAGCGCGAATACCATTTCGGTCTGAAGCGAGCCGCAGGCGCTCCCAAGCTTCTGTTTCAGGTTTGGGCGGAAGGCGGAATCGGTGCCGTCCGCGACGCGGCGCGGCAGCGGCTCCGTCCGCGCAAGCAGCGTCACGTCCTCATCACCGGCGGCGCGGGATTCATCGGCACCAATCTGGCAGACCGCCTGTTATCGACAGACCGGTCGGTATTGATTTATGACGACCTGTCCCGGCCAGGCGTGGAGCAGAATCTGGCGTGGCTGCGCGAACATCACGGCGAGCGCCTGCGCGTCGAGATTGCCGACATCCGCGATCGGCAGCATCTGCGTTCGGCGGTGCGGTCGGCCGAACAGGTTTTTCATTTCGCCGCCCAGGTGGCGGTGACCACCAGCCTGGTGGACCCGGTACACGATTTCGAAGTGAATGTCGGAGGAACGTTATCCCTGCTGGAGGAAATGCGCGCCCTTGAGAGCCCGCCCTCCCTTGTCTTCACCTCGACGAACAAAGTTTACGGCGCATTAGCGGATCTGCCTCTCCAATTAAATTGCACGCGATATCAACCCTTGTACGCCGCCACGCGCACCGGCATCAACGAAGAGCGTCCGCTGGACTTTCACAGCCCTTACGGATGCTCGAAAGGCGCAGCTGATCAGTACGTGCTGGACTACGCGCGCACCTTCGGTATTCCCGGCGTGGTCTTCCGGATGAGCTGCATCTATGGCCTACACCAGATGGGAACCGAGGATCAGGGTTGGATTGCCCATTTTCTAATTCGGGCCGTCGAGAACAACCCCATCGTGCTCTATGGAGACGGGATGCAGGTGCGCGATGTGCTCTTCGTCGATGATTTGGTGGACGCCTTCCTGCTGGCCCAGGCGAATATCCATACGCTATCGGGACAGGCCTTCAACATTGGAGGCGGGCTGGGGAATACGCTCAGCTTAAAAGAACTGATCGACATGATCGGCGCATTGCGCGGCGAGAAGCCGCCGGTTCGGACGGAGGAGTGGCGGGCTGGGGATCAGCGCTACTACGTTTCGGACACTCGCAAGTTCAAAGCCGCGACCGGCTGGGCGCCAAAGGTTTCCAGCCGCGAGGGCGTCGAGCGGCTGTACCGCTGGTTGCTTGAAAGCCGCGGCCTTTCCGAGCCACGCCACCTGGCCGCATCGGGAGGGCTGAATGAAGTACTCGCTCATTAATCCGCCGTGGAACTTCGATGGCAGCATTTATTTCGGCTGCCGCGCGCCTCATCTGCCTCTCGAGTATGGATACTCACAAGCGCTTCTGGAGCGGGCCGGGCACGAAGTTCAGTTAATCGACGCGCAACTCGAGCAGCTTTCACTGGCAGAGGTGCGCGCGCGAGTTGAGAACTTTCATCCTGATTTCGCGGTGGTGACCACAGCGCCAAGCTATCTGTTCTGGCGTTGCGCGCCGCCGGAATTGCGCGTGCCCCTAGAAACGATCAACGCGATCCGCGGCTGCACGCGAGCGGTCGCGGCTGTTGGACCCCACGGTTCAACGACTCCGACGACAACTCTCAACAAGCTCGATGTCGACGTCGTCATCATGGGCGAGTGCGAGGAGATTCTTCCGCAACTGGCCGGCGATTGGGCCGCCGTAGGCTCGCTTTGTTTCCGCACCGATGGCGCCGTCCGCATTCACGGCGGCCCCCACACGGCCAATATGCAAGATCTACCGGCGCTCCGATGGGACCGCAATCTCATCGCGCGACATTATCACCATCATCACCGGTTCGATTCCGAGCCCGCTGGACCGGGCGCCGAGATGGAAACATCGCGCGGCTGCCCGTATCACTGCACGTTCTGCGCGAAAGACAATTTCAGAAACAGCTTCCGCCGGCGACCGCTGGCAGTCATCGCCCAGGAGTTGGATGGCCTTATCGAGGCCGGAATCGAGTACGTTTACTTCATTGACGAGATCTTTCTGGCATATCGCGATGTGCTGGAAATGATCGCGGCGCGTCCAGTCAAGTTCGGGTTGCAGACCCGCATTGATCTGTGGAACCACGAAATGATCGATCTGCTAGGGCGCGCCGGATGTGTTTCTATCGAAGCCGGGGTCGAGAGCATCACCGAAGCGGGCCGGAACCTGCTGGACAAGAAATGCAAACTCTCGACCGATGAGCTGGCGGACCGGCTGATTTACGCGAAGAGCCGGGTGCCGTTTGTCCAGGCCAACCTGCTGGAATCCCAGGAAGACGATCCGCAAGATGTGGAAGCGTTCCGAAATCGTCTGCAGAAATTTGGTGTTTGGACCAATGAGCCGGTTCCTCTGTTTCCGTATCCTGGATCTCCGGACTACACGCGGCGGTGGGGAAATCCCGACGAACGCGCCTGGGAGCGTGCCCACGAACATTACCTGAAAAGCTTCGACGAGTTCAGCGACATCCAGGAGCAGCGGCCGCTACCTTTGATCGAATTGGAACGATCCCGATGAATCGCGTGCTCATGACGACCGACACGGTCGGCGGAGTTTGGACGTTCTCCCTGGAATTGGCAGATGCCCTGGGACGGCACGGCATACAAGTTGTCCTCGCGTCACTGGGCGGAATACCAACGAATGCGCAGCGAGCGGAAGCTCAGGCCATACCAACTGTCCGGCTTTGTGAAAGCGGCTTCAAATTGGAGTGGATGGAGCATCCGTGGACCGATGTCGCGTCGGCCGGACGTTGGCTGCTCGAACTGGAGCAATCGGTTGCTCCGGATCTCATCCATTTGAACTCCTATGGACATGGGGCACTGCCGTGGCAGGCGCCTGTCGTCCTCACCGCACACTCTTGTGTCCTGTCCTGGTGGGCCGCGGTAAAGAAGGGCGCCGTCCCGGATAAATGGAATCGGTACCGTCAGGAGGTCACGCGAACGCTCAATGGCGTCGATTTGGTGACGGCTCCCACACACGCAATGCTCGCCGCGCTGCGTAAGCACTATGGCGATTTGCCACCCACCCGCGTGGTGCTCAACGGGCGCAATCCTTCCCAATTTCAATGCGGATCAAAGGAAGAATTCATTTTAACCGCCGGGCGTATATGGGATGAGGCTAAAAACACTCGCGCACTTGTCGATATCGCGCCCAAGCTGGCGTGGCCGGTCTATGTAGCGGGCGAAGCCGGATGCGCCGATGTTTCCAGTTGCCGGGCCTTGGGACAATTATCCGCGGCCGCACTGTCCGGTTGGTATTCCCGCGCAAGCATCTACGCGCTGCCTGCGTATTACGAGCCATTTGGACTGACCGCCTTGGAGGCGGCGCTCTCCGGCTGTGCTCTGGTCCTCGGCGACATTCCAAGCCTACGCGAAGTCTGGGGCGGCGCCGCCCTCTTTGTTCCGCCGGACGACCATCGCGGGCTGCGATCCGCGCTCAATTCGCTGATTGAGAACCGGCCGCGCCGCGGTGAGCTTTCACGAAGAAGCTATCAACGGGCGCTCGAACTGGGCGCGGGCCGGATGGCGCTCGAATACCTCGCTGTCTACGAACAGGCGCTTGGCGTAAAGACTTTATGCGCGTAGTCATCTTCACGCACTCTCTGATGTCGGATTGGAACCACGGCAATGCGCATTTTCTCCGCGGCGTGGTGCGCGAGTTGCAATCGCGCGGGCATGAACTCCACATTCTTGAGCCGGCTGCTGGATGGAGTCTGCAGAATTTGACGAAGGACTGTGGACCGGGCGCGGTGGAGAACTTTTGCCGAACATTTCCGGATCTACGCAGCAGGTTCTACGACCTTGAAGTCCTGGACCTTGATCGAGAGTTGGCGGGCGCCGGCATGGTACTAGTGCATGAGTGGAATTCGCGGGAGTTGGTGCGGTGTTGCGGCGCTTATCGCGCTCGGACCTCCGGAATGACCCTGCTGTTCCACGACACGCACCATCGTAGCCTTACCGATTCCGATGCGATGCAGCAATACGATTTGCGGCACTATGATGGCGTGCTGGCTTACGGCGGGGTGATCCGCGACATCTATCGCGCCCGGAAATGGGCTCGCGATGCCTGGACCTGGCACGAGGCCGCGGATACGCGCGTGTTTCAGCCGAAGCCCGGCGAGCCCGCAGGCGACCTCGTCTGGATCGGGAATTGGGGTGACGGCGAACGAACCGACGAGATCAACGAATTTCTGATCGGACCCGTAAAAGCGCTTGGCCTGAAAGCCCGCGTGTACGGCGTGCGATATCCGGCTCATGCCCTCGGACAACTTGCCCAGGCCGGTATCGAGTACGGCGGCTGGCTGCCAAATTACCACGTGCCCGAAGTGTTCGGGCGTTATCGCGTGACCGTTCACATTCCGCGGCGGCCTTACGCCAGCGCGCTGCCGGGTATTCCCACTATCCGGGTGTTCGAAGCCCTGGCATGCGGGATTCCGCTTGTTTCCGCGCCGTGGAGCGATTGCGAAGGTTTATTCACGCCAGGAAAAGATTATCTGGTCGCACGGGATGGCGCTGAGATGATACGCCATCTGAGTTCGATTCTATCTGACTCGACGTTAGCCGCGGGACTGGCCGCCCATGGACTGGAGACGATACGCGCGCGCCATTCCTGTGCCCATCGGGTCGACGAATTGCTCAAGATTCACGAGAGTCTGACATGCAGATTGCCTTCTTTGGTTCAAGCTTAGTCTCCGCCTACTGGAATGGGGCCGCTACTTACTATCGCGGCATCATCCGGGCGCTGGATGCGCGCGGACACCGCGTCACGTTTTATGAACCGGACGCTTACGAACGGCAGCAGCATCGCGATATGGAGGACCCTCCCTGGGCGCGCGTCGTCGTATATCCGGCGGGCAGCGAATCCGACGCCGCGGCGGCGTTGGACTGCGCGCGGGACGCGGATTTGATCGTCAAAGCCAGCGGTGTAGGTGTCTTTGATGGGTGGCTGGAGGCGGCGGTCGCGGCGCTGAAAGGCCCTGGACATCTGGTTGCTTTCTGGGACGTCGATGCTCCGGCGACGCTCGATCGCGTGCGCGCCAATCCGCGCGATCCTTTCGCGCCTCTCATTCCGATCTACGACTTTGTATTTACTTACGGCGGCGGTGATCCGGTCGTAAATGCGTACAAGGCGCTAGGCGCTCGGGAATGCATTCCGATTTACAACGCGCTCGATCCCACCACTCACTATCCGGTTCCTCCGGACCGGCGCTTTGCGGGCGATCTGGCATTTCTTGGGAATCGGCTGCCCGACCGCGAAGCACGGGTCGAGGAGTTTTTCCTGCGGGCCGCAGCGCTGTCGCCGGAGCGCGCGTTTCTCCTGGGCGGCTCTGGCTGGGGCGATAAGGCAATGCCCGCAAACGTGCGGTATTTCGATCACGTCTACACGCGGGATCACAATGCTTTCAACTGCACGCCGCTCGCAGTCCTGAATATCTCGCGCGAGAGCATGGCCCGATACGGTTTCTCACCCGCTACCCGTGTGTTCGAAGCAGCGGGCGCTGGCGCTTGTCTGATCACTGACGCGTGGGAAGGTATCGACTTATTTCTCGAACCCGGCCGTGAGGTGCTGGTCGCGCGTGATGGCGCCCAGGTAGCGAGCCACTTAGCCGCGCTGACGCCCAAGAAGGCTGGCGAGATAGGCCAGGCCGCCTATCGGCGCATCCTCGCGGAGCACACGTACGCGCATCGGGCCGCGCAGTTGGAGGCAGCCCTCGAATGTGAGAGCACGGCCTCGCTCGCTGTTCCTAACGGAGCCGCAACCGTGAGGGCGCGGAAAGCTTCCAACCGGGTGGAGGCTCTCTCGTGAAGATTGTGATTCTCGGCCTCTCCGTCACATCGTCATGGGGGAATGGACATGCCACGACCTACCGCAGCCTGATACGCGGGCTCCGTGCGCGCGGGCATGAAATTCTGTTCCTGGAGCGCGATGCGCCCTGGTACGCCGGCAATCGCGATCAGCCCGGGATGGCTGAGGCCGCGATTTCAGTTTATACAAGCCTCGACGAACTGATGTCCCGGTTTGAACGACAGGTGCGCACGGCGGATCTGGTAATCGTCGGCTCGTTTGTGCCGGACGGAATTGCGGTTGGCGAATGGGTCACGAGCGTAGCGAAAGGTGTTACGGCCTTTTACGACATCGATACGCCAATCACGCTCGACCGGCTTGAGAACGAGACGGCCGATTACATTACGCGCGGCCTCGTCGCGCGCTACGGCATGTATCTGTCGTTTACCGGGGGACCGACGTTGCGCCGCATTGAGAGCCGGTTCGGATCTCCCATGGCGCGGGCGCTGTATTGCTCGGTCGATCCTCGCTTTTACTATCCCGAAGTGCGCAAGCCACGTTGGGACCTCGGCTATCTCGGGACCTACAGCAGCGATCGCCAGCCTGTGCTGGAGCGGCTGCTGCTCGAACCGTCTCGCGGGTGGCCTGAAGGACGTTTCGCAGTAGCTGGTCCGGCATACCCGGAGGAAATTCGATGGCCGCACAACGTCAGCCGGATCTTCCACATCGAGCCAAAACTGCATCGCGCCTTCTACACGTTCCAGCGATACACTCTCAACGTCACACGCGCTTTGATGGTGGATGCCGGATATTCCCCGAGCGTGCGCCTCTTCGAAGCGGCTGCCTGCGGCGTTCCGATCATCAGCGATTATTGGCAAGGACTGGATACGGTCTTCGATCTCGGCAAACAGGTGTTAGTCTCAACGTCACCCGATGACACCCTTCGGTACCTGCGGGATATTTCCGAGGCCGAGCGGCGCGCCATCGGCGCCGCCGCGTGCACCCGCGTTCTGGCGGAGCATACACTCACCCATCGGGCAGCGCAGATCGAAAACTATTACCAGGAAGCTCTTCGAAACCATGACTACGTTCTGGTTGATTCGACACGCCGAAACGGACACGGCCGGCAACACCATCACCGGACGACTGCCGGGAGTGCATCTGAATGCGAAAGGGCGCCGGCAGGTGGAACTGTTGGTAGCGGCAATGGCGGCGGCGCCGCTGCACTCGATCTACACCAGCCCGCTGGAACGCGCCCGGGAAACCGCCGAACCTCTTGCTCGGACGCGCAACTTGAGCATCCTTACCTGCGAGGCGGCCATTGAAGTGGATTTCGGCGATTGGTCGGGCAAAACCTGGCGGGAACTGGACTCGCTGCCGCAATGGCGCCGGTTCAACACGCTGCGCAGCAGTACGCCCGCGCCCGGAGGCGAACTCATGCTGGATGTCCAGGCGCGAATCGTCCGGGAACTGGAAAGTATGCGCCGGCGCCATCCGGACCAGCAGGTTGCCCTTGTCAGCCATGGTGACATTATCCGGTCGGCCGTTGCGCATTACGCAGGGATTCCAATTGATTTGGTCGAGCGGATTGAGATCAGTACGGCTTCTATTACTATGATGACCCTGGACGAACAGCAGCCCCGAGTTTTGACGGTGAACCGGACGGTCGAATTATGAAAATGGTAATTTTCGGGCTGGCAGTGAGTTCTTCGTGGGGCAACGGCCATGCCACGCTCTGGCGCGGTCTTTGTGCGTCGCTAGGACGTCGCGGCCATCATGTCACATTCTTCGAACGCGATGTGCCGTACTATGCCGCGCACCGCGACCTGTTCGAACTTCCGGGCGGCAAATTGATTTTGTATCCGGATTGGGACGCGGCGATTGCTCGCGCCGAAGAAGAATTGGCCGATGCCGACGTCGGAATGGTCACCTCGTTCTGCCCCGACGCCATTCCGGCGGCCCATCTGGTGCTGTCCTCTCCCGCCCTGAAGACGTTTTACGACCTCGATACCCCGATTACGCTGCGCCGACTCGACCGGGGAGAGACCGTGGAATATATTGGACCGCGCGGCTTCCGCGACTTCGACATAGTGCTGAGTTATACCGGCGGCCGCGCGCTTGCGGAGCTTACGGACAAACTCGGCGCTCGCACAGCCGTGCCGTTGTATGGCAGCGTCGATCCTGCGATCCATTCGCCCCTAGTAGCCAAGGATCGTTACGCGGCAGACCTTTCTTACCTCGGCACCTATTCGGAAGATCGCAACGCGGCCCTGAAGACCCTGTTCGTGGACGCGGCGCGCCGTTTGCCGGATCGCCGGTTCATCATTGGCGGCTCGATGTACGACGCGACGTTCCCGTGGCAGCCCAATATTTCCTTTGTGCAACACCTTCCGCCGGCCGAACATCCAGCTTTCTATTGCTCGTCGCGGCTGACTTTGAATGTCACCCGGGGACCGATGGCGGCTATGGGGTTTTGCCCGTCCGGCCGTCTCTTCGAAGCGGCTGCATGCGGCGTTCCCGTCCTTAGCGACACATGGCTGGGTCTCGATCACTTTTTTGAGCCCGGCCGCGAAATTCTGCTGGCGCAGTCTACCGGCGACACGATTGAAGCTTTGAACCGGGATGACCTGGAGCGAATCGGGCGAGCCGCCCGGGATCGGGTATTGGCGTGCCATACGTCCGACATTCGCGCGCGAGAAATGGAACAAATTTTGGAGTCAGCTTATGTGGGGAATTATTCCGGCAGCAGGCAAGGGCAGCCGCATTCAACCGCTGGCGTTTTCTAAGGAACTGCTTCCCGTTGGCGGGCACAGCGATGACGGTGTGGAGCGGCCTCGCGCCGTCAGTGATTATCTGATCGAACGTCTGGTGATCGGGGGCGCCACGCGCATCTGCTTTATCATCGGGCCGGGCAAGTCCGACATCGTCGAATACTATGGCGCCTGCGCCCATTCGGCCCCGGTCTGCTATGTCGTTCAACCGCAACCTTCGGGGCTTTGCGACGCCATCTTCCGCGCTTTGCCGCTGGTCCACGCTTCCGAACAGGTCATGGTTGGCCTGCCGGATACAATCTGGTTTCCGGAGGACGGATTGCGTTCATTGCCCGACGATCAACTCTCGTTTCTGCTCTTTCCGGTAGAGCGGCCGGAATTCTTTGATGCCGTCGAAACCGACGCAAGCGGCGCCGTGCTTCAGATTCAGGTGAAGCAGCCGGACGCCCGATCGAACTGGGTGTGGGGCGCGTTCAAGATGCCCGGCTCCGTGATGCAAGATCTTTTCCAATTGTGGGGCGAGCGCAATCGGCGGGACGAATATTTCGGCACGTTGGTAAATGCGTACCTGGCGAAGGGCGGGCGCGCCTGGGCTGCGCGCGCCGGCACGTCCTACACCGATGTGGGCACGTTGGAGGGCTATCGCGACGCCATGCAGTCTCTGCGGAGCATGCACGCATGAGTACCTTGAGCAGAGAGCAGATTCGACAGCGCGTCCTGGAACTGGGCGAATGGTTCCAGAATATGAATCTGGGAGGCGTGGAAACGGCTCCCCATCACTTTCTCGGGGACTACCCTACGTTCAAGTGGCGGCAATTCGCGCATGCGATTCCGGCCGATCTCACTGGCAAATCCGTGCTGGATATCGGTTGCAATGCGGGCTTTTACTCCGTCGAGATGAAACGCCGGGGCGCAGCTCGTGTGCTGGCAATCGATACTGATGACACATACCTGGCGCAGGCTCGGTTCGTCGCCGAAGTCTCTGGTACGGCAATCGAGTTTCGGCGGATGTCGGTGTACCAGGTCGGCGAGTTGCAGGAGAGGTTTGATCTGGTGCTCTTCCTGGGCGTGCTGTATCACCTGAGGCATCCCCTGCTGGCGCTGGATCTTCTCGCGGAGCACGCGGTAAAGGATTTGTTAGTGGCCCAGTCGCTGCTTCGCGGCAGCAAGTACGTTGAACCCGTGGAGAAAGACTATCCATTCGCGGAAACCGGCATATTTAATCGGCCCGGTTATCCGGTGATGTACTTCGTGGAGAAGCAGTATAGCCACGACCCGACGAACTGGTGGATTCCGAACCGTGCCTGCCTGGAAGCAATGCTGCGCAGCGCGGGTTTCGAAATTCTCGACCGGCCGGAGGAGGAAGTCTACATCTGCAGAAGGAGGTTGAGCGGTGGTCGAAGCGGTGATGCTGTGGAACGAGCCCAACAACCTGTCGCATTGGAACTTTGAGATCGACCCGGGTTGGACGATCTATGCAGAGATGGTCAAGCTCGCAGCCTTGGCCGTGAAGGCGGAAAATCCGCGATTGCGGCGCGTACTCGGTGGGATCTCTCCGATCGATCCCGGATTTATCCGAAACATGGATTCGCAGTGCGTTCTCCACCATGTGGACGTGATCGCGGTGCATGGATTCCCGCTCGATTGGAACCATTGGACGATTCACGAGTGGCCGGACAAACTCAAACAGATTCAGGAGATCACATCGCTGCCGGTTTGGATTTCCGAAGTCGGTGTTTCTACTTTCGGAGCGGACGAGGTTCAGGAATTCGGCCTCAAGCGCACTGCCGAACTGTTGATCGGTCGTTCCGAACGTATCCATTGGTACAGTCTTTATGACCTGCCCCGGGCATGGCCAGCCACCACGCGCCACCGTGAGGCCGAAGGCTCTTCCTATTATCGTCACTTTTATATGGGCCTCTTACGAGAAGATGGCACACCAAAACTGGCGTTAAAAGCGTTCCCGGAATACAGCCCGGCATTGGGAATATGCCAGTGGTTCCACTTTGAGGATCCGCGGCTGGACAGCGCAGTAAAATGGCTCAAGGATTTGGGCGTCAAGCACTTGCGAACCGGCTTGAGTTGGGCGGACAGTTTCCGGCCCGGAGCGGAAGCATGGTTTGACCGTCAGATGAATGCTCTTGAACCGTTTGACATCACGCTGACCTACTGTTTCACGCCGGAGTGTTTGGGCGTGACTCCCAACCATACCAGCCCTCCCCAGGACATTCGGCAGTTCGCCGATTTCTGCTCCCGTATGACCCGCCGGTACGCGCGTTAACGCTTTCTCATAACTTCTGTCAATTTGACCGGTCGTGTGCCACTGAATACAATTCCTACAGGTACTGAAACGTACTTACCTTCAGGGATGTTCAGGAATCTTCTTAAGCCCTTCCGGCGCGACTATGCAAAATACCTTGGCGGGACCGTAGTCCGCCAAGGCCTGCTTGTTCTGGGCGGCTATTCGATGGTGTGGGCCATGCGGTTATGCCTAAAACATCGGAGCATTCCGGAGTGGTGGCTGATTGTCGCGCTGGTTCTGTTTGACGGCGTTTACCTCGGACTGGACATATCTCTGAACGCGCTGTTCGCGCGGCGGCTCTCGTTCCCGATGTTCGCGCGCTTGCGCACCACCGCCCTGCAAAAAGTTTTCCAGATGCCTCTGCAGTGGCATCAGCAGCAAACCTCAGGCGCGCTCGTCGCCAAAGTGAATAACGGCGTAGGCCGCGTGGTGCAGACCGCCGAAGCATTGAGCCGCGAACTGTGCCCCTCGCTGATCCGGACGTGCATGACTTTGGTGCCGCTGCTGCTTTTTAGCGTGGTGACAGCGCCGGTGTTGCTCGGAGCAATGCTGGTTTTTGGCTGGATGACATTCATCGAAAACAAGAGGCGCGCCCACTTTCGCAAAGGTCGCCACGAGAAATATATTCGCGACTCGGGGCTGTTTTCGGAGTACGTCCAATCGGTTCAACCGGTGATCCAATTTGGGCAATGTGGCCGGATTTTAAATGAATACCAAAATCTGCAGCAGCAGATCGTGGATCAGGGCCTGGCTGAAATTGAAGTCGCGAACCGGTTCGCGTGGCGGAAGAACATGGTACTTTCAGCGGCTAAACGCATCTGCCAAGGAATCTGGATCTGGCAATTGCGAAAAGGTTGGACCGACGTCGCGATGGTCATGTACCTGAACATGCTGACGGAAGATCTGCTCGGCTCATTCTGGAGCTATGCGGGGCTGCTGGAACGCGTATATGAAGGGCTTGAGCCGACTCGCACGCTGCTGCGCTTGCTCCAAGAGCCGTCCCGGATCACCGATGCACCCGACGCCATGCCGGTGATGGTGCCCGACCAAGTCGGAATCCGCCTGGAGGATGTGCGCTTCGCGTATACGCGCGGTAAGCACGTGATCCGGGACTTTAACCTCGCCATTGAAGAAGGCAAGATCGTGGGTGTGGTAGGGCGGTCCGGTTCGGGCAAAACCACTATCCACAGCCTGCTCTCGCGATTATTCGATGTCGACCGGGGACAAATTCTGGTTTGCGGGACCGATATCCGAAGATGGCCGTTGGAGCAACTGCGTGGCGTATTCGCCTATGTCTCGCAGGCAGGCGGCGTCTTCCTTTCGGGGAAAACGATTCTGGACACCATCCGCTTCGCGCGCCCGCAATCCACTTTCCGGGAGGCCGTGGAAGCGGCCAAATGCGCATGTATCCACGAAGACATCACGCGCTTGCCGAAAAAATACCACACGAAGATCCGGCAGGGCGGATCAAACCTCTCCAAAGGCCAGCAGCAGCGGTTGGCGCTGGCGCAAGCTTTGCTCGCCCTCAAGGACGACCGGAAAGTTGTAGTGCTAGATGAGTTCACAAGCCAATTGGACTCGGATACCGAGACGCGGATCTTGCGCAACATCGTTCCGTGGCTTGCCGGGCGAACCGTCATCATTATCGCGCACCGACTGTCAACTGTCCGTCACGTGGCCGACGAGATTGTAGTGCTGGAAGAGGGCGCGATTATCGAACAAGGCAGTCACGCAGAGTTGGTCGAGCGCAACGGCTGGTATGCCGAGATGGCGCGCCTGCAGGCGATTATCTAACCATTTCGGCGTCAGCCCTTAGCGTCGCACATTGTACCGAAGTGAACGGCGGCCACAACGCATAAAAACCTAGGGTAGAACTGCACAGCAATAGCGCGTCGGTAGCTTGTGGGTACCCGAATGCTTAGGACGTCATGGTCCAACAGACGCTTTGGATGGGATTATGGCGGGGCATTTCATTATTGCGATTGGAGCTTTGGCCGGTGGCATTGGCGCCTTAACGGAACTCACAAAGCGGCTGCCTCCCGGCTTGCCCTCCTCATTGTTTGTGGTTGTTCACTTCCCGGCCAGCCATCGATCCGAACTCGCGGAGATCTTGAGCCGCTCGGGGCCGCTTCCCGCCTCCCAGGCCTTCCATGGACAGATCTATGAGCCGGGACAGATCTATGTAGCTCCGCCGGATTATCACATGCTGATTGAAGGCGGTGAGATTCATCTGTGGCGCGGTCCGAAGGAAAATGGCCACCGGCCAGCGGTTAACGCATTGTTTCGCTCGGCGGCGGTAGCGCATCGGCAGCATGTGGCCGGTGTGGTTCTGAGCGGTACTCTGGACGACGGGACCACTGGATTGTGGTGGATTAAGCGTTACGGCGGAATCACAGTGGTTCAGGATCCGGAGGACGCCCTATTTCCGGAAATGATCTATAGCGCTTTGGAACA
>CAZKQQ010000130.1:0-19112 GCA_964554945.1 uncultured Solibacteraceae bacterium | reverse complement strand
ACATGAACAATGTCCGGTACATCACCGCCACGCACATCGGCACCTGGGCGCAGGACAAGATCAGCCGCTTCACACTGCTACCACAGAACGACGAGCCGATCCTCTGGGACTTCGGCTCGGCCGCCCGGCATCACCAGCAAAATTGTCCCTGGCTGGGAGAGCGCTCGCGCGCCGGCATCCCGCTCCTGCGCGGCGCCATGTCACCGGAGATGGGGCGCGCCGAAGACGTCGCGCGCAAAATCAAGGTCGAGCTCGAAATGCGCAATCTGCACAAGGAGCCCGTCGGCATCGACGTGGTCGAGCCTCCCATCCTGTTCGCCCTTCAGAAGGAGGGCATCACGGTCGTGGACGGCCAGCAACTCATGTCTGACGTCCGCGTGATTAAGACGGCGGATGAAATCTCGCTACTGACCCATTCCGCCATGATGGTGGACGCCGCTTACGACGAGCTTTACCGCGCCATGAAGCCCGGTCTGCGGGAGAACGAAGCCGTCGGCCTGGTCAACAAAGTCCTCTACGACATGGGCTCGGAATACGTCGAAGGCGTGAACGCCATCTCCGGTGAGCGGTGCAATCCGCACCCGCACGTCTTTTCCGATCGCGTTCTGCGTCCCGGCGACCCGGTCTATTACGACATCCTGCATTCGTACATGGGCTACCGCACGTGCTACTACCGGTGCTTCAGCATCGGCTACGCGTCGCGCGCTCTCATCGATGCGTACAAGCGGTGCCGCGAATATCTGGACGCCGCCATTTCGCTGGTGCGTCCCGGCCGCACAACCGGCGAGATCGCCGCCGTCTGGCCGAAGGCCCAGGAATTCGGCTTCCCCAACGAAGAGGCCGCGTTCGCCCTTCAGTTCGGTCACGGCATCGGCCTCGCCATCTGGGAAAAACCAGTCATCAGCCGCCTGGTGTCTCTCGAGCACTCGCACGAAATCAAGCCGGGAATGGTGTTCGCGCTCGAAACGTTCTGGCCGTCGAAAGACGGCTACGCCGCGCGCATCGAAGAAGAAATCGTGGTCACCGAGACCGGCCACGAAGTCATCACAAGATTTCCCGCCGAAAAGCTCATGATCGCCGGCGCGCACTATCATACGGTGGACGGGCCACTGCCCACCGAACGTGAACACGAGCCGGCGCCCAGCCAGCGCATCGTCGAAATGATCGAAGCCAGCGCCCGCAACGAAGGTGTGGGAGCGACCCGCTAGCGATGGCCGTCAGCGTCGTAATGCCCGCGCTCGAGATGGCGCAGGAGACCGGCAAACTCCTCGCGTGGCTCAAGAAGGAAGGCGACTCCGTTAAAAAGGGCGAGCCGCTTCTCGAAATCGAAACCGACAAAGTTACAGTCGAAATAGAAGCCCCCGCCGACGGCGTCCTGGCTGCCCTGAAAGCGCGCGAAGGCACGGATGTTCCCGTAGGTCAAACCATTGCGTGGATCGTCGCTCCCGGCGAAAAGGCCCCCGCAGAAACCGCGCCAACCGTCACTGGCCGCGCCATGTCCGCCACCGCGCAATCGGCCGCAGCGGCTGCTCCCGAGCTGCCCAAAGCCGCTCCCGAGCGCATCCGCGCGTCCCCCAAAGCGCGCCGCATGGCCCAGGATCTCGGGGTCGATCTCTCCAAAATCCGCGGCACCGGCCCGGACGGCGCCATCACCGGCGACGATGTCCAAGCGGCAGCAATGCCGGCGACCGAACGTCCGTCCCGGATCGTGTCGCCGGCGGGGCCAGCCGCAGCCAGCGCAACCCCCGCGCTCGAACCCGCCGCTGCCCTCACGTCCATTGCCCGTTTGATGGCTGAGCGCACGACGCAGAGCTGGACCACCGCCCCGCACTTCTTCCTGGTCCGCGAAATCGACGCGAGCCCGCTGCACGCCGCCCGCAGTTTCCTCGGCCCCGTTGTCGAACGCGATCACAAAGTAAAGCTCACCCACACGGATCTCCTCGTCGCGCTGGTGGCGCGGGTGATAGCCCGCCATCCCAAATTCAACGCCAGTTGGACCGGCAATGGAATTCAGATTCATCCCGAAGTAAACATCAGCCTTGCGGCCGCCGTGAAAGACGGCGTCGTCACGGTGGTCATCCCCAACGCCGACAGCACCACCGTGGGCGCCATCGCCGCGCGTCGCGCTGATCTCAGTGAGCGCGCCCGCGCCGGCCATCTTCGTCCTCCCGACGTCACCGGCGGCACCTTCACCGTCAGTAATCTCGGCATGTACGAGGTGGACGCCTTCACCGCGATCATCACGCCTCCGCAATCTGCAATCCTCGCCGTCGGCGCAATCGCGGATCGTGTTGTCGCCATCGAAGGCAAGCCCGCCGTCCGTCCGATGATGACGCTTACGCTCTCCAGCGATCATCGCGTCGTCGACGGCGCCCAGGCCGCACTCTTCCTCAAAGATGTAGTCGCCGCTCTTCGCGAACCCGCCAAGTGGCTGTAGCATAAGCCTCGGGCTTGTGCTGGCGCGCGAAGCGCCGCCTTGACCCATCTCTACAGTACCCTCGATCCATCCGGCTCTACTCTCCCCAAATGGAAGCAGGGTCCGATGTAATTCCTGCGCGTACTCTTTTCCGTCAAGCCGCGCCACCGGCTCTCATACTGGGCGATCGAATACTGGCCCGCTTCCGGCGCCGTACCGAACCTTTCACATCGCAGCGGCGGCCGCTTCGAACCCGCCCACTGGCCGAATGCTTGCTCAGACCCGCGTGAGGTAACTTTTCATGAAAAGAGTCCTTCGCGCTTTCACAGTCCTCGTCATCGGCATCGGCATCGGCGCCTATGCCCAGCAACCGGGGCGGAGTACACCTCCTCAACAGGGTGCTCCCGCTCAACCGCGCACTCCCGGCGCTCAGCCCGACAACCCCGATGCCGCCCAACCCGGTGATGTGCAGAAAATGAGTGTGACCGGTTGCCTTGCCAAAGGCAGCCAGGCCAACCAGTATGTGATCACCGATTCCAGTTCGCACGAGAAGTATACATTCCCGGGCCCCGCGCAACTGGATGCCTACGTAAATCAGACCGTGAAGCTGACCGGTTCGATGCAATCGGGGGGCAACGGCGAGAAAACATTTCGTCCCGAGAGTATCGCTCCCGTTTCCTCTTCCTGTAGTTAGACTCCCCCGCAAGGCACTCCGCGGAGGGCCGGCCCACGCCGCACGGCTCTCCGCGAGGCGCAGATC
The DNA here is from genome assembly GCA_964554945.1 of uncultured Solibacteraceae bacterium. Classification (GTDB taxonomy): domain Bacteria; phylum Acidobacteriota; class Terriglobia; order Bryobacterales; family Bryobacteraceae; genus PSRJ01. The sequence continues at coordinate 15,936 of CAZKQQ010000130.1, read as the reverse complement.
CGCGCCCTTCCGCTCCGCCGCTGTATTACCATACCCACATGACCCTTAGCCGCGACCGCATCCTGACGACTCACGTCGGTAGCCTTCCGCGCGGCGAGACTCTTTCCGACCTGCTGATACGCCGTGAAGAGGGCGAAGCCGTCGATCCCTCCGTGCTTGCCCGCGAAATGGACAAAGCCGTCGAGAATGTCGTCAATAAGCAAGCCGAAGTCGGCATCGATATCGCCAACGACGGCGAGCAGCAGCGCGTCGCCTTTCAGACCTACGTGTCTCAGCGCATGTCGGGTTTCGGCGGCGAATCCAAGCGCCGCCGGGGCCGCGACTACGAAGAGTTCCCGGAGTTGATCGAAACGTTGACGCGCCGATTCCCGGGCCGCAGCCGCATGCAAAATGCGCCCGAAGCGCGCGCCGAAATTCACTACCTCGATACCGCGGCCATCCGCCAGGAGACCGAGCGCGTTCTCCGCGCCGCCCGCGCCGCCGGCGCCTTCTCCGACTGCTTCATGACCGCGCCCTCGCCCGGCATTATCTCCACTACTCTGCTGAATGCGCATTACGAGACGCACGACGCCTACCTCGCGGCGCTGGCGCGCGAGATGCGTCACGAGTATCAGGCAATTCACAACGCGGGCCTGCTGCTTCAGATCGATGCGCCCGACCTCGCCATGGATCGCGCCATGTTCTACCGCGATCTCCCCGATGCTGACTTCGTAAAACGTTGTGAGCGCCATGTTGAGGCCATCAATCAGGCTCTTCAAGGAATTCCGCGCGACCGTGTACGCCTCCACTGTTGCTGGGGCAATTGGGATGGGCCGCATATTCATGATGTGGCGCTCGAGCTGATCCTGCCCGTGCTGTATCAAGCCAATGTCGGCGCGCTCAGTATCGAGCTCGCCAATCCGCGCCACCAACACGAGTACGATGTGCTGCGCCGCCACAAACTTCCCGATCATATGGCTTTGCTTCCGGGCGTTCTCGATGTGACCACCAACGTGGTCGAGCATCCCCAGGTGGTGGCGCGCCGTTTGCAAGAGGCGGTCGACGCCGTGGGCGACCGTGAGCGTGTGATCGGCAGCTCCGATTGCGGCTTCGGCACATTCACCAATCGTGAATGGGTCATCAAGCCCGCTGTCTGGTTGAAGCTGAAATCGCTCCGCCGGGGCGCCGACATCGCATCTGCCCGCCTTTGGGGCCGCAAAGCAGCGGGATAAATGGGGACAGACGCATTTTTCCCGATTGTCCTGTTGGCGGCGACATCCGCCGTGGCCCAGACGCTCACGCCAGTGGAGCCGGTGCTCGCCGAGATCACCGCCACACGCCGCTTCGCCGAAGCCGCTGTCTCACCCGATGGCGCCCGCATCGCGTACGTCGAATCAGGCACAGCGCCTTCAAAATCGTCGATCTATCTGACCATGTCGCCACCCACGCGCCTCACTGCCGGTGACGGCAAAAAGTCGTGCGACGAACACGGGGTCGTCTGGTCCCCCGGAGGCACGAAGATCGCCTTTCTTTCCGATTGCCAAAAATCCGGCCAGTTGCAGCTTTACATTTCGGATCCGGCAGGAGGCCCGCCCCGCCAGTTAACGCATCTCAAAGGTCTCCTCGCTGATCCGCGCTGGTCTCCCGATGGCAAGCAGGTCGCGATCCTGTTCACGGAAAACCTGCCGCGCGCCGCCGGACCGCTCGACCCTATCCTGCCCGCCACCGGAGTGGTCGAGTCGAAGATTTACGAGCAGCGTCTGACGCTCGTGGATGCCGCGACCGGCGCGACGCGCCAGCTTACCCCGGCAGACCTCTATGTGTACGAGTACGACTGGTCGCCCGACGGAAAACGCTTTGTCGCGACCGCCGCACACGGCAATGGCGACAACAACTGGTGGATCGCACAGCTCTACACGATCGATGCCGCGGCCGGGGACATGCAACCCGTCTACAAGCCGCCGGTTCAGCAGCAGATCGCGGCGCCGCGCTGGTCGCGTGACGGAAATTCGATTGTGTTTATCGGTGGAATCATGAGCGACGAGGGATCGACCGGCGGCGACATCTTTCAAGTAAGCGCTCAAGGCGGAGCCGCGCGCAATCTCACTGCCGGCCTTCCATCCTCCGCCAGCAGCATCACCTGGCCTGCGCAATCGGCCCAGCTTTTCTTCACGGAGCACTTCGACGGCGGCAGCGCCATCTCACGCCTCGATCCCGCTACCGGCAAGGTCGAACGCCTCTGGCACGGCGACGAGACCATCACTCCGCTGGCCGAAGATACCGGCTTGTCGATTTCAGCCGATGGCAAAACCTCCGCGCTGATCCGGACTTCGTTCCAGGCTCCGCCCGAAGTCTGGGCCGGCCCCATTGGGGCCTGGCATCCGGTGACCCATGAAAATCGCGGCCGCAAAGCGCCTTGGGGCGAAGCCAAAGGCCTCCACTGGTCCAATGACGGCTTCCACATTCAGGGCTGGCTGCTCTATCCTACCGGTTTCGATCCAGGCCGCAAATACCCGATGGTGGTGTCGGTGCATGGCGGACCGGCGTCATCGCTGAAACCCGCGTGGCCGCGCCCCGGATTCAATCCGCTTCTGCTCTCCCAGCAGGGTTATTTCGTTCTGATGCCCAATCCCCGCGGCAGTTATGGCCAGGGCGAGGCCTTCACACTCGCCAACGTAAAGGATTTCGGCGGTGGCGATCTGCGCGACATCCTGGTTGGCGTCGACGAAGCCGTTCGCTCCGCTCCCATCGACCCCCAGCGCATCGGCATCACCGGCTGGAGCTATGGCGGCTATATGACCATGTGGGCCGTCACGCAGACCAACCGTTTTCGCGCGGCGGTTGCCGGCGCCGGCCTCGCCAATTGGCAAAGCTATTATGGCGAGAACTCGATCGATCAGTGGATGATTCCGTATTTCGGCGCTTCCGTCTATGCGGATCCGGCGGTCTATGCCAAGAGCTCACCCATCAATTTCATTCGCCAGGCCAAGACTCCAACCCTGGTGCTGGTAGGCGACAGCGACGGCGAGTGCCCGCCCGCCCAATCGCAGGAATTCTGGCATGCGCTCAAAACGCTCGATGTGAAGACTCAGTTAGTGGTGTACCCGAACGAAGGCCACCGCTTCAACAAGCCCGCCGATCAGCGCGATGTTCTGGTCCGCATGATCCGCTGGTTCAACGCGAATCTGTAGCGTGACAATTGCCGGCATTGAAACGCGACTATCGGCGACCGGCCTGCTTACCGCTTCGCCGCCTGCCCGCCCGCGAACGTCAGGTTCTCTGAAAAGAAGGGCAGCACCTTCGTCTCAAACCGCTCCTTGACGTGGTTCATATGATCGCCCTCGTAGGTCTCGAAGCGATGTGCAATCCCGAGCCGCGTCAATGATGCATCCATCTCCTGATTGGAATTCACCAGGCCATCCTGCAACCCGCAATCCATCATGATCGCCCGGTACTTTTTCAGGTTGGTCGCATATTGATCGACCATTGCCAGCGGTGAATTTGCTATCCACTTCGCTACGATCTCCGGCTTCAACACACCATTCTCGTTCGGCAAATCGAAAAACTTCGGTGGATTCTGCGGATTCGGCGACCACGCCGCCGCCTCAGCCGACTGCACGTTCGCGAACCCGCCGCCGGCGCGTCCCCCGCGCCCGGCCCGTCCATTGTTATCGCCGGCCGGAGCCGCCGCCGGCTGCCGCGCCGGGGGCCGCGGCGCACCGGGGTTGTTCATAAGGCAGCACGAGCTCATCGCATAAATGCTCGAGTACACCTCCGGGTGTTTCATCCCGATGCGAAACGTTCCGTAACCGCCCATCGAATGCCCCGCGAGTCCGCGGCTGGCGCGGTCCGCAATTGTCCGGTAATGGTTGTCGATATAGGAAACCAGGTCACTCGTGAGGTACGCCTCCCAATCGCCGGTAGTCGGCGAATTCGAATACATGCTGCCGTTGTAAATGGTATCCGCGTCCGGATGCACCAGAATGAACTCGCGCACGGCGCCATCGCCCATATCCTTATCGGCGGTCGCCGGCACAGCCATCAAATTCCAGTAACGCTCGGCTTCCACTCCGTATCCGTGCAGGAAATAGACCACCGGGTAGCGCCGGTTCGCATCGGTTGCATAGCTGGGCGGCAAGTAGACGAAGACGTCGCGATCCGCGGAATCCCCCTCCAGGTTGCCGTCAAGCGATTTGCCGTGGACTTTGATTTTCTCGACCGTGCCCTTGTGTTCGGTCGTGCCCGTCTGCGCCCAGCAGATCGCTCCCGTGAAAAGAACGAAAAAAGCCCGATGGAATTGCATAGATACCTCACGTGCAGTCTACAACCACCAGTGTCGTAATCTCAACGCCCAGCCGGGTTCGACGCCCGCACCGCGCGTTCAAACGCCCACGCGCGAATGTGGTTGATCTGTTCATGCATGGTGCGCGAGAGCGGCACGGTTTTCGCGGCAATGCCGACCAAATCTTCCTCGGTCACGTCGCGGCTCTCCAGCCGCGCCCGCGTCACCGCCGCCACCACGCACTGTTCCACCTCGGCCCCTGCCCAGCCATTGGTAAAGCTGTTCAGTTGCGTCAGGTCAAATGCCGCCGGATCCACGCCCCGCCGCGCCAGGTGAATCTTGAAAATCTCAATCCGCTCATTCTCCGTCGGCAGGTCGACAAAAAACACCTCGTCGAAGCGGCCCTTGCGAATCATCTCCGCGGGCAGCAGGTCGATGCGATTCGCGGTCGCGGCCACGAACAGCCCGCGCGCCTTCTCCTGCATCCACGTCAGAAAGAACGCGAACATCCGTCCCTGTTCGCCGCTCGATTCGGTTGACGTGATCCCCATCTCGATTTCATCGAACCAGAGCACCGCCGGCGCCATGTCCTCCATCAGCCGGCATGCCTCAACGAAAGCGCCCTCCGGCTTGCCGTGCCGCCCGGAGAAAATCTCGATCATGTCGATGCGGTACAGCGGAAGCTGGAACGCCGATGCAATCGCTTTCACCGACAGACTCTTGCCGCAGCCCGGGATGCCCATCAGCAGCACTCCCTTGGGGACGATCTCGGTGGAAACGTCATCCCGCATCTGAAAGAGCTTCTTGCGCTCCGATAGCCATCTCTTTAGCCCGTCAAGCCCGCCGATCTCCCCGATGTTCGCTCCCTCGGCGATGTATTCGATCACTCCTCCGCGATTGACCAGCAGCCGCTTCTCCTCCAGCAGCGCGGGAAGCGATTCCGGTCCCAGGTTCTTGCTCACGGCCCGCGCCCGCCGCACCGCGTAGCGCGCCTCGTCCAGGGTCAATCCCAGCAACGCGGTCGCAATCTGCTGCAGCACGTCATCCGCTGCGCCCGTGTTCTCTCCCCGCAGAAACTCCCGAAGTTCCACCACGTCCGGCGGCCGCAACTCCAGAAACAGGACGCTCCGCTCAATCTCCTCCGGAATGAACCGCACCGGCGAGGTAATCACCACGAACTTCTGCCGGTCCAGGCAGCTCTCGTAGATATCGCGGAGGCGCCGCCGCACCTCCGGCGACTCTCGCAGCGGCTCATGAAAATCTTTCAGGTGGAAGATGCCCGCGCCTTTGTGCGCCGCGATGAAGTCCAGCGCCTGCCGCGGATTTTGCGCTCCGGCCTCAACGGATCCGTCATCCCGCTGCATCCCTTGCGTCAGCGTCCAGCTCCACACCGGCACGGCCGCGCCGGCAGACAAGTTTCCGCCCACCTCGCGAAGCACCCGGCCCACCCGCTGCTCCTCGGCGGATCGGACATACGTCAGCGGCCGTCCCGATTGAAAGACTTCCCGAATCGTTTGCGCCGCGCGGCTCTCCGCCGCTTTTGTATTTGGGGAGGCGATGGACCTGTCTCCTTTGGCTCCTCTTCCATTATGTACGGGAGAAGCCTCTCTGCCACCTGATATAATTCGAAACTTGGCTGCCATCAGGGCTTCTGCCAATAGGAGGAATCACTAGTCTCAATGAGTCACCGCAATCTGGAGGAACTGCTGCAGGCCACGGGAAGCCCCGTCAAACTCTTGCGGAATTCGCAGATCGGGCCTTACGCTTTCCCAGTAGTTCGTTCCGAATTTTCCAACTGGCGGGATGAGCAGCGCGCCTGGAAAGAAACCTGCGCTCTGTTCGACCAGTCGCACCACATGACAGACCTGTATGTGGAAGGCCCCGACGCCCTCAAATTGTTCTCCGATCTCGGCGTCAACAGCTTCAAAACGTTCAAAGTGAATCAGGCCAAGCAGTTTGTCGCTTGCAATCATACCGGTCACGTCATTGGTGACGCGATTCTCTTCTATTTGGCCGAAAATAAGTTCAATCTGGTCGGGCGGCCCCCCGCCCATAATTGGTTCCAATACAACCTGGAGACGCGCGGCTATAAAGCGACCGCCGAGCGCGACGAGCGGTCGGCCGTCAATCAAGGCCGCCGCAAAACCTACCGCTTCCAGATTCAAGGCCCGAACGCGGTAAAGACCATGGAAAAGGTCACAGGCAAACCCGCGCCGGACATTAAGTTCTTCAACATGGATGTTTTCAAGGTAGCCGGCCGCGATGTTCACGCGCTCCGGCATGGCATGGTCGGCCAGCCCGGATGGGAACTCTGGGGACCGTGGGAAGATGGCGAGGCCGTCCGCGATGCCATCGTGCAGGCCGGCCAGGAATACGGGATTCGCCAGGTCGGCGCCCGCGCTTACCCCACCACGTGTCTCGAATCCGGCTGGATCCCCTCCCCGCTGCCAGCGATCTACACCGGCGAAGACATGAAGAGCTATCGCCAGTGGTTGAGCACCAAGAGCTATGAAGCGATGGCCTCGCTCGGCGGGAGTTTTGTCTCGGACAACATCACCGATTACTACCTGACCCCCTACGATCTCGGCTACGGCCCGTTCGTAAAATTCGATCACGATTTCGTCGGCCGGCAGGCGCTCGAGAAAATCGTGAATGATCAGAAGCGCAAGAAAGTCACGCTTGTCTGGAACGGCGAGGATACAGAGCGCGCTCTGGGATCGCTATTCCACGGACGGGGTGATATCGCCAAGTACATCGATCTGCCTCTGGCGAATTACGCTACTCTTCCGTTCGATAAAGTCGTGCAGGGGGGCAAGACCGTCGGCTTGTCCACTTACACCGGCTACACTTACAACGAGCGCGTCATGATCTCGCTTGGCGTGGTCGACAGGGCGCAAGCCGAGCCGGGAACTCAGGTCACCATCTTTTGGGGCGAAGAAGGCCGCGGCACCTCGAAGCCGACCGTTGAGCGTCACAAGCAGGTCGAGATTCGCGCGACGGTCGCCGCCGTTCCCTACGCCGAGGTGGCGCGAGTCGCTTACCGCCCGCATTGAACACAAGGCTTCGCACAGAACCGCGACCGTAAGGGAGCGGCCAATGGAGAACCAATGGCATACATCTTTCATCAGGACGATTTACCCAGACTGGAGGCGGTGGTACCCGGACGGGTCCGCACCTTTTTCGTCAACAAGGAACTCACGAATATCGACGACATGCTCGCCGGTGTCATGAACTACGCCCCGCACGGCTCGTCGCCCTACCATTACCACGAGATCTGCGAACACTTTTACTTCATCATGGAGGGTAAGGGCACGGTGGAGACCGAAGAGGGGGTGCGCCCCGTTGGCCCCGGCGACATGGTGTTCATCCCCGCCGAAGCCAAGCACCGTCTGCGCGCTACCGATACGGGCCTGTTCTATTTCGAGTTCCAGGCGCCCAATCGCTTCAAGACTCACATTCTCGACGGCACTCCGGACGATCTGCGGTGGAACCGCGTGGACGGACGCGTCTGGGTCCAAACATAGAAACCGGAGACTGCCATGACAGCCACCACTCTCACTTTCATCGACACCAATACGCTGCCGCGCGTGAAAACGCCGCAGGGCGAGTTGACTGAGGTCCTCAATAATGCCCTGGTAGGCGCCAAGAACGTACTCGGTATGCTGCGCTGGCTCGAACCGGGCCAGACGTTCCAGACCGAGACGACGAACAAGCACCAACTCGTCTATCTAATGGAAGGCAAGGGCAAGATCCGGCTCGACAACAAAGATTACGAAGTCGGCAAAGGAAACGGCGTGTATCTCGGGCCGTCAGAAACCGCGACCATTCAGGCAGCGCCGGGCGCTTCTCTGAAACTATTCCATCTGGTTGTGCCGCAGATCCCGAAATAGACGCGCAGCACCACTTACTTCCAGTAGACCGGCAGATTCGGCTTGGTATCGCGCACGATTTCGAGGATCGCGCGGCGGTCGTCAGGGGCCAGGCGCGCGTATTTTTCGGCCTGGTCCTTGCCGCTCAAAATGTCATAGAGACGCTGATAGACGCGGCCGCGGACAATCTCGGGCATCGCATCGAAAGCAGCGCTATAAATCATGTACGAGAGCGGGTATCGGAACATGCGCGTCTTCAAATCGAAATCGCGCAGGGACCGGCCCTGGTGATCGCGCGGGCCACGCTCAGGGAAAGTCTTCGTAAATGTCGAAACGCCGGTGATCGGTTCGCGCAGTTGGCGCTCGTCGGCGAATAACATGTAGGTGACCATCTCGTCGATCTCGCCGTTCAGGCGCGCCTCGTCCAGTTTTGCGTCATGCTGCGCGATGCGCGTATCCCAGCCGATGCGGGTCATCAGATTGGTCATGCGGGTCTGATGCTCGAGCGTCATCAGCGCGACGATGTCGCTGGTGGGCAGGAGATATTTCGACGTGTCGATTTTTTTGTCGAGGCTGGTCAGATTCTGGGTGCCCTGTGTATCGAGGAGCTGCGGACGAGCGGGGTCGTGGCCCACGGCGTTGCCCATGTGGGTCATGGATCCGTGCGTACCCGTCACGTACCAGCCGCCCCAGCGCTGATCGAACGCGCTGCGATGATCGGTAATCATTGCCTGGCCGCGGAATGCCGGCATGCCATCGGCGCCCGGATACACGGAGCTGACCAGAATACCCGGAACTCCGAGGGTACTGAGGCCTTGATGGCATTGCAGGCAGACGTCGCGGCGCGCGAATTCGGGATGATCTGTCTTATCCACGCTCAGCGTATAAAAGTTGTCGCCCTGCTGGGGATCGAGCGCAACCACCTCCAGCACATCGCCTTCCTGGACCGAACCGACCGCGACCTCGTCATTGAAATAGAGCGCGCGCGGCGCGCGGGGCGAAATCTTGACGGATTGAAAGCTGGTCTTCGAGAAGACCAGCATCTGGCTATCGATGTTGATGCCGAGGTTTTTGAGGAGAGACGGCAGATAGCCGAATCCGGGCGTGTATTCCAGCTTTACCGAGCCGCTATCGATCTGCCGCTGCAGCCGCGCGATCGCATCGTTGGGCGGCTTCTCGACGTACTGAATCGCGGGGTGATCGTAGGGAACGTAGGTGGTTTCTTCGATCCCGGCCGCAACCGACAACGCGGTGACCAGGAGCAGAGACGACAGGGCTCTGAACATGACCTTACTCTTTAAATATCACCTATAACGGCGTTTTCCTGTGACTTTGGTTACTTCCAGAATGCCGGGAGGTTGGATTTGGTATCGCGAACTATCTCCAGGGTAGCATGGCGTTCACCGGCCGAAAGCGCTGCAAACGGCTTGCTCTGGTCTTTGCCGGAGAGGATTTCGTAGAGGCGCTGGTAGACCCGGCCGCGCACTTCGGCCGGCATGCCATCGAAGGCAGGACTGTAAATCATGTAGGAGAGCGGATAGCGGAAGAGGCGGGTCTTGAGATCGAAATCGCGCAGCGAACGGCCCTGCTGGTCGCGCGGGCCGCGTTCGACGAAGGTCTTAGTGAAACTGGAGACACCGGCGACCGGGCCTTTTAAAGGCGCCTCGTCGGTAAACAGCATGTAACCGAGCATTTCCTCGATCTCCGAATTCAGATTCGGGTCCTTGGGATTAATGCGCGCGTCCCAACCGATGCGAGTCATCAGGTTGGTCATGCGGGTCTGATGCTCGAGGGTCATCAGGGCCACGATGTCGCTGGTGGGAGCAAGATAGCGCGACGTATCGAAGTAAGCATCGAGGCTGGTGACGTTTTGGGAATCGGGCCCGGCAGGCCCGCCGGGTTGCAGCGGATCCACGAGATTCACGTTGTTGCCGAGGTGCTTCTGATCGCCGTGCGTGCCGGTGACGTACCAGCCGCCCCAACGCTCCTCGAGCGGGCTACGATGATCGGTCATAAAGGCGCTGCCGTGGCCTTCGCCCGGGCCGCCGCCTCGCGGGTGGACGGAACTGATCAGCAGGCCGGGAACGCCGAGCGTGACCGGACCCTGGTGGCACTTAAGACAATCATCCCGGCGGCTGAACTGGGGGCGGCCGGTTTTTTCGGTATCGAGCGTATAGAGGACGACGCCTTGCTTGGGATCGAGCGAGGTCAACTCCAGCACATCGCCGCCCTGGACGAAGCCTACGGAGACTTCATCGTTGAAATACAGAGCGCGGGGAGTGCGCGGCGAAATCTTGGGTAGCTGGATGCTTGTCTTAGAGAACACCAGCACTTGCGAATCGATATTGATTCCAAGCTCGTGCAGGACGGAGGAGAGATAACCTTGGGAACCCGAGTAATCGAGCCTGGCTTTGCCGGATTCAAGACGCTTTTCGAGAAGAGCCACCGGGTCGCTGGGCGGCTGCGCGTAACGAATCGCCGGATCGTCGAGCGGGATATAAAACTTATCTTCCAGGCGGTCTTGCGGGAAAGCGATCGCGGCCAGAAAAATCAGAGCAACGCGGGGGCCCATAGGGCTATCGTAACGCGGTGCTACGCGGAGAGGACTTTGCCGCGAGTTTCGGGGAGGAGGAAGGCGGCCATAGCCATGGTCGCGTAGGCGAGTCCGGCAAAGAGGCCGATGGCTTCGCCTAGCGGCATGCGGTTGGAAAGATAGCCGACCAGGGTCGGAAACAACGCGCCGGTGGCGCGGCCTACGTTGTAGGCGAAGCCTTGGCCGATGCCGCGGACACGCGTGGGGAAATGCTCGGTGAAGAAGGGTCCCATCGCGCTGAAGACACCGGAAGCGAAAAAGCCCAAAGGAAAGCCGAGAATGAGCATCGCCGTATCGCCGAAGGGGATCATGGTATAGATCACGGCCACGGTTCCGGCGCCGATCGCGAAAACCAGGAAGGTGAGGCGGCGCCCAATGCGGTCGGCCAGAAATCCACCCGTGAGATAACCGCAGAATGCGCCGGCAATCGAGACAGCCAGGTAACCCGCGGAGTCGAGCACCGAAAGCTTTCGTTCATTGCGCAGGAAGGTGGGCAGCCAGGTAGTAACCGCGTAGTAGCCGCCTTGCGCGCCAGTCCCCATCAGGCCGCCGAGTAACGTGACGCGGAGCAGGGGCGGACGGAAGATTTCCAGGAGAGCGGGGCGTTGTCCCTGCGAGGCCAGCAGGGCGCGCGCTTCGAGATAAACCGGGGGTTCTTCGACGTAGCGGCGGACCCAGAAGACCAGCACGGCGGGCACAATGCCCACCAGAAATAACGCGCGCCAGGCGGTCTGCGGCGGCAGAACCGAAAAGAAGAATGCATACAGCAGGGCAGCGGTACCCCAGCCCAACGCCCAGCCGGCCTGCATGATGCCGAGCGCTTTGCCGCGATGCTGCGGCCGGATGACCTCGCCGAGCAAGACGGCGCCGGCGGCCCACTCGCCGCCGAAGCCGAGCCCCATGATGGCGCGGGCGGCGAACAGCTGGTTGAAATTCTGCGCGAGGCCGGAAAGGAACGTAAAGGCGGCAAACCAGAGAATGGCGATTTGCAGAGTGAGAACCCGTCCGAAGCGGTCGGCAAACCAGCCGGCGAGCCATCCTCCAACGGCCGAAACCAGCAGAGCGGCCGTGCCGAGCGCGCCGGCCTGAGTGCGTGTGATGCCCCAGGTGGTAATGAGCGCAGGAATCACAAAGCTGTAAAGCTGAACGTCCATCGCGTCCAGCGCCCACCCGCCGACGCAGGCGGTGAAAGCGCGCCGCTCGCGGGAGTTGAGGTCCGAGATCCATCCGAGCGCACCGCGTGCCGTGGTGGGGTCGAGAGTGGATGCCGGGCGGCTCATCGGTTACGCTTCGCGCCAGATGCCGAGCGCTTTCTGCGCAGGGCGGTCGGAGAAACTGAACAACACGGATTCCTGCTGCGCTTCGTGCGAGACCGGAACCCAGGAAGGAGCCACGAAAATATCATGCTCCTTCCAGGCCAGAGACGCGTCTCCCACCTGGCTGCGGCCGCGGCCTTCCACGCAACAGTAGACGGTGGCATCGGTCGAGCGATATACCGCGCCGTGAAACCCAGAGGGCAGCCACTGGATGAACGCGCCGATGGTGGGCATGGGATATCCGCCGGTGGCCGGATTCACGTACTGCATCTTGACTCCGTGAGCGGCATGGACGGGGCCATTGCGCTGGAGGCGGTCGAGCGCTTCGCGGCTGCGCGCGTAAGGATATGACAACAGCGGAGTGCGTTTGGCCGGTGTGTAATCCAGCGGCAGCAGGTTGGCGCCGTAGCGGACCAGCGCGTCGCCTTCCTTGCGCGAAACCGGCTGGGTTTCTTGCGGATAGTGTTCCGCAAAGCTGGTATCGAAGTGATTGACGGTGGGAATGTCGAGGCCATCGAGCCAGACCACCGGTTGATCGCTCGGGTTGCCGTGATCGTGATAGGTCCACGAGGGCGTGAGGATAAAATCTCCGGGGTGCATGGTGGTGCGCTCGCCATCGACCGCGGTGTACGCGCCTTCGCCTTCGATAATGAAGCGCAGCGCGGCGGCGGTGTGACGGTGACTGGGTGCGACTTCTCCGGGAAGAACCAGTTGCATGCCGGCGTAGATGCTCTGTGTGATGCGCGACTGGCCGCGCAACCCGGGATTCTCGAGAATTAAAACCCGGCGCTCTGCTTCTTTCGCGGTGATGATCCTGCCGGATTCCATGATGAGCGGCCGGACATCCTCGTACCGCCACAGCGCCGGCCGGCACGCCGTGCGCGGCTCAGTGCGAACGATATCGGCGAGTACTTCCCAAAGGGGAGCGGCGCTGCTTTTTTCGAGACGATCGTAGAATTCCCGGCGCTCTGCGGTGACTTCGGGCTTGTTGTAGAAAGCGGCGTTCATGGCAACTCCTAGACGTGGCCGGCAACCGGGACGCCGGTGGCCGCGCGAACGGCCACTTCCATTGTGCCCACTTTCTCGACTGTAGCGACGATCTTATCACCGGGTCCAATTTGGCTGACACCTTCGGGCGTGCCGGTGATCACGACGTCGCCAGGATAGAGAGTATAGAAACGCGTGGCGAATTCGATCAGTTCGGCGACGCCGAGAATCATGTTGCGCGTGTTTGAACTCTGCCGCACCTGGCCATTGACGGTGATGCTGAGATCCAGAGTCCCGGGGTTCGGGATTTCATCGGCGGTGACGAGCCAGGGGCCGAGCACCGTGTAGCTGTCGGGCGACTTGCGGAAACTGCGGTCTTCCTGTCCCCGAATCGTGATGTCCAGGCCAATGCTGTAACCAGCGACATATTGGAGCGCTTCACCGCGCGACACGTTGCGGGCTTCTTTGCCGATCACGAAGGCCAGCTCGACCTCATGATCGTTGCGTCGATCGAGCATGCGGAGAGCGATGCCTTCGCTGGGTCCGACCAGACTGCTGTTGGCCTTGAGGAACAGGCCGATTTCGTTAATGGACTTCATGAGGGCCGGATTATTGTTGTGGAGCGCAACATTATCGCGAACTTCCTGCGCGTGCGCTTTGTAGTTCACCGGAGCGGCGACGATTTTGCCGGGGTTGGCGACCGGGCTGAGCAGGTTGAGACTCCCCAGCGGAAGCGTGGCGGCCGCCGGAGCCAGGGTTCGGGCGCGGTCGACCACCTGGGACAGATTAGCGATGAAAGGATCGTATGTGGGCAAGGGGTAGCGGACCGCCGGCAGCACATCCAGTGCGGCCGTGACGTCGCGGACAGTCTCGCCTTCAACCAGGCCGAGACGGCCTTCCCCAAATCGGCAAAAACGCATGTCAGGCTCCTTGGGATAGCAACAGCCATCATAAAACAGGGGAGCCGGAACCAGGGATTGACAATCGGAACGCCATGGCGTACCGTTCTTAATAAAGACGAACGATCGTTTTTTTAGAGGTCAATGCCTAAGCTGCATGATCGGGTGGTTCGGAAGAACCAGACCGCGATCGAAGAAGTGGCGCTCCGGCTGTTCATTCGGCAGGGCTTCTTCGGAACATCCATTCGCGATATCGCCCGCGAGGCGGGAATCTCTGTTGGAAATATCTACAACTACTACCCCAATAAGGAAGCTTTGTACATCAGCCTGGCGAAGCGGTATTCGAAAGAGATGTCGGAGAAACAGGCCCGGCTGAAGCCTCTGCTGGGGCGGTTCGATGCCGATAGCTTGCGCGACCTGGCGCGGGCCGCGCGCGAAATCGTTTATCAAAATCCGGACTACTGGCGGCTGATGTACGTCGATGTGACGGAGTTCGGAAATCGCCATTTTGCGCACAGCTTCCGGGGGCTATCGAAGAATCTGGAAAAACTGGCGGGCGGCTATAAGAATGGGACGCTGCGCGGGGGCGTAGATCCGCCGTTGGCGTTCGCCGCGATTTATCTGCAATTTTTTACTTATTTTCTGATCGAGAAACTGTTCGGCGGCAAGCAGCACCTGGGACAGCCGGAGGCCGCCGCTGTCGAACAAATGATCCGCATCTTCAGAGAAGGCGTGAGCGCTCCCGCGGGTACCGCCGGCGCTCGATCTTCAGGAGAGAAGTTATGAAGCAAAAGACGCTTTGGGTTGCCGTGCTGCTGGTCGTGCTGCCGGCGCTACTGGCACAGACGCCGACCACCGGCCTGCTCACCGGGACCGTCAAAGACCCGAGTGGCGCGGTGGTGCCGAATGCGAAGCTCACGCTGTTGAGCACCGCGGGCGAAGAACGGACGGCCGCGACAGGCGATGATGGAAGCTATCGCTTTCCGCTGCTGCCGCCCGGGTCCTACACATTGTCGCTCGACGCGGCCGGGTTCCAGCCCTACAAAGCCAGCGGGATTGCGATCCGCATCACAGAAGCCACGGAGCTTTCACCGGCGCTGGCGGTGGCGGGAGCGGCGACTTCCGTGGACGTGACAGGAGAAGTCCCGTTGATACAAACGACCTCAGCCGCGACCGGACGGGTAATCAGCGATGCGCAGATCCGGCAACTCCCTTTGCCGACGCGGAATTTCCAGCAACTGCTGACGCTGTCGCCCGGGACGGTCGCTAACCTCTCGAACAATACCGAAATGGGCCGCGGCGATGCCAACATCTATGTCGCCGGGATGCGTTCCACCAGCAACAACGTGTTGGTGGATGGGACGCAGATCAACAGCCCGGGGACCAACTCGACGCCCAATATCTCCGTGCCGGCGCCCGATGCGATCCAAGAATTCATCGTCCAGACCTCGCAATACGACGCGACGCAGGGCCGGAACGCGGGCGGCAACGTGGCGGTGGTGACGAAGTCGGGCGAGAACACCGTACACGGGAGCGCGTGGGAGTTTCTGCGGAATCGCGAGCTCAACGCGAATGACTTCTTTCTAAACACGGCGGGCCGGCCTCGCCCGGTGCTCAACCGCAACCAGTTCGGCGGCACCCTCGGCGGACCCATCCTAAAAGATAAGACATTCTTCTTTGTGTCCTATCAAGGCACGCGCGAGCGCAACGGGGCATCGCTCACGAACAGCCTTTCATTTCCGAGCATCCCCTCCGGGCTCACGAATGACCGCAGCCAGGCTGCGCTAACGGCGTTGCAATCGGCATTCTATACGCCGGGGGCAGTGATACCCGCGCTCAGCCCCATCAGCATGAAGCTTCTGCAGGCGAAACTGCCCGACGGCAGTTGGGCGATTCCCAGCGCGGCCGGGAGCGCGGCCTCGGCGGCGCTGCCGGTGACCACCCCGATGAGCGGCGTTTCGCATTACCAGGAAGATCAATTCACCACCAACATCGACCAGGCGATCGGGCA
>CAZKQQ010000129.1:0-19306 GCA_964554945.1 uncultured Solibacteraceae bacterium | reverse complement strand
GCCGGCGCCAACATTCTGCAACAGCAGGGAAAGTTCGATGCCTTCACAGAGGAATTTAATCGCGAGCGCCCACATGAGGCGCTGGAAATGAAGTGCCCCGCCGAGGTGTATTCCCCTTCCTGCCGCCCTTACCAAGGAATTCCGGAGCCACACTACCCGTTCCACGACCGAACGCTTCTAGTCACCAGTTGCGGCCGTGTCTGCCTGCACCGCAAGAAGGTTAATCTCAGCAAATCACTCGCTGGTCAGGCCGTCGGCGTCAAAGAAGTCGAGACCGGCATTTGGCTCGTCAGCTTCATGGATTACGATCTCGGCTATATCGATTTGGAGGAAAGAACTTTGCAGCCGCTGGAAAATCCCTTCGGACCGCCAAGCGCTGCAAAATCGAGTACCATCAGGGCACCCGGTGAAACGGAAGCGAGCCATGCTGGAGAGCAACTCGCCGAGGGATAACCGGTGCGACTCATCGCCGACGATGAGCAGGGGCGCTTCGGCGCCCCTCGTCTAGCCAAATTTCAATGCCATCGGACCGATAGATCGCCCATGCCTTAAAAAACTCATTGGGCTTCGCAGACGGGATTCTCGAACACGCTCAGGCATCGTCCGCAGACGGCTCCCAAATTTGTTACCTATGTCTCAGGAACGTTCTGTTACCATGTGTCCGGGCTGGACAAATTAAAATGTGGTGCGGAGAGGGGGACTTGAACCCCCACGAGATTACTCCCGCTAGCACCTCAAGCTAGTGCGTCTGCCAATTCCGCCACCTCCGCAAGATTGGGGCGTTACTTCTTGGTGTTCGCCGGCGGCGCGGGCTGCGCCGGGGCTTGCTGCTGGCCCTGCGGCGGCGCCGGGCGAACCGGAACCTGAATGGTCTGGGGCTTGCCGCCTTCCGGCGTAACCGTAATCGGCGCCGTGGCCGGCTGCTGGCCGGTTGCCGGGGCTCCGGGTTGCGCGGGCGCCGTCTTCGCCGGCGCGGTTTTGGCCGGCGCTCTCTCTTCCAATACCGTCGTGCCTAAACCAGCATTGCGCGTGGCCATAATCGAGAGCGACATCGACGTAATCATGAAAAGCACCGCCGAAATCGTGGTCGCTTTGGAAAGCAACGTGGCCGAACCGCGCGGACCGAAGGCCGTTTGAGAACCCATGCCGCCAAAAGCACCCGCCAGATCCGCTGCCTTGCCGCTTTGCAGCAAGATCACGATGATCAGGAAAATGCACACTACGATATGAACGAATAGGACCAGATAATACATTGCTGTCTCTCCAGTATAGCCGATCGAGGCTTCAGGCGGACTGCGCAGCCCGCCGCGCGTAGCTGAGAAACAGATCCATGCCCGCAAAGTCGCGCGAGTCGAGTTCGTGGACGATGTGCCGGGTGAGATATTCCCTGACCAGATCGGGAGGGATCTCGCGGCGCCCCGATTCAGCGGCCACAATCTCTTCAATGCGGGCGCGGCCATACCGGCAGGAGGACTGGAAGGCTTCCACCACGTCGGGAGTGATCACGCTCTTGCGTCCGGCCCACACTGCGAAGACGAAGGGCAGACCGGTCATTTCCACCCATTCCTTTCCCAAATCGTAGGCGTGATACGGAAGGCGGGACGGATCGATGTGCAGGGCGGGATCGCCGATGATGAGAGCGGCGTCAGCGATGCGCAACATGGCATCGAGGTCCGGCACGTGAGAGATGAGCTCGGGAGTGGCGCCGAAGCGGCGCTCGAGGATCACGCGGGCTAATTGCACGGAAGTCCGCGAACTGGAGTCGACGGCCAAACGGCGAATTTCGGCCGGCGGGCGGGCCGATATAAGCAAGATGCTGCGCACCGGCCCGTGGCAGGCGATACCGGTGCCCGGAACGATCTCCAGATTCTGCCGCGTAAGTTCGTACGAAGGGATGATGCCGATATCGGCGGCACCGGAGGCAACCTGATCGGCGCACGCGGCGGGAATCTGAAAGTCGAGATCAAATATGCCGCGCTGCGGGCCGTGGAGCATGCCCCATACCAGCGGCGTGGTGTTTAAGAAACTAACGGCGCAAACCCGGAGCCGGTCGGTGTTTGAGGAAGACAACTTTCAGTGTAGCAAGCGCGCCGCAGGGCGCTCAGGGCCGCTGAGCGGGTTGATCGACCGAACCGAAGTACCTGCCGATTGCCGACCACGAACGCAACGTGAGATTGTGCTGGATCTGATGCCGCAAAAGGTCAGCGAGCGGAGGAGCGTTCTCCGGTGGCGCGGGCGCGTTTCAAAGCGTACATGGAACGGTCGGCCTCATCAAGCGCTTCGCGGAGGCTGCGGCCCTGGGCCTCGGCGGTTCCCCAACTAAAGGAGATGGGCAGGACGCCGAAACCGCGGACGCGGAAATCCCGGAGGCGGTCTTCTATTTCCGTCATGCGCTTAGCGGCGACCGAGGCCTGCTGGTTATGGAACAGGACCACGAACTCGTCCCCGCCCCAGCGGAAGGCTTCGTCCTCATGACGGATCGAACTACGCAGGAGGTTGCCGATATTGCGCAGGATCTCGTCGCCCACGAGATGGCCGTAGCGGTCGTTGATGTCTTTAAAATTATCCATGTCGCAGACGGTCACCACGCCCGCAAATTGGCCGGAACTCTCGACGCGCGCGGCCAAAGCCGCCTGATTGAACAGGCCGGTGAGACGATCGAGATCCAGGCTGTTCTGCACTTCGCGGCGCAGATGGTCCAACTCGCCGGATAAGTCGCGAATGCGGTCGATCTGGCTTTCGCTCCACATCGCCATGGCGGCGAACGCCAGGACGCAATGAAGAATCAAATCGTAGTAAGTTTCGTGGTGCAAATAGCGCGCCCAAGCGGGAGCCGCGCCGGCGTTATACAGATACAAAAGAATGATGGCATGCTCCAGGAACGCCGCAGCGAGCAGAAACAGGGAAAAGCGGAAGACGCGCGCGCCGAGGCCGGCGTTCTTGCGCAGCATCAGGAAGTTATATAGGTACACGAAGCAAAGGACCAGAGCATGCGAGGCATGGTAAGCCTCCAATCGCGAATAGAAGCCTAACGCGTAAACCAACGCGACGAAAATTGGAAGAATGGAAATCAGGCGGAGGACTGTGCGCCAGTCCTTCAGTCCGGAAGCGAACCCGGCGCGGGCCGCCGCGACGAGCACGATGGCAAAGGCGAATTCGAAGATTGCATAAGGAGCCAGCCACCGGGAATCGGCCATGCGGAGCAGTTCGTATCCGAAAATTGCGGCCAGCGAACGCAAGACCCACGCGATGGACCACAGTCCGAAATACACAACCTGCGATTGCCGGTATAGGAACAGGAACACCATCGCGAACAGGAGAGCGCCAATCTCCTGAATGATGAAGGATGTCAGGTCGACAACCGGGCTGGAAGGATCCATCCGCTAGTCTCCGTTGATCGCATGGCGGCGGACGGCGCGCGCCCGACCGGTGGCTTCGTCCACGTCGACAATGACCGCATGAAGTTCCGGAGACTGGCGGGCTGCTTCCATGCGCACTGGAAGGCTGGTGAGGAAGCGCTGAATGATGATGCCGGTCTCGACGCCGATCACGGAATCGTAGGGGCCGGTCATACCGCAGTCGGTTTGATAGGCGGTGCCGCCAGGGAGAATTCGTGTGTCTGCGGTGGGAACATGCGTGTGGGTGCCGACGATTGCGGAAACACGTCCATCCAGGTACCAGCCCATGGCGATCTTTTCGCTGGTGACTTCCGCATGAAAGTCCACGAAGCGAACTTTTACTGCCGGGTCCAGCTCATCGAGAAGCTGGTCGGCTTTGCGAAAAGGACAATCCGTCGCCGGCATATAAGTGCGGCCTTGCAGATTGAATACCGCGCAATTCACCCCGTTGCGGGCACGGACCACGACGACGCCGCGTCCCGGAGCGTCAGGATAATTCGCGGGACGCAGCAATCGCGGCTGCCGTTCGAAATAATCATACACTTCCCGCTTGTCCCAGACATGGTTGCCGGAAGTTAACACATCGAGGCCCAGGGCGAATAACTCTTCGGCGATGGAAGGCGTGATGCCGAATCCGCCGGCCGCATTTTCTGCATTGGCAATGGCCAACTCGATGGCATTGGACTCCACGATATCCTGGAGATGGTCGGCGACGATCCGACGACCCGGCGATGCAAAAATATCGCCGATGAACAGTATATTCATTCCTGAGATTCAACGTTAACACGCCGTACGGTCTGATATGGTCAGTAAAGATGCCTAGTGACATTCCTCAGGGGGGCGATCACCGCCGGTATGTGCGAGTCCGGCGGGTAGACCAGTGCGAGACGCTGGACGAGTTGTTTAGCCATTGCCTGCCGGCTTTCGGAGGCGCGTATCTGCGCCGGATCTATCAGATTCTGGATCGC
Organism: uncultured Solibacteraceae bacterium; assembly: GCA_964554945.1. Classification (GTDB taxonomy): domain Bacteria; phylum Acidobacteriota; class Terriglobia; order Bryobacterales; family Bryobacteraceae; genus PSRJ01. The sequence continues at coordinate 14,940 of CAZKQQ010000129.1, read as the reverse complement.
GCGATCGGGACAGGATGCCCGCTGACGCTAGCGATTTCGGGCCCGGTGACGGTTTCGGGGCAGCACCACACGTGGCTGCTGCCATTGCTCGAGACGGGTTGGGTTGCCTATCTCAGCACGACCGACGCCGTTTGCTATCACGACGGTCATCGCAGCCTGGATGCCTACAAAACGGGGCCGATCCACGAAGTCCCGATTTTCACGGATGACGGCGCGCTGCGGGCCGAGGGCACGATTCGCGTGACGGACATGGCATTCGACGAGAATGTGCTACTCGACCAGGACCGTTTTCTGACAGCGGTGCTGTCGCGCCCGGAGTTTCAGCGAAAGATGACGGGCACGGAGCTGCGATTCCTGTTGGGGAAATACTATGCGGCTCAGGAACAACAGAATGGAGTGGAAGCTGGTCTGCTGTCCACCTGCTGGCGACTGGCGATTCCGGTGTTTGTGGGCGCGCCCGCGGACGGCAGCGTGTTTCTCAATTCGATGAAGCTGTGGGCGATGCGAAAGGCTCGCCTCATACCGGAATATGGGTTCGACCTCGATTTGCACGGCGAGGTTTTCGAGGCTTGCGCCTATCATCGTTGGGGGTTGTTCGAACATCCGGCACGCGCCATCGGGACCGTAATTCTGGGAGGCGGAGTTCCCAAGAACTACAACCTACAGCCAGAGCCGGCATTAGGACAGGTTCTAGGATTGCCGAACGTGCGCGGGTACCAGTTCGACGTGCAGATTGTGACGGCGCCGGTGACGGACGGATCCCTTTCGTCGTGCCCACCGGCGGAAGCGGTAACGTGGGGCAAGGTGGATAAGGACACGTATTTGCAGACCACCGAATCGATGCAGGCGGACTACTCGACTGTGATTCCGTTTCTGGTGAAAGCGCTGTTGGACAACCGCCAGCGGTACAAGCGAATGGCGGCTGAAGAAGGAGAGGCAGTGCTGTTTGCGAGGGAGCCGAAGGCCCGGGGGTATTTGCGGCCGCGCGAGGGCTATCGCCTGTTCGAGCAACGCGAAGGTTTATGCGAGCGGCTGACGGAAGATGTCAATAAGAACGCCGAGTGGCTGCGCGAGAGCTTGGTTTATCCGCTCGCGGCCCGGTGACCGTAGCGCCGGCGTTGAAGCGGCGCCATCTACCGGCAAAGAGTTAACCGGTAGAAATATTCCGGCGCAGGGGCGCCAGTCACGATTTGCATCGCAGCGCGCTCCCAGGCGGGTATAGGCTCATAGAGTGTTTCGAAACTGGCGCGGCCCTTACAGACGTCCGCCTCAATACTGGTGATCAAACCGCCCGGCGAAATGTCACGCGTGCTCCGAACGATCCACACCGCGCCCACGCCGGACCCGCGCGCGACTTCCCTCGCCTGGGGAGCGCTCTCGCCGGTTATGCCAACGAAGGTGAAACCGCTGCCGAGGTAATGACGGATTGCTTCCGCGTCCCCATTAAACGCATCCGCGAGAATTACGTCCCGAGGTGAGGCTTGCGTACGGAGCTTGTTCGCAATTTCGCGTACCGGCGCCACATATCCGAGGTTGATGAAATTCTCGCGGCGGAAGTAGTAGACACAAGAGGAAGCATACGATAGCAGGATCGCCGCGGCCAGGCCATATCGTAGAGCGACACTAGAGCGCAGCAATCCGATTGTCAGCGCCAATACGAGAAACGGCAGCAACCAGAGAAGCCGGGCGGGCACAAACGGCCAGGCCACCCAACGCGTCGCACCGATGTAGCCAATGATGGCGCTCACTGCGATTGTCGGCCAGCCAGGGAGCCCAGGGGTTCGGATGCGGCATCCTCGCCAAATCATCCAAATACTCAAGGGGACCAGCAACAGTACGAGGGGCGTGAACGATTCCCCGATCGTCAGAGAGATCAGCGCGAATGTGGTTTTGAAAGCCTGTTCCAGCACCGGACCGCGGGCAAGTTGGTAATGCGCGCCGGTCTGTCCCCATCGGGCAAGCGAGGCAGCAAGCGCGGTGATCCAGGGAGCGTACGCGGCGAGACACGCTGATGTCCACGCGGCGATACGGATTCGGCCAACGGGCCGTCCTCCCGTCAAAGCGAAGCCGGCCAGAATCGCCAGGCCGGGCAGATAGTGCGTATAAAGGAGCAGCACCATGGCCGCCCAGGCGGGCAGCGCCCGTGCGACCAGCTCGTGCGGACGCTCCATCCAGCGCCATAAGAAAAATAGGGCAACCATTGCGAGCGCGGCCTGCATGGAATACGAGCGTGCCATGCGCCCATACAGCAAAAGGCAGGGCGAAAACGCAAACAGCGCCAGACCTAGACAACGGAGGGACAGTCTCCAACCTCTCAGCCAGAACTGGTCGATCAACACAGTGCAGAGCATCGCCATTACCGCAGAAAACGCCCTCAGCGCCGCAATGCCTGTCCAGGGAAGCGGAACTTGCATCCAGCCGTGGAGGAGAAAAAAATAAAGAGGGGGGTGGACGTCGCGCTGCAGAATCGGCACGATCTCGCTTAGAGAATGAGTGACTGTATTCCAGGTGAATAGCTCGTCGCCCCACGCATCGAGAAGGTCGAGATGATAAAAGATCAGAAAGGCCTGGGCGACTAACGCGACGAGCAGGGGAAGCGCCAAACGGATGCGTATTCCGGTTCGGTTGTGCGTCAACGCCGGGCTCCGCTGCCGGCCGGCAATCCGGGGCCTTGGACGCCGCTAAGTGCTACGGCAACGGCCCGCCGGCCGCGAACAGGCGGAGTGGAGACCCAACGATGAGACCCAATGCCAAGCTGCAATGCGGGAGGCTCTTACTCCGCGCTCTTTGGAATCGATCCCGTAGGAGCATGCAAAGGTGAGCGTACGGGATGCGCGAATACCTGTACGTTGATGTCTGCCGACTTGTCCCACCCGGAACCGTTGGCATTCAGTGTCCCCTGGGAACGTCCGGCGGCATCGAACAACAGCATCAAGCCGTCCGCGGAGTCCTGCGGTGTTCCGCTCAGAGCCGCATTCGACGCGTGGTTGAACCATTGATAGCTCTTTCCGGCCGTCCCGGGTACGGGCCTTCCATTACCCCACACGCCGAAGCTGTAGGACGTTCCGCCGTCAACGACGAGATTCAGATTACTGAAATCGAGCTGCCAAATTGGGAGATCCGTGCCGAAGTCATCGTAGAGAACCGCAGCGCTCTGCCGCGGCTCACTGACTTGAATGTTGGGGTTGGCGGTTGCGCTACGTCCGGGCATCAGGGCGCCGGCCGCCACCGGGGTCAAGTCGCCTGATGATTTACCAAAGTAGAGCCGCACGTCCTGATAAAAATCACCGAGTTGGCTCGCCCGCTCATCGGAACTGCCCGGCACGGTCCATGTACGAATGGAATCGATGATCCAAAGCTCGCCGGGGCTGCCGAGCTTGAAGGTGTCGCCTACAAAGCCCTGTTCGTACCAGCTCCACCTCACATTACTGCGGACCGGGCCCGAGGAGTTGTTGAGATTGATCTGTGGCAAGCCCCGGTCGACCACCGGAGTGGAATCCGCGGCGAATACCGGCAACGAGGTCAGGGCCACCACTGCGCACATCAATAATCCCGTTCTATTCACGATGCGATCCCTCCACAATTCAATAATGCTTTTGCAGTTTACCTTACGGCTCCGAGGCGCGCAAGCATTTCACCGAGCAGGCGATCGCAGCTCAAACTCACCCGTGATCGCCCTGCCGAAGAGATCCTGGAGTTAGAAGAACTGAGTACGTGAGGCTGTAGTCGCCGATGAGTCAATATGACACGATCGGCGCCGGGTCAGCCGAACGATCAAGAGCACTAATCATTTTGGCATTGTAAGTGCTTTTCCGCCGATTCTAATCGAGACGTACGTTCATCTGATTCTGGAAAGAGCCCGGAATTGTTGTTAAACTAAGGTGCTCAAACGCGCGGGGTTGAACTGCTTCCGCAAGACCAAAGAGACGGGTGAATTCATTTTGCGACTGGCGCTTTTACAGATTAACCCGACAGCAGGTGACATCGACGGCAACGCAGATCTGATCATTCGGAGTGTCCGCGCTGCCCAGTCACAAGGCGCCGACTTAGCGGTCACGCCTGAGTTGGCATTGATGGGTTATCTTCCGCGCGATCTCCTGATGAACCAGGGATTCGTGCGCCGCAGCTGCCAGATGCTCGGCCGGATTGCGGCGGAGCTGGCGAGCGCCCCGCCTTTGCTGGTTGGCATCGCCACACCGAATCCTTCCGAAATGGGGCGCCCGCTATTCAATAGCGCCGTGCTCTTACACAATGGCGCGGTAGGCCCGGCATTTCACAAGACATTGTTGCCGACGTACGACGTTTTTGACGAGGACCGCTATTTCGAACCGGCTCATGGACCTTTCATTCTGGACTGGAAAGGGCACCGGCTCGGAATCAGCATCTGCGAGGACGTTTGGAACGACAGGGATTTCTGGAAACGCCGGCGCTATCACCACGATCCGATTGAGGACCTGGCGCAGGCCGGTGCGACGGCAATTCTCAACCTCTCGGCCTCGCCGTTCACAGCCGGCAAGCAGGTTTTTCGCGAACAGATGCTCGGTCACATGGCGCAGAAGCATGGCCTGCCGATCGCCTACGTGAACCAGGTCGGCGGCAATGATGACCTGATTTTTGACGGACGCAGTGCGGTGTTTGACGCCCAAGGCCGGCTGTTCGCGCGCGCCCGGGGTTTCGAAGAAGACGTGCTGGTGGTGGACCTGGAAGCCGGGACGGGCACTGTCGCGGAAGACGATTTCACGCCCGAAGCCGAAATCTGGAACGCCCTGGTTTTGGGCGTCCGGGACTACGCTCGCAAAACGCGCTTCAAGAAAGTTCTGCTTGGCCTGTCAGGCGGTATCGATTCGGCACTGACAGCAGCGATTGCCGCCGATGCGTTGGGCCCAAAGAATGTCCTGGGCGTTATGATGCCTTCCCGATATTCCAGCGAGGGCAGCGTGAATGACTCAGCCGCGCTGGCACAGGCTCTTGGTATCGAGACGCTGACATTGCCAATCTCCGGCATTATGGACGTCTATGACTCGGCTCTGGCTGACGCGTTCCGGGCATATTCTCAGGACGTGACCGAGGAAAACATCCAGTCGCGCATTCGCGGCAATCTGCTGATGGCGCTTTCGAACAAATACGGATCGCTGCTCTTGACGACGGGCAACAAGTCGGAGTTGGCAGTCGGGTATTGCACTTTATACGGCGATATGAATGGCGGTTTGGCCGTCATTGCCGACCTGCCGAAAATGATGGTCTACCGCGTGGCGCGCTGGCGCAATCAGCGAAAGCCGGACATTCCCGAAGCGATTCTCACGAAAGCTCCATCCGCGGAGCTGCGGCCCAATCAAACCGATCAGGACAGCCTTCCGCCCTATGAATTGCTGGACCAGATTCTGGAGCTGCATGTGGAGCAGTGCCAGTCGGCGGAGGAGATCATCGCACAAGGCTTTGACGAGCGGACGGTACGGCGGGTGCTCCGTCTGGTTCGAATGGCGGAGTTTAAGCGGAAGCAGGCAGCACCCGTATTAAAGGTGACTTCACGCGCGTTCGGCACAGGATGGCGGATGCCGATCGTGCGCCAGGAGTAGGAATAGATGAAGCTATCGATTATCGGACTAGGGAAACTGGGCGCTCCCATGGCAGCCGTCATGGCGCACAAGGGGAATTCGGTGGTGGGCGTGGATATTAACCCCGGATACGTGCTGGCGCTACAACAGGGACACGCGCCGGTGAACGAGCCTGGTTTGGAGAAGATGATCCAAGCCAATCGCGATCGCCTGACCGCGACCATGGACTTTGAGAAGGCGATTCTGGAAACGGAGGTTACTTTCATCATCGTTCCGACCCCTTCCGATCCCGATGGAACCTTTTCCATGCGGTACGTCTTGACCGCCGCCGAGAAGATTGGAGCCGCGCTTCGGAAGAAGAACGAATGGCATCTTGTGGTGCTGTCGAGCACGGTGATGCCGGGTTCCACCGGCGGCATACTTTTGCCAGTGCTAGAGACGAATTCGGGCAAGAAATGTGGGGAGGGTTTCGGGCTTTGCTATAACCCGGAGTTCATTGCCCTGGGCAGCGTGATTCACGACATGTTGAACCCGGACATGATTCTGATCGGTGAATCGGATGAGCGCTCCGGCGAACTGCTCGAAACTTTATACACCGTAGTATGCGAGAGCGGTCCTCGCATTCAGCGTATGAATTATGTGAATGCGGAGCTGACGAAGCTCTCGGTGAACACGTTTGTCACCACGAAGATCTCGTATGCGAACATGCTGGCGCAAGTCTGCGAGACGCTGCCGGGAGCGGATGTTGACGTAGTGACCTCGGCGATCGGTTGCGACAGTCGGATCGGAAACAAGTATCTCAAGGGCGCGCTCGGCTATGGCGGCCCGTGTTTCCCGCGCGACAATGTGGCGTTCTCGGCATTGGCGCGTGCCAATGGAGTGCCGGCATTGCTGGCCGAAGCCACCGACCAGATGAACCGTCGGCAAGTGCCACGTTTAGCGGAACTGATCCTGTCGCGGTTGCCGGAAGGCGGAACGGTGGGGATTCTGGGACTTGCCTACAAACCGGATACTGATGTGATTGAAGAATCGCAAGGGCTGGCGTTGGCGAAACACTTGCTGAGCTCTGGAGCGCGCGTTGTAGTGCACGATCCGGCGGCAATGGAAAACGCGAAAAGGCATCTGATCGGAAGTGTAACCATTGCTCGAACGGCTCAGCACTGTGCCAGCCTCTCCGATGTATTAGCGATTACCACTGCCTGGCCCGAATACCGAAACCTGTCGCCTTCTGACCTTAAGCCATCGAAAGCAATTGTCGTGCTGGACTGCTGGCGCGTCCTACCGATGGAACTATTTGAGCCGGTGACGGAGTTGCTCACCCTGGGCCGTTCCGCCCTTACCGAAGCGGTCCAACACACGCTGGAAGAACGATCGGCGATGGCTCAGGTCGACGGCAGATAGAGCGCTTCTCATCTGATTTGTAAATGCCCAAGAATCTCGACCGGGCGACCAATTCTCCGACTATCGAGCATTTTTATACTCCGATTCATTCTCGGATGAATGAATCGGAAAGAAAAGGCCTCCAGCGGCCGACACTGATCGAGTTTACTCGCACCCTCGGGAAATTGCCGATTTCTCCCGCTGGAATTGCCCTCGACGCTGGGTGTGGAGGCACGGCTGACGTCGCGATCGCATGCAGTCAACAAGGTTTTCGACCAGTCTACGCAATCGATCTCAACGAAGAAAGCCTTCGCTTGGCCAGGCGAATCCTGGCGAGCCGTAATCTGGACGCCATCCGATTGTTGCGCGGCTCCATCCTGAATCTGCCGTTTCCCGACCAATGCTTCGATTTCGTAGCCTGTCTCGGCGTCGCGCACCACACGGCAGCACCCGAACAAGCGGTCAGCGAAATCGCGCGAGTTCTAAAACCCGGCGGAACGACGTACATTTCGCTCTATTGCTTCGCCGATTCGGCGTTCGAAGCAGCCGTACGCGTGATGCGCTGGATGGGTTCACGAATTCCATTTGGAAAACTTCACGGTCTTATGGGACGTAGCCGGGTTTGGAATAACTTCATCATGGATCACATGTATGTTCCGATCCTGTGGGTCTTTCGAGCGCAAGAAGTACGCCAATTGCTCGCTCGACATGGCCTTGCCATTCTCGCCGAATGGCCCAGCAGCATGGATCCGTTCTCCCGGTTCGGCAAACTGGGACAATGCGTCACCACGGATGGGCTCATGAGAGTCTGGGTTTGTCAGAAGAGCGGCTGAAGGCGGACCGGTCAACGTGGTTTCGCTAATTTGACGCCGTATCGGCGATGCTCCATCAACCGATCGACATACAGTTCTTTCGGGAATACGGGCATCAAGGTCCCTGGGCTGACCATCACATCGAGGGAAGGGCTGCTGTTCATTATGACCATTGTGGCGTTGGTCTGATGCTGCGTTTCAAACACAACCCGGCGCGGCATCATAGTCGGAGAGGCCAACCAGGAACCATTGCTATCGAGGACCCCGACCTCTACGGCTCCCGTCGCCGGAGAGGTGGGCAGTGACAATATGAACCGCTGGTTTGCTTCGAGCCTGACCGGGGCGCTCTGTAGGAGCCGGCTGTCAGGTGGAACACTACCGATTATCCTGACACTTCCGCCATCCATTCCCTGGACCGAAACAGCGGAATTCAGTCGCGTCCATGCGACAGGCGATGGGATCTCCACCTGCTTGAGTCTGCCGGTATTGTCCGCTAACGGTAACACGCGCCGTGTTGAAATCACACGGATTCCGGTATGGCCGTCGAAGCCCGCCAAGACTGGCCCCTTTGGACCCTTGCGAATGCCGTACAAGCTGGCGGCCAAGTCGGGCGCTTCCCCGTCCGCAGGTGCCGGCTTGTTTTCGAACCTGCTGATATATAGCGCGCCGCCCAAGTGATCCACCACCATTGTTATTTTCGTTTGTCCTCTCCAATACAGAGCGCTTGGGACAGAATATTCACTATAAGCGTTACGCCAGAAGAAATATCGTCCAGGAGTAGCTAGGATTTCGCCCGCCTCATCGGAATTATCGCGCTGAATATCAACAGTGATTACGTACATTCCCGGAGGCAGATTGCCCACGATCGCGCTAGAGGAGCTGCGCTTTGGCTTGAGGCTATAGATAAGCAGATTCGCAGTCACGGGTTCGGCTGGCGAGAACGCCACGTCCAGCGGCGCCGAGAGCTGCCCGGTCCATTGACGGCTGGCTCCGTCGTTGACGGATACCGTGACATCCGATTGTCCTCCCTCATCAGCCGCAGTACTCCGCTCGTATATGCGCGTGGTGCCATAAGGCGGCGCATAGACGAGCCGGGCAAGCCGATAGCGCGTTTTTGGAAACAGCGCCGTGAACGTATCAATCAGACTCTGCTGATGATCTAGGGCCTGCACTGTCGTGGCGTCCAGCTCATAATTGCTCAACAGCAGGAAGTCGGGGGCGAGGCGAGGGCGTTCTTCAACCCGGAAATCCTGTTGCACAACTCCGAACATCTGAAGAAATTGAACCAGGTCCGTCCGGTCACCCGCATCAACGCCGAAATAGAGGCTGCCCCATACCGCGGCGCGCTCCGGTAGGGACTCAGTCACTTGCCTTATGTAATCTTCAAAGTTCACGTTTCCGGCACTACGCTCCTCCCAAAGACTAGGTGTGCGCGCCCAACTCGCCGTACTAAATAGAACAGCCAAAGCCGTAGCCGACCGCGTGGTTATGCGGACCCATCGGCCTAGGGAACCGAATCGTTCTTCGATTCCAGCCACCATGATGGCGATGAAAGCCGACACTGCCCACAGTGTTGTTACTTGTGACGCGATTACATAGCCCGAATGATTGCTTCCATAGAAGCCAATTGATAATTGATAAACAACCGCGACTACAACTGGCGGCATCACCAAAGAAAGCACTCTGCGCCGTTCCGCAATTGGTCTGAACACTGCCGCTGCGGCGACAACGCACGTGCTGCCGAATACGAATGCCAGAATATAAAGTTTCGTGCGGGTCACTGCGGACCAGGCGTAGGAGCCATGATCTCGAAGGCCCTGCAAGAATGATTTCGGATACCCGCCGGCTTGAGCTCGACCGAGTATAAATAGATCGCCGAGTCTAAAGTCGATCGCCGCAAGATAAACCAAGACTCCCAACACACCGCCAAGCACTAAGGCGGAAAGCGACTTGACCGCCTGCTTCTTGCCACTGTGTACTTCTGGAATCACGCTCAACAGCCAAATAATCCCTGCGGCCGGAATAATACCCAACGCAATCAGGTGAGTCGTAGCAGCGCTTGAAGCGAAAAAGCCTACACCTATCCAACTCGACCAGGAGCCTCGATCGATCGCTCTTGCCGAACACAGCAACATCGCCGCGATACATATGGAAACCATAATGTCGGGCCGTCCAAGGGGCCACTGGGACCAAAGGTACATTTTGTATATCGAGACTGCAAATAAGGCGGTCCCGATAAGCGATGTTTTACGAAATGTCCACAAGAATAGAATGACGATAAAGAACAAGCCAATCGGATGTATCATCCGGAATAGCCCCACGGAAGGCCCGAAGAGCCACACCAGCGCGGCGCCGACATAGAAATAAAGCGGCCCATAATTGAAAAATGCATGAGTGCGGTCCACTTCGTAGAGTCCCTGCGTAGGACTTGCCAAGAAACCATAACGGCCGTATTTCTCGAAGCTAAGCGATACGTTACCCTCACTGTCATCAACATTAATCGGAGGCCGGACAGCCACAAAGTGAAGGCTCTTTTGAAGAACAAGCACGCTCATTGCGATAATGACGGCCACCAGGACCCACCTTGTCAGTCGGTCTAAGAGGACTGGCAACAAACGCGATGCACTATTTGGGGGTTCCATACCTAACATTCGGAAATCACGGCCGGTTACGGTGTTATTTTGTCGCTTCAGCAAGCCACAAATAGCCGAAGAGCTTGCCTCCCGCATGCTCAATGAACTCGTTGCAACCGATCGGCGGAAGCCCCACTCCGTGACAACTCAACCGCAAAGAGGAGAAGTCTTGAAATAGGGCGCGCATCTCTCGGGCCGTATAGCTACGCAAGATCGGCACCCCGAAGCATTCGTGAACAGCGGTTCCCACGTATCTCTCTATGCCAGTAGCCCGCGTCAGGCGGTAGAGCGAACGGTCGGTTCCCAGAAGCCGGTCCACTCCGCGTTGAAAGCCTCGCAGGAGATGAGCCGCCAGCAGCTTTGGAGCCATCGTCCGATATAAGCAAATATAAGCGGTCCCGCTCGGCGCCAGAACACGCCGTATCTCTGAAACTGCCTGCCCCGTATTCTCCGTGTGGTGTAACACGCCGACAGACAGGATGCAGTCGAAGGAGTTGTCCTCGAACTGGAGGTGTTCGGCATTAGCCGTTTTGAACGAAGGCTTGACGTTTAGCTCTCGGGCCACTTCATCGGAAGAAATTCGCGCACTTGCCAGGCTTAACGGCGAAAGATCGACGCCGGTGTACTCTCCGGTGGGATTCATGAACTGGCAGATTGTGATGCCGTCGGTGCCTTGTCCGCACCCGACCTCAAGAATGCCATGATGTCGAGCGGCAATGCTCTTTAGCAGCGGCTTCAACCAAGGATCTTTTCCATACCGCAACCGAGCACGGAGAGCATAGGTTGCTTGTCCGTCGCATGGAGTTTGATCCCAGAATTCGCGGACAAGTGAAAGTCTACTCACTTCGGTCAGCACGCCCCTCCCCGATTAGCGCCGCACGGACCGCACCCGATTCGTGTGTTATCGTCGATTCCGAGATACTTGGAAATCCGAAGACGCGGTAACGGGCCCCGATCTCCAACACCGCAAGGCCAGCCTTAATGTAGTCCAAAAATCGGACCTTGGACCATCCTTCATTGCGGCCAACATAATGGCTGGGTATTTCAATAACGCGCATGCCCTGAGCCAGCCACAGCGCCATCACCTCGGATAAATAAATAGGACTCCCGTAGCGAATCGAAAACCGCGGAATCAGCTCTGCGGCCTTTCTATTGTAGAAGCGGTAACCGTTGCTGTAGTCCGAAATATTCCACCTAAGTACCGTGCGAACGGCCATATTACAGACCACGCTAATCAGAGTTCGATCCAAGGTTCGGCCCGTAATTTGACTTCCATGGACATACTTAGACGCGATCGCGACGTCAGTCGTCCCCTTGGCGATTTCCTCTATTCCCCGGCGCAGCTCTTCAGGCCGATGCGAAAGGTCGCCATCCATCTCAACGAACACATCAAACCTCCCGTCGTCAACGGCCCATTGCAGGCCTGCAAGAAGAGCCGCCCCGCGCTGGCACCCGGGCCGTGTCTTCTTGCGGTGCAGCAGGACAATGCTATTGCCGCTCGCTAAAGCCGCCTCTTTCAGGTATTCGAGGGTGCCATCGGTGCTTCCGTCGTCGACGATCAGGAGCACGTAATCGACTCCATCCAACTCTCGTCGTATGCCCGTAACCAGCCGGTCAATATTTTGGATCTCATTCAATATTGGCACGTTAATTACGACCCGAACGGGTCGGGCGCCGTGCTGCTCTTCAGCCTTCATCACGCCTCCGTAAGAATATAGAATTCTCAGTCCCGCACACGGTCATCGATTTTGACCGTCATGCTTACTTGCTAGCCGTTGACTATGGCCTGATTATCAGTTCGATAAAACAACTTCCCCCCTAGCACCAAAAGATCAATTCGTGTCCGGATGAAGCAGCGAATCGCATCATCAACCGTGCAGACGATCGGCTCGTTATCGTTAAACGAGGTGTTGATCACCAGCGGTACTCCTGTGAGTTTCTCAAATTCGGCGATTACACGGTAATAATTGGGAGACAATTCTTCCCGCACGGCTTGAACCCGGGCCGTTCCATCCTGGTGGGTGATTGCTGGTACGCGATGCCGCCACTCCGGCCGTACAGACATCGTGGTAATCATATATTCAAGAGACCGACAGGACGGCAACGGCTCGAAAACTTCGTCGATCTTTCCAGACAGAACCGATGGAGCGAAGGGGCGAAAATGCTCCCGATGCTTTACCCGTGAGTTGAGAATATCCTTCATATCAGCCCGGCGCGGGTCCGCTACTATTGACCGGGCCCCGAGGGCGCGCGGCCCGGCTTCCATGCGGCCGTCTACATAACCGACCACCAGGCCGTCCGCCACGGCCTTGGCCACTGCTGCTTGCCAACATACACAAGGCCGCTCTGTCAAGGCGAATTTTCCGATAGCCTGAGGAATCTCCGGATTATAGTCCGGTCCGAGATAAAGATGCCGCATGACGTAGCAACGAGGCAGTTCGTGAACGTGGTGGTACTGGTAAAGGGCTCCTCCCAGGGAACCTCCCACGTCGCCCGCCAATGGCTGAATGAATACATTATCGAAAATACCCGAGTCGCAGATTGCCTGGTTCATCAGACAGTTCTGTGCAACCCCCCCAGCCATGCACAAGTTCTTCGAGCCCGTGAGTTGCTTCGCCAGTTTCGCCATCGCGATGCCGTACTCCGTAGTCGCTGCTTGCAGGGAGGCCGCTAGATCGTACTCGCGCTGTGTAATTGGCTCCCCAGCTTCCCGTGGCGCTCCAAACAACTCTGCCATCTTACCCGAGTACAATCTGGATCGACCAGCTTTGTGAAACTCAAAATAGTCGAGATTCAGCATCAGCCGCCCTGTGGCCGGATCGTAAGAAAAGAGCTGCTGAATCTGTTTCAAATACCGCGGCTCGCCATAGGCCGCCATCCCCATCACCTTATACTCGTCATACCAGTTGAAACCAAGCACGTGCGTGATCGCCGCGTACAGTACTGCAAAACCATGGGGGATGTGATTCTTGGCCTTATCGACGATCTTCAACTCTCGCCCATGAGCGATCACCTCGGTCGTCCCGTCGACGGCGAAATCCATGGTCAGAATCGCGGCCTCGTCGAACCCGGAAGCATAGAAGGCGCTGCCCTGATGTGTGCGGTAATGGTCGAGAAAAACGACATGGAATTTCCCGCGGGCATGGTGCCTTCGGCAGAGAATCTGCTTAAGTCGGCCCATTAACCAGAGCCGCTTTAACGGCGATACTGTTGAAGCGTTTTTTCGAAGCAGATTAAGAGAGGATGGAAACTGAGCAGCAAATGCTTTCAATCCCGTCCGCAGATATTGATCGGGCCTCAAGTAGAAGACCACTTCATCGACATCATCGAGAGTGACTCTGTTTGAAGCGAGCACCCAGTCGATCGAATGAAGTGGGTATGCAGGAGTGTGCTTCTCGCGGTTGAAGCGCTCTTCTTCTGCGTACGAGACGAGTTTGCCGTCTTCCAGGAGTGCCGCGCTGGAGTCGTGAAACCAGCTTGCGATGCCCAGTATCCTCACAGATCCGCCTGTTATCCCGTCCGCCCCTAGACTGCGGCACGCCCTCTCGAAAGAAACGGGATTGCTGCGGGCCTGGGCCGCCGGAGGGTAGGCTCCGAAAGGACGCACCCACCCTGAAGAATGAAAAGCATAGCACACCGCGCCAATACCGTCCCCTTTTTCTTTGAGCGAGCAATAAACGCTCAGACGAGACAAGCGGTTCATGCTCGATTTACTTCCGTTCTGGTCGCTGAATGTCTAACCGATTGGACGGCGCGGATGCATGTAACCCTTTTCGACGCGTGCTAAATTTATGTATGCAGGTTCCGCGACCCAGCCTCATGGTTGCTGCAATCCGGTGGTGCCACCCGAAATGTGTTTCTCATGGTATTTCCACGCGTCCGATAGGTTAAGCATATGCATACTCCCCGCATCAATTCGAACCCTTCTTTGACCAGACACCTGGTTCAGAGCGGTGTCTTTCGAGAGAACCCTTTCTGTCTGGTGGACGTAGGAGCAAGCGGTGGGATCGACGGATATTGGGAGGTTTTTGGCGACAATCTTCGAGCGTTTGGATTTGACGGGTTGGTGAATGAAATTAAGCGTCTGAACGCGGGCGTGGGCAAAAAGGATTACCATTATTATCCTTTCCTCGTCGGCAAGAAGGCTTATCAATCCCCGGCGACCGTGCCGGATACGCAACCCTTCGAGCGTACCAGCGCCGCCAAGGCGGCGCAGATTGCGAACTGTAATTACGCTGCTACCTACTTCGATGGAACCGGCGCCGGCCTCTACACCGACGAAATGATCGAATTGGATCAATTCTTTTTACGCGATCATCCGCAGGCCGTGGATTTCATCAAAATTGACACGGATGGATCCGATTACCAGGTACTGTGCGGCGCAGAGGAATTGCTATCGAGCGGGCAAGTGCTTGGAATCGCAGTGGAGTCTCAATTCCATGGCTTGGTCCACGGGGAATCTAACACCTTCAGGAATATCGATCGTTTGTTGACCAGTGCAGGATTCTCGCTGTTCGATCTTGAGGTACACCGTTACACTCGCGCGGCCTTGCCTGGTGC
>CAZKQQ010000128.1:0-19670 GCA_964554945.1 uncultured Solibacteraceae bacterium | reverse complement strand
ACGTCAATGTATTCACTTCGCACGTAAACGTGGGGTTCTTTCACGGCGCAGCGCTGCCGGATCCGGCTCGTTTGCTGCAGGGCGCCGGAAAGTTCATGCGCCATGTGAAGCTGAGACCGGAAACGGCCACGAATGCCGCAGCGCTCCGCAGGCTCATCGATGCGGCGTACTCGGATATCAAGGCGCGTGTGGAAAACGGCTAGCCCCGAGAAACGCCATCCTGGTTTTTGATTGAGCCTGATAGAATTGCACCGAGGAGGAGAGCCACGATGAAGGCCTTATGCGTCCCCGGGTTTGTCATCCTTCTGGTCTCTGCCGCAGTGCCTCTATCGGCGCATCACTCATGGCCGGTGAGCATGGAACGGCTCGTGACTGTGAAGGGCACCGTCACTGACTTCGAGTGGGCCAATCCGCACCCCATGATGACCCTGGAGGTGCAGACCAATGACGGCCGGACGGAGAAATGGAAGGTCGGCGGCCCCGCCATCGTCCGGATGACGGCCAACGGCTGGACCAAAACGACGGTGAAGCCCGGCGACGTGATCACGGGCATCGGCTAT
Organism: uncultured Solibacteraceae bacterium; assembly: GCA_964554945.1. Taxonomy (GTDB): domain Bacteria; phylum Acidobacteriota; class Terriglobia; order Bryobacterales; family Bryobacteraceae; genus PSRJ01. The sequence goes on along the minus strand of CAZKQQ010000128.1, from coordinate 19,110 downwards.
CAGTACGCCGACGGCCAGAAGATCGTCCGGCTTGAACGCGTTGTGCTGGCGGACGGCAAGGAAATGCGCGTTTACGGACGTTAGGCGGTTTGAATTGAAATCCCTGCGCCCTCTGTGTAGGCTGTTCTTTCTTATTGGAGCATTTCGATCCGGCCTGAATCACGACGTCCGCGGTAGGGTACGATACACAAATAGGCCCTGAATCGCTGAAGATCGGGCGCTGAGGAACCAAAGACAAATGACGATGAAATTGGCGAAAGCGGGTTTGCTATTCACCCTGGCCTCGATGGCGGCCTGGGCCCAGGTCAATGCGGGCGACACGAAGCCCGAAACCAGCCTGCCATTCAAAATGACCACGGTGGCCAGCTTTGAACTGCCCTGGCGGCTGGCGTTCCTGCCCGATGGGCGCATGCTGATCACCGAAAAGATCGGGCCTGTCTGGCTGGTGACCCAGCAGGGCGAGAAGACCATGGTGGGCAATACGCCGCCGGTTTATTGGCAGGGCCAGAACGGCATGCTGGGCGTCTTTCTTTCGCCGCATTACGCAACCGACCAAAGTATCTATCTCACCTATGTGGAGCCAGGCGACTACGGCGGGGGGCTGGCGCTCGCGCGCGCCAAGTTGAACACCGCCGGACGCCAGGGGCCGAGACTGGAAAATTTCGATGTGCTCTGGCGCCAGATGCCCAAGGGCAAAGGCGGGCAGGAAGGCGGGCAGATCGCTTTCTCGCCCGACGGGCAGTATCTGTTCCTCTCGGTGGGAGACCGCCAGCGGTTCACCCCCGCCCAGGACCCCAACCAGCCTGTCGGCAAGATCCTGCGGCTGACGCTGGACGGCAAACCCGCGCCCGGCAATCCCAACGCCGGCAAAACCGGGGCGGGCACGATTCCGCTGATCGATCCACCCAGCGACACCGAAGCCGCCAAAACGGCGAAGGTGGTGAGCACATATACGTTTCCCGCGGAGAACCTGACGCCGGCGGAAACCTGGACCAGTGGCCACCGCACGCCGTACGGCCTGGCGTTTTCCCCCACCGGCGAACTGTGGGAAGTCGAGCACGGTCCACGCGGCGGCGACGAACTGAACCTCATCGAGGCAGGTAAGAATTACGGCTGGCCGCTCGTCGGCTATGCCCCGAACTACAGCGGCGTACCGATTCCCAATCCGGACACGCGGCCCGATTTGGCGAAGCCGGTGATTTATTGGACGCCGGTGGTCGCCCCGGGCAACCTGATGTTCTACCGCGGCACCGAGACTTTCCCGCAATGGAACGGCAACGGCTTCATTAGCGGCATGGGGACACGGTCGCTCAACCGCATTGTCTTTGACGGTCATGGCGGTGCCAAAGCCGCCGAGCGCTGGGATGTGGGCAAGCGCATCCGCGATGTGGAAGAAGGCCCCGATGGCTCGCTGTGGATGCTGGAAGACGCGAATCCCGGCGCCCTGATCCATGTGACACCCCAAGCGGCCGGATCGAATTAAACGGCATCAGTACTTGCGCGCTTCGTCTCGCGCCGACAGGATTTGTTCGAGGCTGAGCTTCCGAGTCCGCTTGCGAAGCTCACGGATGCTCGCCAGAGCTCGGTCGACTTCTTCCTGACATCGGGGACGATTCGGGCAATGGCCCGACCGTGCCTGGTGATGACGAGCGTCTCTCCGCGCTCGACGTCATCGAGCAACTGCGACAAGCGGGCTTTGGCATCGCCGGCCTCGGCCGCCTGGAGGTTGTTCTCGACCGGAGTTACTCGAACGGACGGCTAGTTGCCGTTTGGGACCGCTAAACCCGGGAGCACCGGGGTTTCCTCCTGCTGGACGGCCTGGAGCGCGCGCGGATCGAGCCCCAACAACTTGAGGATACTGGGCGCGACTTGCGTGTTACTCACGGGAGCCCGAATTTGGCCTACCGGAAGCGCAGGGTTGGACACAAGCAGCGACACGTGCCGGTCGGTTTCGTGGAATCCGCCGTGTTCGACCAGCTTTTGGGGGTGCGACGAATAGATCACACCCAGCGTCGAGTTCACAATAACATCGGGACGGCGGTTGGCGATCATTCGGCCGCCCAGAAGATCGTCCAATTCCGCGCCCACGAAGACAGTTCCGCCGCCGACTTGATCGATATTCGCGCGCAGGACTGCGGCTACCTGTTCCGCCTTGGAATGATCGGTGAGCCAGATGATGGCTTCATCGTCATCAGTCAGATTGGCAAGCAGATTTGGCGCCACGCTGTTGACGAGGTCAGTATACGGGCCGTCATCCGTGGTGCGTTTGAGCGCGGGGTCCACCGGGGAGTTGCCGTGTTTGGCAGCGAGGATGAAGACGGTAGAGCGCGTCAGGTTCTGAGCATCCAGTTTGGCGAGGATCAGGCCGAGTTCGTGATCGATGAAGTCGAAACCGGAGGCGAGCCCCGCGGTGGGAGTGCCGGCTGCGTCGGCGTAGCCGAAATTCTTCTGGAAGATGTTGGGCGTCTGGAAGTTCATGCCGAAAATGGAGGGCACTCCGATGAAGCGGGTGCGGTCGTGATTAAACCCCTCAATCCAGTTCAACATCGCCTGGACTTTCATGTCGTCATTGGTCTGGATGACCGGGGGATTGGTGTCGGAGTCGAAGGCCGAGGATTCGGTAAGGAACAAGTCGGTTACCGATGGACCGCTTGGGCCGTTATAGATCTCGTAGGTGGGGTGTTTATCGGCATAAGCCGTGACGAGGCCGGCTGCGGCCGCCACGTTGAAGATGGTGTTCACCCGCAGATACTGGTGCGGGAACACAGGTGTACAACCGTGACGGGGGTCAAGGGGCAGCAGAGTGGGGTCGATGCTCGGGAAAAAGGTGTCGCCATTTCCCGTGTTGACGCTTTCGTCGTAGAGGACCTGAGTGCCGACGGTGGAGCAGTTCGAGCCGGGCGGGGAAAGGGTGTCATCCCACGAATTGTCGTACAGAATGCCGGTCGAGATGGGGGTTCCGCCGGTAGTCAGCGCCAGTGAACCCGGGTAAGAGTCCGAAGGGCCGGTGGTCCGCGCGTTGGTGTAGGTGATGCCGTTCTTCGACAGCCGCGCCATCGCCGAGCCGGGGTGGCCGGCGACGTATCGCGCCAGGTCGAAATCGTGGAACCCGTCCAGGCTGATCAAAATGACGTGTTGCACGCGCGGCCCCGCGGCATTGTCCGCGTGCAAATCCGGCGCGGCGAGCAGACTGAGCAGCAACACGGGCGCAAAGAGGGCACCTTTCAAACGCAGGCGATTCGAAGCCATGTATTTCCTCCAGTGGACGGTGATCCGTGATCTCCGGAGAATTATACCCCGGCGGGGGAGAATCGGCCGGTCAAGACAGATTCGGAGGTGAGTAACGGCAGGTTGAGCGCGGCCGCTTAAGGCCGGTTTGCGGGCAGGACGCGGAAACGGCGTCGGCCGTCGATGCGGTAGGTTTCGAAATCGGCGCGACCGACAGTGAACACGGTGGAAAGCGACTCGCGCTTGGCGAGATAGACGAGGGTCGCGTCGGCAAAATCCATCGGCCTATCCCAATAGCGCGACATCAATCCATGAACGGCGGGCAGTTCGCTGCCGGAAATGACCGCGAGTTCCAGAGCGCCGGAGCGGACGAACTTCCAGGCACTTTCCTCCTCGCGGCGTTCGTCGCCGACCAGGTGGAACAATTCGGTCAAGACGGCTTCGGAGGTGAGCAGCGGCAGGTGTAAAGACGAAAACGTCTCGACACAGAGGCGATGCCAGCGATCGCTGCGATCGAGCAGGGCCAAAATCGCGCCCGTATCGACCAGAGCGTTAACGCGCATGTTTGCGGCGGAGGCGCTCCCGAACGGCCTGCCGCGGGGATTCGGCGCGCCGTGGATTGCCGCCGGCGAATTTGCCGAAGCAGGCCGCCGCGGCGCGCTGGAGGCGTTGCTGGCGCCCGGCTTCATCCGGATCGCCGTTGCGATTCTTCAACCACTCCTGCGCGGCAAGGTCGAGCGCGGCCGAAAGCGAGATCTTGCGGCGGCGGGCCTCGCGCTCGAGATCCGTTTTCAGGTCGGCGGAAACCCGCCAGCTATAGACCTCGGTCTTCATGCACTACATTGTAGCGCATCGGTGCAGTTGACGAGGTCGCACAGAAGAGGAAGGTTGCATTACCGAAGTTCGCGGTTCCGGGGGTATGCTGGCAGGGATATTTTTTAGACACCGAAGGCAACACATTCGGCATCTTCCAACCTCATTCAGACGCGAAATAAGCTTGCCGGAGTCTATGCGTTATTGAGGCAAAGCGAGTCAAGACCGGAGCGCTCCCTCACTTCATCACTCGCGCGGTTAGCACTTTTGCGTTCCCGGAATTTCCCCACGCAATCCACGTCTCATTGCCAACGTGCAGGAGCCGGGGGTAGCCCAGCGCTTGTCGGGAACCCTGACTAACTTGACTGACAGGACCCGCTACGCCGGCGCCCGTAACGTGGCGAATCAGAAGCCGCGTCGCGTCCGAATCCGTGCTTTCCTCCAGCCAGGAAACAAACGCCCCGCCTTCCTCGTCCAGCGCGACGGAGACGTGACCGAAGGAGTTCCCGGCGTTGAGGCGTATCGGCTTGCTAAACGTGCCGCCGGCATCGCTCGAGAACACGAGTTGCGTCTTTGCCGTGTCTTGGGATTCCGTATACCACGCGATCGCGACCTTGTTGTCCTTTGCGGCCGCCGCCGCCCCATTGACCGGGCACGCGTTGATCTCCCATTGGTCGGGATTCAGTATTTTCGACGGTAGGGGACGGCCGTTCTCAAACCGGATAACCGCAATGTCTCGGATATCCTTAGGGGTGTGATCGCGATAGGCAACCAGAAGGCCTTTCGATGTCCTGACGATGGTCGTTGGACAACAAGTGCACACGTCGGAATCCAGCGTTTCCTCCTTCACCACCTTGCCGTCGCTGCCAACGATCGTCCGCTTCAAGGCGGATGGCTCATCCTCGCCCTTGAGCGCCTCCAGCCAGACAAGAGACGCCTCCCGGTCGCCGCTTGCCGCCATCGAAGCCAGCGCGTGCTGAACAGGATGGCGGTCTTGATGCGCCATAACGGGGGGTGTCCATTGGATGCCGTCCTTCGACGCCGAGACATAAATGTATTCGGCCTCGCTGGACCCCTCCGGCACCTCCACCCACTCGGCCAGCAAGGAACCGTCAGCAAACGAGATTACCGACGGAGACTCGGCTGGCTGCCGGAAAAAATGCCGGCCGGCCACGATCGTGCGGGGCGCGGACCATTGCCCGCCTCGTCGGATGGCATAGCGTAGGTTCTGTTTGCCGTCCTTTTGTATTTCGGCCCAGCTCAGCAGTGGACTCCCATCTGGAGTTATCGACCAGTGCGCCTGCAAACTGGTTGGACCAGATGGATTCGCAATCGGCTCCACCTTCAGATTCTGGCCGAATGCCGGAATCGCAACCACCGCCAAAAGGGTTGCCGCAAACGAGTGGACTTTTGCTCTGTTCACTGTCATCTCCTGATGCTGCATCCTGGTGGAACAAGTGTCATCGCTCATTTGCAGCGGTCGGCGACGTTAGGCTTCTCGCGATATTTGTCATGGCAGTTGGCGCACGCCTCGGACAGCGTCCCGGCAGCATCGGTGATCGTGTCCTGATTCTTGGACTGTGCCGCTTTGTAAGCCGTCATTCCCGCATCTCGCAGCCCTTGCACGAATTTAGCCCAATCCGGATTTTTCAAAGGAACATCAATTCCATTCGAGCATTTGCGCCCTGGGACCATGAGCAAGTTGGCGACTTCGGCGATCGTTAAGGCGCTATTCTCGACTGCTTGCCATTGGCCATATGTATTTGCCAGTGGATCTGTTGCGAGAGACGGATCCTTGGCCGGTGGAACGGCGGCGGGATTCTGGTTCTGCGCAGCGAATATGACGTTGGAAGCCGGAAATAAGGCTCCCCGCATCAGCTGAACCAGGTTGGCTGAGACAGGAAATTGAGGGCTCCGGGCGGCAGCCTTTGATAAGGGTGCTGTGCCGCGTTGCGGAGATTGTGCTTGCGAAAACGCAACCAGCCCGAATAATCCCATCCAGGCCAACCAGGCTACTACGAATCGACAGGTTCGCATATGCTCATCCTCTCTGAGATCGGCGCTATTTAACGTCCTCTACCGGGACCTCGTCTGGTTTGCCATCAACGTACATTTTCGCGGAGTCGAAGAAACCGGCCACTGTTAAACGGAATTGGATATCCTTCTTTCCCTTGTTCTGCCAGAACCAGCCGTGGATGCCCGTGGTGGGCGCGGTGAAGGTTCCGTAAGAGGAATCCTTGCCAACTTTATCGTCCAGCTCGTAGCTCTCGTAATAGTCCTTGCTCGGTTTTTGATCGGGCTCACCATGAAATTCAAAGGCAAGTTTGCCGTCCGCTTTCCATGCGTAGACCAAACCCGCGCCCTTGGCCATGTGATACTTCATCTCTACTCCGTCGCCCGGACGCAACTGGAAGTCCTCGGCATCCACCTTGTAAGTTTTGGACTGGGGTGCGTACACTCCGGATTGCGTTGGCGCAGGTGCCGGGGCGGCTCCGCCCTTAACATCTCCGGCTTTCGCGATACCGGTCAGTCCGAGAGCCGCTCCGGTCTTTAACGGATCGTAGCCGTATTCGGCCGGAAGCACCGCAACAAACAGCAGCAGCAATGAGATCAGCAATGCAATTCCGGTCGCCTTGGCGATCGCGCTCTTCGATGGCGCATTCACTTTCTGCTCGGTCAGATCCTGCTTCATAATTTCCTTCCTGCTAGTGAGCGAGGTAGTAGCCGCCAACCTGATAGCCGGTGAGCAGAAAACCCACCGTCATCAGCACCGTATTCGTCGCAAAGGCATGGCTGAGAAAGCCGCTGCGGGTGCGCCAAAAACTCAGGGCGATCAGCACCGCCGTGAGAGCGAGCACCTGCCCGATTTCCACACCTACATTGAAACTGAGAATGTTTGTCACCAGGCCGTTTTTGGCGAGATCGAGCTCTTGGAGTTTGGTCGCCAAACCGAAGCCATGGAACAGCCCGAAGATCAGGACGGCAAGCCTCGTGTTCGGAGTAAAACCAAGGAATCGTTTGAACCCGTCCATATTGTCGAACGCCTTATACACAACAGAGAACCCGATGATGGCGTCGATCATATGGGAATCCGCGTGAACTCCTCCCAGGACGCCCGCCAGCAGCGTGATGCTGTGGCCGAGCGTGAACAGGCTGACGTATTGAACGATGTCCTTGAGCCGGTACAGGAAGAAAATCACGCCCACGAGGAAGGCGAGATGGTCGTAGCCGGTCACCATGTGCTTAGCGCCAAGATACATGAAGGCAGCGATCGCAGCGCCATTATTCGACTGAACGAACGAAGCGTCCCGCTTCGACACATTGTGCGCACTGGCGCTCATGGGCCAGAGCAGAGCCAAAAGGACCAAGGCCGTTAGAACCAACGCAGTCGATTTTGATGGCATCATCTCTTGTCCCGTTTCCCTTCAGAACGTAAACTTTAGCGCAAGTTGTATGAGTCGGGGCGGGGCTGCCTGTACGACCTGGCCGAACGTCCCGGTTCCAAAATCGCCATTTACGGCGGCCGGTCCGAAGAATTGGGCGTGGTTGAACGTATTAAACGTCTCGAACCGGAACTGGAGCGCTTTCCGTTCGGTGAGCGCGAATGATCGCATTAGGGCCATATCGAAGTTAAATGAACCAGGGCCGTGAAACCCGCGGCGGGATGCCGAACCGGGTGTGCCAAGTGCGTTCGTAGTAAACCGCGATGTATCGAAGTACTCCTGACCATTGCGCGGATTCCCGTTGAGTCTCAACGCGCCGCCAATATAGTCCGGCAGATCGAGACTATGGTTGTTCACCCCGTTTGGAATACTGCCTTGAAGGGAGTTATCGCCATGCTCCGCCAGGGTCACCGGAAATCCCGTGCTCGCCCGTGTAATGCCGGAAATTACCCAATTTCGTGTCAAAAACTTCGCATGGCGTGACAGGCGATCCAGCGGAAGCTGATATCGGTAAGTTGCGACCAGGTTGTGAGTCATATCCCAGGCGGAAAGAGCCCTCGTTCGTTTGTAGTTAAAGGGATCGACGATATCGGAAATACTCGACGCCTGATCAATCGACCTGCTATACGTGTAAGCCAGCATCAAGTCCAAACTCCGGCCCGAATGCCGGACGCTCGCCTCCAGCGCGTTGTAAGTGGAATTCCCAAAACTCCCTTCGAAATCATCATTGCTGAAATTTGAGCCAAATGGCCCACGGGTGCCATTGATCGTTTGTCCCGCGGCCGTGATGTACGTCGCGTCTTCCGCAAAAGGACCACAGGTTGGCGACCCGGGTGCGACCGCGCTGGGAACACTCAATTTCAAGCAAAGCTCAGGATTTCCTGGATTCGCGGAATAAACCAGCAGCAGATGATGAGACTGCGAGCCCACATAGGAAAGGCTTATTAGCGTGTTCATGCCGACCTGGCGTTCCAGAGAAAGGAAGTAATTGTCGCTGTAGGGATAACTATTTCCTCTGAACGGTGTCGTCATACCGGCTTGTGGGATATAGGGCGAGTAGTCGATATTTGGATTGGGATGATTTACCGTCGCGTTCAATGGCGGAAAAGTCAGCGGAAAAGGCTGCACGTGTTGAGTACCGTCGGCTGCCGAGATAAAGGGGGTTGCGAACAGCGGCGGCGCCGGGCTCGTGTAGCTGAGGCCATAGGGCGGCTGCGGTTCATCGATGGCGATCGTATTCCCCTGAATCACGGAATAGAACATTCCAAAACCCGCACGGATGCTCGTCTTGCCTGGTCCGCCGATGAGTTTACCCAGGAATCCGCTGCTTGCGCTCGGCGAATACGCGATACCAAAACGCGGAGCGAAACGGTTCCCCTGCGGCACCAAGGTGTTCGGAACTCCAGCGTCGGTCGGATACACCAGCCCGGTGGGCGCGGTCGGGTACACCTTGGATTGCTGCCCAAGATTGAACGTGGGAATCTGGTTGTATTTTTCGGACCAATATTGCATTAGGTCCCAACGCACACCGAAATTCACCGTGAGACTGGGCCGCACCCGCCAACTGTCCTGGGCGAACCCTGCGGCATATTTGTGACGGCCATAAAAAGTCTGCGAATCGGCCTGGTTGTAGTTGCTCGCTACTCCGATCAGGAAATCCGCGAACTCCGAACCCGTCTCCGTGCCCGTGAACAAAAACGATCCGTTGAACGTGGGATTCGGATTGACATTTACCTGTTCAAGACTCGCTTGGAATCCCGCTTTCAGCGTATGAGACCCATAAACCTTCGAGAGATTGTCGATAATCGAATATGTATTATTGGCCTGAGTCAGATTGGTGATTGGCGTTCCCATTACGAAGGATGGGAACACAACATTCTCGATTCCCTCGATCGAGGGCGCCAATGGAACAATTCCCCCGGCCGCCCCATTGGCGAATCCTTGCGAAGCCAGGCTCGGACCGACGCCGCCCGCCGGCTGGCCGACGTTGTTGGAGTAGCGCATATAACTCAGGCGCAGCTCGTTGACCAGGGTCGGACCGAACGTCTTTGTGTCACCCAGATTGACAAGTTGCGCGCGCCCGAGATTGAGTGCGGCGAAGCCTGGAACGTTGGCTCCGCCCTGTCCTGTTGGATATGGATTGTTAAGGCTGTAATCATCAAAGAAGTAGTAGCCCGAAATCAATCCCGCACGTTGCGTGTTGGCGTCGACGCGGAAACTACCTTTGTCATCGCGCAGAATTTTCCCGAAAGCACTCGTTGAGAAGGTGCCCTCTCCGGTGTTGGACACGGGAATGTATGGCAGTAAATGGTTGCTGGGTTCCGACCAGGCGCGCTGCGGAATTATTGCATTTGGAAACACGCACGATTGGGGTGTTGTGCAGCCCGGAACGTAATACGGCTCGTTGGCTGATACGCCGTAGCCCAGTCTTTGTGTCAGGAGGTTGGCGAGATAGGGGCCGCTCACTTCACCGGTGAGGGAAGCTGCCTGGTCCGACAGATCGCCGGCTCGATTTGCCGTGGTCGGGACGGGAATCAAGCCGGTGTCCACTCCTTGCTTTTGCCGCGTGCCTTGATAGTCCCCGAAGAAAAAAAGCCTGTTTTGCCTGATGGGGCCGCCGATCGTGCCGCCGAATTGATTTTGCCGGTAAAAGCTACGTTCCGGTGAAAAGAAATTGCGCGCATCGAGATCGGTGTTTCTCAGAAATTCGAAGCCGCTGCCATGCAATTCATTCGTCCCCGCTTTGGTTACCACATTGACGACGCCGCCGCTATAGTTACCGAACTCGGCATCAAAATTGTTCGTCAGAATCCGGAATTCGGCGATGGAATCGAGGTTGGGCACAATCGAGGTGCCGCCATTCATCAACTCCTTAACATCCCCGCCGTTTACCATATAGCCGTTGGCATCTTCCCGCTGCCCGCTGATTGATTGGTTTCCGGCGTTCAAAGCTCCCGAAGGGGGAATGGCGACCGATGCGCCCGCCATGACAATTGAGTCCGGCAGTTGGGTTGTTACGGGAACGATGCCGGGCTGCAGGGCGAGCAGGTCGGTAAAGCTGCGGCCGTTCAGCGCGACCGTAGTCATCTGACGGCTCGAGACCACCTCGCCCAGTTGGGTACTGGCAGTCTCAACATGCACTTCCGATACTGTGTCGCTAACGGTCACCTCCTCGACTCTCTGAGACAGCTCCAGCGCCATACTCTGCTCGACCGCCGCGTTCGCATCGATCACCAGCCCCGTGCGTTTTTCGGAGCGGAAGCCCTGCGCCTCAAAGAGAATGTCGTACGTGCCGACGTTCACGCTCGGAAACGAGTAGTCACCTTTGGCGTCCGTTAATGTCTTAGTCTGAAGGCCTTGGGCGGTATTCGTGATCGTGATCATCGCGCCAGGTATCGCGGCGCCAGTCGGATCGGTTACGGTTCCAGAGATTCTGCCTGTAACCGCCCCCCAGGCAATACCGCAAAAAACCGTTAGAATGGCCCCAGGTAGACGTTTTATCCAACGTGTTTTCATCGGTTTAATGTTTGTAGCCGCTCTGAGTTGAGAGATGCCAGGACTCCGAAGGGCGCGTTCAGAAGGGACTTCCTCCACGCCTCTAGCATTCCCACGAATACGGAGACATTACCATTAAAGGCAGGGGTCCGGGCTCGGAAGACGGTCAGATATAGGTCTGTGACCGGTCACTTCCGGTCACTATCCACGACTTCTGCGGTTTTTCGGCATCAAGACCGAGCTTCTGTGATAGCCTTCGCTAAGGCTCGGCTCGGAGGACGTGAACCCAAGTCTTCACCATCTACCGGTATGCGACGTATGAGGGCGCATTCCTTTATCATTCTGGCCGGAATATTGACGGCGGTCCCGGGAGGGTTGTCGGCGCATCACTCATTTGCCGCGTCGTTCGAAGGCAGCAGAAAGATCACCCTCGCTGGAGTGGTGACCAAGGTGGAGTGGGAGAACCCTCACACGTACTTTTACCTGTCAGTCAAGACTGAGCAGGGGAAGGTGGCGAATTGGATTTGCCAGGCTGCCGGTCCAAACACGCTCGCCCGGCACGGTTGGGCTCGAGATCTCATCAGAGTTGGAGATATGGTGACCGTAATTGGCTATCCGGCTCGCGGCGGCTCCCCTGTGGCCTCAGCCAGGGAAGTCATATTAAATGATGGCCGAAAGATGTTCGCGGGATCGGCATATGATGGTGCCCCAGAACGCTGATTCATTTGCCGTAAGATCTTATTGTGCCCTTCGCCTCGGGCGCCGGCCGGGCTTTTAGAGTATGTTTCTTGCTGAAGCCAATCCGCTGAATTCCTCGGCGCTGATCTTTCCAGCTCTTGAAGTTTTTCATATTGTCGGATTTGCCATTTGCGTCGGTGCCATTGGGATGGTTGATCTTCGGCTGCTCGGCGTCGGGATGAATCGGCAGAAGGTTCCGGAAGTGGCACGGGACATGGCGCCCTGGACCCTGGTGGGGCTCGCTTTCGTCCTTTTGTCGGGACCATTGATGTTTTCCTCCGATCCCGATATGTATTACCTAAACCCGGCGTTCCAAGTCAAAATGGTTTGCTTTGCGCTGGCGCTTCTGTTCAACTATACGATTCACCGCAAGGTAGCGTTGCGGGAAAGCTCCGCGATCACCGGTAAATTAGTAGGAGCGGTTTCACTGCTGCTTTGGAGCAGCGTAATATTTGGAGGGATCTTCATCGCTTTCACGGGAGACCTTAAATAATGTTCCTGTTGATGTTTGCGCAGTGGGTGCAGTTCACTGCGATCGCAACCGCTGTCCGCGAACAGTACCTGCCGTATCCGGTGATTCTGTCACTGCACCTGAGCTTTATTGCGCTCGGGGCGGGCATGATCCTGGTAACGGATCTCCGCCTGCTCGGAGTCGCCATGAGGAATCGCCCCGTCGCCGATGTGATCGATCAACTGCGGTGGCCCAAGAGAATCGTATTTCTGCTCATCATCACGTGTGGACTTCTACTGGCCAGTTCAAAGGCCGAAGAGTACTATTACAATGCATTCTTCTGGACTAAGATGTCGCTGCTCGCGCTGATCGCGGTGCATGGTCTGTATTTTCGTCGCGATATCTTCAACAAGGCTGCGGAAATTGATCGGGCTGGCCGTATTCCGGGAAAGGCCAGGCTCGCGGCTGCTCTGTCGCTGATTCTCTGGATTGGCGTCGCGTGCGCGGGCCGCGGCATCGGGTATATCGAACCACCGCTTGATAAACTGCACGCACAAGTCACTCGGCCGGGGACCTTGTCGAAGAACCTATGGATTGGGAAAGCCGGATGCTGTGACGAGGGGAGATTCGAATGATGATGTTTGCGTATGATCCAGCAACTAATCCGCTGAACAACAACGATTGGTCCTTTCCTCTGTTGGAATGCATCCACATTGCCGGGTTCGCCCTATCCATCGGAACCATTGTACTGGTGGATCTGCGGCTGTTAGGCTTGGCCATGCGCACTCAGCCTTCGGCTGTGCTGGCCAAGACACTAGCGCCCTGGACCTTGGTGGGCTTAGCTCTAATGCTGATCTCCGGCCCGCTGATATTCTCTTCCGACCCGAATATGTACCTGCGAAATATTTCCTTCAAATTTAAAATGGTCGCACTTCTTACGGCGATTCTCTATCACTACACTCTGCATCGTTGGGCAGTGTTTCGGGAGCCGGCTCCGGCAGTCGGTAAACTAGTTGCGGTTTTCTCGATTGCGCTGTGGGTGTCTGTGGTTGCCGGCGGGCTGTTTATCGCATTCTTTTAGCGAGACCGGAATGTCAATCTTATCTGTCTGCCAATCGATTCAAGACATCGGGTTTCTGACCGCGATTCGCGAGTCGGCGCTGGTCTACCCGGTCATCATGAGCACCCACCTTTCCTGTATTGCCGTGTTTGGCGGCATGATCCTGATGACCGACATGCGCCTGCTTGGCTTGGCACTCAAGAAGTATACGGTGACGGAGGTGATTGGCAGCCTGCGTCCCTGGAAGCGGGTCGGGTTCGTCATCATGGTGACGATGGGCCTGCTGTTGGGCGGTTCGGAGGCCGAGAAGTATTATCACAATCCCTACTTCTGGGTGAAGATGACTCTGTTGGCGATGGTGGGCGTCCATGCCCTGATTTTTCGGCCAATCGTTTACAACCGGACCGACGAAATCGATCGGGAGCCGGCAATCCCAGGCCGCGCCAAAGCCGCCGCGGTCTTGTCGTTGCTAATCTGGTGCGGCATCCTCACGATGGGACGCCTGATCGGTTACTACGAGGGCGACAAGACCCCGGCGCCGGCAGCGCCGGCCCCAACGGCGCAGGTTCAGGTGAAGTAACCGCGAGTGTAGTGCTTGGCAGTCCCGTCCCCATGCTTGACGTCGATCAACCGCTTCAGTATAGTGCTGGACGATAGGGGGGCCGTATGAGATTCACACAGCGGGTTCTCATCCTTGCGGTAGGATTGGCGGCCGCAACCGGAACGGCTGTAGCGCATCATGCGCTGGCCGCCCAGTACGACCTGAATCGATCCGTTACGCTCGCCGGAACCGTCACTAGAATCGAATGGGGAAATCCTCATGTTCGCCTTTACCTGGACACCCATACAGCGGGCCCAAGCGATGTCATGCACTGGGAACTCGAAATGGCGAGTCCCAATCTGCTGGTCCTCAATGGCCTGAAAATCGATAGCCTGCGCCGGGGTGATCAGGTGACTGTAAGCGCCTACCCGGCCCGTAACGGCTCAAATCTGGGCTACGCTCGCAAGGTCAGTCATAGCGCCCATTGATCCACTGGAACGCCTGTAGCTGCGCCGGCTTATTTGGCCTGCAATGACTCGATATAAGCAGCGAGGTTGGCGATCCGGAGTCTCACGATCTCAGGTTTGCCGATGCTCAGAAAGACGTTACCCCAGATTGGCATATCCCGCGACCCGTGTGGCCCGCTCGCCGTATCGCCTTGGATAACATTTTCGACACGGGCAGTCGGATACTTTCCCCCATTTCTCCGGCTGAGCTGAGTCAGATCGGCTGGCCGCTTTCTGAGTGAGGCCGCGGCGGGCCCGCCTCCCTGACCGTCTTTCCCATGGCAGACCGAACAGTAAGCCATGAACATTTCCGGCCCATTTGCCGCTGAAATATTCTCTGGCGGGGCACGTTTGATCGTCGGCGCCTCCTGGGCTCCGAGCGTGCCAACAGCCAGCGCCAGCGTCGCGAACGCGTAATGGATACTCATGGGAACCCCGCCCTTCACTGAGCGCACGTTGGTTACCACTCGGGACACAACGTTATAGCTCTCCTTTCAAAAGGATTGTGTGAGTCACCCGATGACTGGGGCCATTGAGTCACTGAGTATTTTGGCGCATCCGGTGCGCAGAGCCCAACCGGATGACCCTGCACGCGACTAGTCGCCGATGCTCCGCAATGCCCCGGATCCACGTCTCCTTTAGCGGGGATCCGTCTCATCGATGATAAAATCACCCGCATGTGGCTGGTGAAGGGTTTACTGGCATTTCTGCTTATCGAAGGATCGATCCTGGCAGCCGTGGGGATAATGCTTCTGGTGCAGCCTCGCTAAGAAGCCTCCTGGTGTAGCTTCAAAGCAACCTGAGGGAGCGCCACCGGCTCATCCAGGTCCCGCGCACCGATCATTTCCTAATGCCATTCTAATTCTGATTATCCGCCTCGATCGATGACACTTTTATGGTGTTCGTCTTCCGGTCGAGATTGCCGGTGATCTTCACCTTTTCGGCGGCGAATTTCGCAGGCGTCTTTTGATCGCTCAGCTTGATGATGTTCATACCGTCGAAAAGCGCATACGAATACTGCCCTTTTGCGCATATCCGGACGCACTGATCGGCGGGATGGTTCTTCATCATCGAATGGCTCGGGCCGCAGAGCGTATCCGTGATCATACCGGTAAATGTCTCCGCGTGGCTCACGACAACTAAGCTGGCCAAAGTGAGCGTCAGATAGATTTTCTTCATTTGCGAATTCCTCATCTTTGCTGATAATTGAAGCAGCTATTCCCGCCGCAGGCGAAAACGAACAAATACGTTGCCCCCGGCCGGATGGGCGCCGTAATACGGCTTGATCGCGTCCGGCGTTGAGTAAGCGGTAAAGTTCACGCCGATTCCAGTTTCAACATGCCGGAACACTTCGAAATCGCGCGTGTAGCCGATCGTGTAAGCGCGGATTCGAAACGTACTTCCGTAGAAGACATCGAGACGCTGCTCCAGATCGGGTAGACTCCCGAACAATTCATCCTTGTCCACCACCTCGAACCGGCCCGTGACGAAATTCCTGCGACTCACGGGTATGACAGTCTCCGCCAGGTATGAATTGAGATTCCGGAGTGTGGCGGTGCTGTGCGTGCGGCCCCAAATGAGGCTCGAGGACCAGCTTCCTCCGGGCATTGGTCGTGTGTATTCGAGTGAGGCTGTGACGCGACTTTGATCTCCGGGCCCAAGTGCCTCTGGATGGGCAATTCTCCCCAAGGACACCTGGGCCGCCCAGTTCTTGGCTGGAAAAAACCAGACGCGACTGGACCAGGAGTTGATCGGACCGGATTCGATGATCCAGCGATTCTCGCCCGGTTCGGTGCCGTAAAATCCGCTCGCCTCGATCTTGACCATCTTGTAGTGAAGGCCAACCGTGACCACTTCGTCGGCGATGTGTGTCGAGTCCTGCCAGTGGTGGGATATCGGGGCTTCCGGCAGTTCGATGGCGGAGGCCCGATGCGGGTATGCGACTGGGCCAATCGCGGGATCGCCAACCGGTGCGAAGTAGAGATCGAGCGTCGCATCCTCGGTGAGTTGCTGCGCGTAGTGAAACCCGAGCGACATAATGAAATTGTGCGGATGCTGCGCATCTGTCAAGGGCCGGCCGTAAGCGGTTTCCCCAGTTTGGAAGAGCAACGGATATTGCCGGTCCGTTACGGTGGCAGGCTCCAGAGTCAGCATGAGTTGCGCCTGGAACGCGCCTCTCAATCCGGCGCGGTGCTCACCGGAAGCCATGAACCAGTTCGTGGAGTAAACCCTGTCGTGCCCGCGCGGCCCGGATTGCTGGATGTCCGACAAAAAACCCGTCCCCATGAACATCGTGTTCCAGTTCCCGAAATGCGTCATCACCATCGGCATCGGCCAGGAGGCGGGATTTACGGAGGTACCCGAGCTGATATTCATCAGAAACATGCTGGCTGCATTCATATCCACCATGTTCGTGCCCGTCGCGGAATGACCGGTATGCTGGTGATCCTGCGCGTTCGCACGGCCAAGCCAGAGCGCCGTAAGTAACAATAGAGCGCAGGGCTGCATTCGTCTTCTCAACTGTTTTGGTTCCCCCAAATGAAAGGATCCCGCCGTCACGGGCCCGGCAGCTGTGGATTCAGAAGGAACTCAGATTCGGAGAACGACGGAAGAGAGCCTCTCAGGCCCTGGTCGCGAGACGGACCAAGACTCCAGGCGCTGGTCGGATCCGTCCGCCGCACGTACCATGCAGAGGTTGATTACTCCGATTGCCGCGCCCGGCGCCGAAAGGGATGCGACTTCCGTCTGGAATGATTGCGTGGAAGCTTCGAGCCCGGCAATCGCTTCTCGAGTGCACGAATTCGCGTTCCCATGCTGCGATTGATTGTGATGACGATGGCAAGGCGGAGCGGATTCACTACTTACAGAATCCTTACCGCACAATTGATCGGCGCACGCCACGGCACAATGCAGCTGTGCAAAGACTAATGCCAATGCGGCAAACACAACCAGCTTCGCCCGAAGCATCGTGGTCCCTTCGTGATCAGAATATCACGCTCAGCGCCATGCGCCGATGATCGTTCCCATCACTACTAAGGCAACCGTCAGGTAACCGCCATTGACCGCCACATAACTCCACGGCCGGCGCTCGAACATGGAAACGATACCGATCCCCATCGCCACCCATCCAAAACCCGCCAGAAACCCTGCGGCCGCGCCCCAGGCCACGGTTGTCTTAGGGTCGTTCAGAAACATCGCCAGGTTCACAGCCATAACCAAAGTCAGGATGAAACTGACGACGAATATTTTCGCGGCCGCGGGCCCGGGTTGCTCATCCTTGAAGCCGTTCGCGCGCTTCCACAGTTTGCCAAACATGGCCGGCGAGTACCACAGCCCGCCCACCAGGAAGGCGGAAACCGTCGCGGCCAGAATCGCCCAGATATTCAGTTGCGCTAAATTCATAACGTCGCCCTCATGACGGTTACCGGGCGCCTCCCAATTCTTTGGCCCAATCGAGAGGTCCGCTGACAAAGCGGCGCCGCAGAGTTTCGGAGCAATAGGATTTTCTTCATAATCAGCCCACTTGGTCGATCATTCAAGTAACCCGCAGTATCCTCCAAAAAGCAAGATTTTTTCATGCTTATTTGACCGCCGACAACGCCGCGTGCGCGGCGTGATAGCCGCACATGCCGTGCACGGCGCCGCCGGGCGGAGTCGACGAGGAACACAGGTAGACGTTCTCGATCGGCGTGCGGTACAGCAGACGCGTGGATCGCAGCAGCAGTTGCCGCAGGTCCATCGAGCCGCCGTTAATGTCGCCGCCAACCAGGTTCATGTTGTGATACTCCATTGCCGGCGCGGTGAGCACGTGGCGCTTCAGGATACGGGAGCCAAAGCCGGGAGCGAAGCGCTCCACTTGCGCCTCGACGGCGTCGGTCAGATCGGCGGCAGACCCATTGCGCACGTGGCAGTACGCCCAGGCGATGTGCCGGCCTTGCGGCGCGCGGGACTGGTCGAACAGGGTTGGTTGCGCCAGCAGGACGAACGGCTTGCCTTCCAGGCGCGATTCCCAATCTGCAATCTCCTCGAGCGTTCCGCCAAGGTGGACGGTGCCGGCCCGGCGGCAGTCCTGCGCACTCCAGGGAATGGGCGCGTGCAGGGCCCAATCGATTTTGAACACACCCGGCCCATACCGGTAGTTCGCCAGCATTTTGCGGTAGGAGGCAGGCAAACGCTCGGCTGCCAGGGGCAAAAACTGGCGCGGCGTCACATCGCAGAGAACCACACCGGCTTCGGGCAAAGTGGAAACGCGGGAATGGGTGCGGATCTGGCCGCCGAGGTTGCGCAAATGGCCGGCCAGCGCGTCCGCGATCCGCTGCGCGCCGCCTTTAGGGATAGGCCAGCCGACGGCATGCGCGGCCGCGCCCAGCACCAGGCCGATAGCGGCGCTGGGACGCGCTTCGAGCGGTAGGGCCGAATGCGCGGCAATGCCGGCGAATAAAGCGCGCGCGCGGACATCGCGGAACCGCGATGCGGCCAGAGAGCGGGCTGGCTTGATGGCGTCCAGACCGAAGCGCGCGAACGCCACGGGCGCATTGGGAAAGTGCAGGGGCGGTCCGAGCACGTCGTGGCGAAGTTGCGGCCACGCTTCCACAAGGGGCTCGAAGAGGCTACGCCACGCCGCGCCATCGGCGCCCAGACTGGCACAGGTGGCGTCGAGCGAACGCTCTAGGATCACCGCCGTGCCATCATCCAAGGGGTGCGCCAGCGGCGCCTCCGGCTGGATCCATTCCAGGCCGTGCTCGGCCAGCGGATAGCGCTCGAAGCACGGGGAAGAAACGGCCAGGGGGTGCACCGCGGAACACACGTCATGGCGAAAGCCAGGCAGCGTCAAT
>CAZKQQ010000127.1:0-19689 GCA_964554945.1 uncultured Solibacteraceae bacterium | reverse complement strand
CCGCCGGGTGGGTGGTACGTTTTGCGCTGAACGCTTGGCAGAGTCGATCTATTTGGCCCTCGACTGTGACTTGGTTCTCAAGGATCAGCCCGGCCTGTCAATCCCTGTCGCCAGTAGAACCAGTTGAGGCGATCCAAACGCGCCGGCAGGAGCAGATTAATGCCCGGATCGGCCAAGAGATCCTATCTGCCCGTTCAGATGCGGCCGCCTGTCGCGCTGCCAAGACAGCCAGGGCGGCTCTCGGGGGCGGGCGCAAGACAGGATCAAAGGCACCTAGCAACGGTAAGCCCGGGCCTCCTCCGGATCCCCGCGGCGCTGAGATCTTCGCGCTCGCGCTTTGCGCTTGCACCGTTGCCGCGATTGCATCCCGCTTTAAGGTCTCGAAGAAGTTCGTGAACAAGACGGTGGAGCGTTGGGCGAAACGAACTGGATTGGGATGGTCCTTCCTTGTTCCTGTCTCTTTGAGTTGACAGGTTCTCAAGAATTACATCAAACTGCCATAACCTGTCGACAACATCCCCAAACGTCCCGGCGACAGGTTCTCCAAAATTACATCAAACTGCCATAACCTGTCGCAAAAAAACCAGCCTAAGTCACATCTCTTTCGTTGGATGCCTCGTGATTCGGCTTTACATTTAAGTTGAGAGATTAAGAATTTTTTTGCTGGAGGATGAACTGATGGTAGGCAACGCGCTGAGGACAAAACGCGCGGTGGCAGGAATCGCGGGGGCCGTATTGTGCCAAAAGGCAGGGATCAACCGCAGCTATTTGTCCGCGTTAGAGCGAGGGACCGCCACCGCAACGCCAGATGAGATCAAGCGGCTCAATACCGCGCTCGATGATCTGATCCGCGCTAAATCCGAAATACAAAAGACTGCGGCGGCCGTTGGCTGGCCGGGAGCCATCGAAGTCGCCGTATGAGTGAGCCCCCGGCCGAGCGGCCGGCCGCCCAAGACACTCGCGGGGCACCTTCCCGGAGAACCGAACAACAAGCACCAAACCCAAACTATGTCTCGATTCTGAATCCGATTCCGTGCGACAAGGCAGTCATTAAAAAAAAGCTTGCGGAACGCTGGGTTAAGCACGGTCGAGCGGAGTGGCGCGAAAAAAAGGCCGCAATCTACCTTGTAACTACGCATCCAGCGAACATTGAGGCGGTGACCGCTGCCGCCATCGCTCTGGCCAGGTCCACGGCGGGCTACGACGGAGTGAACTGGGAACCCCGAGTACTTACACCGCAAGAACTGCTCAATATCGGAATCGTGATGCCCGACAAGGCCATCAGAGAAAACCTTACGGTCCGCACAACGCCGACCAGTCGGCATTTCGTTGGCAGAAGTGGACCAGTGAGATCGATTCCACCCCCACAACTCAGAATTCCTTGAAGTCGCTGGCCCTGCCGGCGGCTTTTTTATTTGCCGTCAATTGGAAGGACTCGCATGATTCGATATCTGAAGCCCGACGAAGCCGCTGCCCTGCTAGGCGTCTCCCCTAAGACCCTCGCGAATTGGCGCATGGCGAAATACGGGCCCCCGTGGGCGTCAGTGGGCAAAGGCGTACGATACTTGGAGGCTGATCTGGTCGCGTGGGTAAACGCTGGAAAGGTGATACCGAACAATGCCAATTCGAGTACGAAAGAGCGGGAAGTTGGAATGGCGATTCACGGTCGACGGACATCAATACTCCGGCGTCACCGACTTGGACGACACCACACGCAACAGGACCGCCGTGCAGCGCATCGAGGCGAAGAAGCGGGAGTTGGTCCTGGAGGGGCGAGCGTCGGAACTTCGCCTGCAGATACAGCCATTCAGTAGTGCCGCGGACCAGTTTATCGAATGGGCAAAAGGTGAGTATCGCGATCATCCAAACTCCTGGAAGCGCATTCGCGGTTCCATGGCCAGCGCGAAGGTTATGTTCGGCAGGCAACCCCTATCGAGTCTCGCGTGTGACTCGGGCGCCATTGAGGATTACAAGGCATGGCGGCGGACTAAATACGAAGTTCGCGAGGTCACGCTGCGGCACGACCTACACGCGCTGTCGCTGCTGTTCCAGTACGGCGAGAAGCACAATTGGTGTAGGGGAAATCCGATCCGGCTGGTTGAAATTCCGAGCGACGCGGATGCTGTGCGAATAAACGTGCTCTCGAAGTCCGCAGAACTAGCCTACTTCACGGCATGCGAGATTTTACGGAATGAAAAGCTCAAGCACAAGCGGACCAAGGAAGCGCGCGGGCTACAAGATATCTGGGATCTGCACAAGTTGATGGTGCAACAGGGGTGCAGGCCGGAAGAGCTCCGTTCACTGGAGCAGATCGATGTAGATCTTGAGCACGGCCGATTCATCATCCGGGCGGGGAAGAGCACGGCGGCGCAACGTACCCTGCAGATGAGAGTCGATTCCCGCCCGATCTTCGCGCGTCGGATGCAAATGCCAGGACGCTGGGTGTTTCCGAGTGGCGAACCAGGCCAACGCATCGGTCAGCATCAACGCCTCCATGCTGCCGTGCTAAAGCGCAGCGGAGTTCTATGCGTGCCGTACGACTTCCGCCACACGTTCGCTTCGCGCGCGGCGAATGACGAAGGGATGCCGCTCGGAATCTTAGCTTCCATCATGGGGCACGCGAACCTCCGCTCGATCATGAAATACGTCCACACATCGCAAGAGCAGATGGATCGCGAGATGATCCGGCTTGATGCGCCGCGGTCCAGCGCTGGTCCAGTGCCGACTGGACCAAATAGGGAAGAAACGGGAAAGATCGGGACCGAACGGGAAGTACCGACAGCAGCGTCCAAACGCTTGAATTAAGTGTTATTAGCTTTCATTTCAGCTGGAGGCGCGGGTCGGAATCGAACCGACGAATAAAGGTTTTGCAGACCTTGGCCTTACCACTTGGCTACCGCGCCCCAGTATGGTTGGCTGGATTTATTTTAACACTGCCGCCAGCGAATCGTGCCGGACTGGCAGCACCATCAGTTCCAGCCGCGAAGCGCGCGCGCCACCGTGATACACCGTCTGGTTGGCCGCCATCACGCGCGTCTCGTCCGCAACGGAGCCGCCCGTATTCGGGTTCCGGTCGAATTTCGGAAAATTGCTGCTCGAGATCTCCAGCCGGATTCGATGACCTCGCAGAAACACATTCGCCGTTTCGCCCGCATCGATCGCCACTTCATAGGTCTCGCCAGGCTGGGCCAGTTCGGCATGCTCGAGCGATTTCCGGTAGCGCAGGCGGAGAATGCCGTCCGTCAAAATGCGCGCGGTGCCATCGGGGAACACGTCCACCAACTTCGCCGTGAAATCGGTGTCGCGCGCGCTGGTGGCTACGTGGAGTACGACTTTCACCGGACCCGTCACCGCCAGATCCGATCGCAGGGTGCGCGTACTGTAAACCAGCACGTCGGGACGCTCCTCCACGGGACGTTGATCGAGCGGCCCCCACGGAAACACGCGCGGATTACAGCACACCGCGCCGCCTCGCGTCGGAGTGGGATGCCGCGGATCGTAGGTGTACTCATCTTCGGCCTCGCGCGGGGAAAGCCCTTCGCGCAACCGGCCGTCGCCGGCCGCGCCATTGGCATGCCCATTGCTATCGAGGTAAAAAATCTTGGCCCGCGCTTCCTCCGGCGGCCATTCGCGATCCTCCAGCCACTGGTTCGCACCCATGAGAAATATTTTCACCGGCGCCATCGAGGCCGCTTCCGTGTCTTTACCCATCAGCCACTGGTCGAACCACTGGAGCTGCAGACGGCGGATGGGCAATTGCGACTCGGGCCCGAAATCCACGCCTTCAAATTTGGACGACATGTTGTGCGGCCACGGCCCGATCAGGATGTGATTCAACCCGCTGGTCTTGCGCAGCGCCGCGAACGCCTCCAGATCGCTTTGCATATAGTTGTCGTACCAGCCGCCCACCGCGAACACCGGAATCCGGACCTGCGCCAGGTGCGCCCGCGTGCTGATCGTCTGCCAGAACGAATCGTATGCCGGGTGACGCATCGCCTCCTGATAGGCTTCGGAAATCTGTCCCGTTGCCCAGACGTCGGCGGTGCGCAGCGGCAGGTGCCAGATGAATCGGTTGAAATCGGGATGATAACCAGGGACTCTGAGGTTTTCCGCCATCCATTCCAGGCGGTGCCCCAGCTTTAGCGCTCCGCCGCGCGAGTAATAGCGGTCCCGGTAATCGTCATCGCCCGAGACCACCGGAAAAATCGCTCTCAGGTGCGGGTTGTTGCGCAGCGCCGCCTTCCACTGGACAATGCCCAGATACGAGCCGCCCACCATGCCGACTTTGCCGTTGGACCACTGCTGCTGCGCGATCCAGTTCAGCGTGGCGTCGCCATCTTCCGGCTCGTGGTGCAGTTGCTCGAAGTCGCCTTCGGATTCGTAGCGGCCGCGCACATCCTGAATCACTACGGCATATCCATGATCCACGAATGCCTGGTAGTTCGGAACCAGATCGATCCCTTTTCCGTAAGGGGTGCGAATCAGGATGGTGGGCACGCGCCCGTGCTCGGAAGGCAGGAAGACGTTCGCCGAAAGGCGCGTACCGTCATACACCGTTACCGGCACATGCAGAAGCCGGAAAGCCGTCGCGGCCGCCAGTGCGGCGGAACAGAAAATGACTAAGAACGGTACTCGCACAACGTGTCCCAGTACAAGCGAGCAATCGGCTCGAGTGAATGCTGAGTCCGGATATGATCGGCGGCCCGCCGTCCGATCTCCCCACTTAACCCTTGCATAGATAGTAGCAGAAGCATGTGGCGGCGCAGCGAATCGCGCTCCGCGAGGCCGGCCGGAATGCGCATGCAGGCGTCTTCGGGGAAGCGCGCGTTCTCCGCGGAATCGGTAAGCAGGATGGGTTTTCCGATCCCCATCAGGCGAATGCCGATTCCGGAGGTCTCTCCGGCGCTGGGGTATCGCAAGTTGATGCAGGCGTCGACGGCTCGGGCCGCCAGCCAAAAATCGTGGGCCGCCAAGTGCGGCAGACGGACCACTCCCGCATTCGCCAGCCACGACGCGGCCGCGCGCTCCAGCTCCGGCGACGCAAAGCTTCCGGCCACCAGCAGTCCGATCTGTTGGTTCTCATTGCGAATGGCCTCGAACGTCTCCAGAATATGGATCAGCCGCTTCGTCTCGCGGAGGTAGCCAAAGACTCCAAAGACATATATGTCGCTCCCAAATCCGAGTTGCTGCCGGTATTCGGCCACCTGAGCCGCAGCCGGCTCCTGCGGCGGCTCGAAGAAGTGCGGTATTTCGATTACTCGCGTATGCGGCGCATGTGCCGTCACGATCCGCGCGGCGCCCGGATTATGCACGACGATCGCCCGCGCGCGTTCCGCGATGCGTTTCAGCATGGGGTATTGGAAGTAGCGGCTATCTGTCCCCGAAGCGGCGCGGCTGTGCCATAGTTCCTCAGCCAGCCCGCGGTTCCAGCTTCCATAGTTGTAGACGAACTCTTCCACATACTGTGCGGCACCCAGTTCGCCTAGCAAATAATGATGCAGCACGGCGTCATGCAGCACCACGACACCCGGCCGCTCCAGAGCCCGGCGATAAATTTCGCTGTGTTGCTCGTTGTTGCCGAGGTGGTATAGAGCCGCATCGCACTGCTCGGGAGCGATGTCGATGCTCCCGTGCCGGCGCATGGCAGTCAGCAGCGCCGCCGCGTAGTCGGCGATCCCTGTACGCGCCGGAGGCAGCGGCGCATAGAAGCCGGCCGTCACGCCTTTTTCCGCTTGCCAAAGAGCGCCGTGCCCACGCGGACGCAGGTTGATCCTTCCTCGATCGCCACTTCCAGATCCCCCGACATTCCCATAGAAAGCTGCGGCAGTTCGTGCTGTTGGGCCAACTCGCGCAATCGACGGAAGTAGGGGCGCGAAGACTCGGGATCTTCGGACCACGGCGGCATTGTCATCAGACCGAGAAGGTGTAAATTCCGGCAGCACCGGACCGCTCCGATTATCTCGGCTAGTTCCTCCGGTGCGGCGCCGCTCTTGGCCTGCTCTGGAGAAAGCTTCACTTCCAGCATCACCTCGAGCGGACGGTCGGCCTCATTCAGGCGGCGCGCGAGTTTTATGGTATCTACGGTTTGGATGACGTCGAACAATTCGGCGGCCTTGCCGGATTTATTGGACTGTAGATGCCCGATCAGGTGGAATCGCGTCCCCGCCAGCCCCCGAACTTCTGGCGCCTTGCCTTCGAATTCCTGCACATAGTTCTCGCCAAATTCCCGCAACCCGAGCTCATACGCTTCCCGGATCGCGGATGCCGGAAACACCTTGGTGACCGCCAGCAGCTTGACTTGACTGGGATCGCGGCGCGCCTGTTGTGCAGCGCGCTGGATGCGCTCGCGGACGTCGGCGAGGCGTTCCGACAAGCTTGGAAAAGCTGGTTGCAAGCTTCAGTATGCCATGAGGGTAAGCCCCCGGCCCCCCACCGGTGCGTGGGGATGCGAAGTTTGATACCGTATTATCTGAAATAGCGGGGGTCGGTCAATGGGGTAGGCCGGTGGGGCCTTGCCCAGGTCGCCGAGGCTGCGCTTGCATCCGCGGCAAGACGGACCATATGGGACGTGCCAGCACGTCCGGAGGTAGTCGAACATGACACAATCACTCCCAGTCAAACCAGGCTTCTTCAGACTGCTCACCGTCTCGATAAGCCTGAGTTTGGCTTTATTTTTGATATTTGTAACCAGCCCCGCGGTATTCGGGCAGGCGTCCTCGGGCACAGCGACGATTACCGGGTTGGTCCTGGACCCGACCGGTGCCGTGATGCCAACTGCCGATGTGGAGGTTCGCAACATTGGGACGAATGGGATCCGCAGCCTGCAGACTAATGATGTGGGCCGCTGGGAAGCCGTTTCGCTACCGCCCGGCGAGTATGAGATCCGGGCATCGAAGGAGGGTTTTGCCACACTGCTGCGGAAGGGAATCACCGTATCGGTAGGCGAACGGGCCGTGGTGGACTTGACGATGCAGGTTTCCTCGACGGCAACCACCATGACAGTGGATGCCAGCACGGCAGTGGTGGAAACTGAGAAGACCGACGTCAGCACCGTGGTCAATCTCAAAGACGTCATGAATCTGCCCATGAACGGCCGCCGCTGGGATAGTTTCACTCTCAGTACTCCCGGCGTCTCCAATGATGGCGGGTACGGCCTGCTGAGCTTCCGCGGCATGTCGGGTCTCTACAACAACAACATGATCGATGGCATGGACAATAACCAGGCGTTCTTCTCGGAGGCGAAGGGTCGCACGCGCCTCTCCTATGGCATTAGCAGCGAAGCCATCCAGGAATTTCAGGTAGGCACGAGCGCGTTTTCGGCACAGTACGGCCGCTCCGCGGGTGGCGTGGTGAACGCAGTAACGAAGTCGGGCACCAACGACATCCACGGTGGATTTTTCTATCTGATCCGCGACGATTCGTTGAACGCGGCTAATCCGTATAGCGGTCCCCAGTTGATTGCGCTGGGCCTCTCGCCCATACCCAAGGATCGCCGGCAACAGTTCGGACCGAACCTTGGCGGCGCCATCAAGAAAGACAAGCTGTTCTATTTCATTAGTTACGACCAGCAGAAACGCACTTTTCCGGCGACCGTCATCCCGTACGCTTCGAACTTCCTGACGAGCACCGGCACGGCTCCCGGCTACGGCAACGCGGTGGCTTTCTTCCAGAGCATGGTCGGATTGCAATCCCGCCAAGGCAACCAGCAAGTCGGCCTGGCGAAAATGGACTGGAATGCGACGCCGCGAAATCAGTTTTCCTCGACCGTGAATATCCTGCGCTGGGATTCTCCCAACGGCATCCAGACCGCTCCCACTCATGGATACGAGGCGAGCGCCAACGGCTCCGACAACGTCAGCAACGAGACGGTAATCGGCCGGTGGAACTCGATGATCTCACCTACGTTCTTCAGTGATTTGCGCGCACAATGGGGCCGCGATTTTGAGTCGCAAATGCCGAATGGTCCTGGGCCGTACATCAGCGTAACGAACGGCATCAATTTCGGAATGCCCAACTTCCTGCCGCGCGCCGCGTATCCCAACGAGAAGCGTTGGCAGGTTTCGCAGAACCTGAACTGGCTCCATGGCCGGCACACACTAAAGTTTGGCTATGACGTCACCGGCGTTCATGACCAGATGATCAATTTATATCAAGGGGGCGGTCAGTACAATTTCTCCACGCTGAATGACTTTGCCTTGGACTGCGGGAATCCATCCTTCCCGCTGCCGATGCAGAACTGCCTGGCGGCTTCCAACCCGCCGACGGGTATTGCCGGCAAGCATTACAGCAGCTATGGCCAGGCCTTCGACGCGTTAGGACAAGGGGGCGCGACCGAATTCAATACTCTCGATCTGGCCTTTTACATCGAGGATACGTTTCGTCCTACGCCTTCCATCACCGTGAATCTGGGACTGCGTTATGACCTGCAGAGTATGCCCGGTTTGACGGCGAATCCGGACCTGCCACTCACCGGACGCGTGAACACCGATAAGAATAACTTCGGCCCACGGTTTGGGATCTCCTGGGATCCTTCCGGCAAGCAGAAGACAGTCGTCCGTTTGGGCGGCGGCGTTTATTACGGCCGCACTCAGAACTCTACACTGGTTAACTTGATGACCAATAATGGGACTCGGTTCAAGTCCTATTCTTTCATCCCGACCACGGCCGGTTCGCCGGTGTTCCCGAACGTGCTTCCCAGCATTCCCACGGGAAGCGGCGGGAAGTCGGATGCCGTGTTCGCCACTCCGGATTTCGCACAACCGATCATCTACCAAACGCAGCTATCGATTGAGCAGGAAATCTTCCACAACTTCACTTTGAGTGCGGTCTACATGCTCAACCGCGGACAGAGACTGCCGGTTTTCGTCGACACTAATCTGTACCCGCCCAGCCAGACCGCTACTTATACCGTGTGCGGCTCGCCGCAGGTCGGATCCTCCACCGCATGCGCCAACCCGGTCAATGCGTTCTCGGTCCCGTTCTGGACTGGAGCGCGGCCGAACCCGAACTACGGCTATCTCACGGCCGTCGAGAGCGTGGTCAACACGTGGTACAACGGCCTCGTGATCCAGGCCAAGAAACGCTTTTCCAAAGGCTTCCAAATGCAAGCCGGTTTCACATGGTCGAAGGCGCAGGACGACGACCAGAACTCTATTACCTTCACTTCCAGCAACACGCCGATGAACCCGTTCGATTTGAAGCGGGACTATTCGCTGTCCGACTTCGATCAACGGCGCCGGTTCACGCTGTCAGGCGTATGGCAGCTTCCCACGCAGAACATCCAATCCAAGACGCTACGGCGGATCGTGAACGGCTTCCAGCTCTCCGGCATCCTGACGCTGGGCGACGGCCGGCCCTATTCGGGTACTACCTCGGGCAATCCGACACCCTCAGGAATTTTGGGCGGATTGCTCGGAGTGGGCGGTAGTTCACGCGCTCCCTTTGTGGGCCGCAACATTTTCACCAATCCCGGAGTAGCGAATGGCGATGCGCGCATCGCTCGCGACTTCAAGTTCACCGAGCGAGTGCGCCTGCAATTGATTTTCGAGGCCTTCAACGTAACTAATCGCGTCCAGGTCACTGGAATCAATACGACGCAATTTAATGTGCGCGGCTCGACGCTGTTCCCGCGAACCGATTTCCAAACAATATCGGGCGCAGGAACAAACTTGTACGGCCCGCGGCAGTTGCAGTTAGGCGGGCGCTTCAGCTTCTAGTCACGCAGCGCTTCAGCGCGTGCGTCCTGCATTTTGACAGGGCGCACGCGCCTTCCCTCAGCACCTGATATCCATGTAATCGATTTTTGACAGGCCGTATGTTACGCTGGCGCTCCAAGTCAGGTTGGAGGTGCTTTCGTGAGGTTGAATCTACAATTATCCCTTCTGCTGCTGGCCGGCGCCTGTATGCTCTACGGGCAGGCTGATGCCAATAAAGGGCAGATTACGGGCACGGTTTACGATCAACGGCAGGGCCTGATCCCGAACGCCAAAATCTCCATCACCAACACAGCGACCGGGGCCACGCGAGATCTGACCAGCGGAGCGGAAGGCGAATTCCGCGCTGTGCTGCTTGAGCCCGGGACATACGATGTTGTCGTCAACGCGCTCGGTTTTGCGCCCGCGCAACTGCATGGCGTCGTGGTCAGCGTGGGATCCGCGATCCACCTTCCGGTGACCCTGCAGCTAGGCTCCACGGCGGTCACGGTGGACGTGACCGAGGCGCTTACCGGCGTCGATTTACCCGCGCCCACTACCGTGATCAGCTCGCAGGCCATTGAAAATCTGCCGATCAATGGGCGTCGTTTCACGGATTTCGCGGCGCTCACCCCGACTGTACAGATCGATCCGCAGCGGGGTTCCATTTCCTTCGCCGGCCAGCGCGGCATTAACGGCAACGTGATGGTGGATGGCGCCGACTACAACAACCCGTTCTTTGGCGGCACGCGCGGCGGCGAGCGTTCTAATTTCGTTCCCACCATTCCGCAAACTTCCGTGCAGGAGTTCCAAGCCATCACGACGGGGTACGCCGCCGAGTACGGCCGCTCCACCGGAGGCCTGCTGAACGCGATTTCGAAATCCGGCGGCAATGCCTATCACGGCGAGGGGTTCTACCAGATCCGTCCTCGGGGGGCCGCTGTGGAAACTCCGTTCATCGCCACTGTCAGGACAACACCCAACGTCACCGTGGGCGAAACGCGCGAGCAATTGCAGCAGTTCGGCGGAGGCCTGGGCGGCCCGATCAAGAAAGACAAGCTGTTCTGGTTTGCCGCGGCGGAACGGCAACTCTCCAACGTGCCGCGTCAGGTGTTCTTCGGCACGCTTGCCGGCGTTGTTCCGACTCCACAGACTCAGGAAGCCATCAGCTTTTATCAAGCGCAGCAGGGCCCCTTTCAATCGACCAACGACGCGACCACCACTTTAGGCCGCCTCGATTACCAGTTACGTAGCGGCAGCCATCTCACTGCACGATTCAACTTTAGCGATGCCAATGCCAATAACGCGATCACTACGGGCGCGCCTCTGCCGGTGATCGATAATCGCGCGCTGAGCGGAAGTGGCTCGGAGAAAGACCGTACCTATACGGGAGTCATGCAGTATACGGCGATTCTGACTCCGTTAGTTGCTAACGACCTCCGCTTTTCCGGCACGCACGAGGATCGCCCGCGGACCTCCAATTCCGCCATTCCGAACGTCAGCAATGCCATCGGTAACTTCGGCGCCCGGAACTTTCTGCCCACCGTGCAGGACGATACCCGCTATCAGATCAATGACGGCCTGAGTATCATTCGCGGGACGCACAGCATGAAGTTCGGGGGCGATTACAGTTACCTGACTACGTTCCAGTTTTTCGGATTCAACCAGTTTGGATCGATTTCGTTTGCAACCAGCAACGTGCCCACGATTCTGAAAGCGATGACCGCGGCGCCCGGGCAGAATCGATTTGACGATCCCAACGTGCAGTACCGCATTAACATCGGGAATCTGCTGGCCGATTATCACATGCACCAGATCGCCTTCTATGCGCAGGACCAGTGGAGAATCAACCCGCAGTTCCAGATCAACTACGGTGTGCGGTGGGAAGGACAGGTAAACCCGGCTCCCGACACCAGCAACACGGCGGTAACGCAATCCATTCAGGCGGTGAGTTTCCCGCTGAACCACCAGTTCGATCCGTCGAAACTGCAGAACAACCTGAACCAGTGGATGCCTCGTTTCGGATTCACCTACATGCCATTCAAAGGTTCGGCGAAGACAGTGGTGCGCGGCCACGCGGGCCTGTTTTACGCAGCCACCCCGATGCTGGTCTATGGCGGCACGACCAATAACTTCCGCCTTCCGCCGGGAGATCTGAGCGTGTTCTATGCCGGCGGCGCAGGTCAACCGACGCTCTATCAGGTGTTCCAGGCCGCGGGGTTCGATCTGAATAAGTACACATTGGACAAGCTGCCCATCCTGACTCCGGCGCAAGCGACCAGCGCAATCGCAGCGGTGACCGGCGCGGCGCCGAATCCGTTCCTACAGGCGAGCTTCACCGGGACGGCCAATGATTTTACGAATCCGAGGGCCTTTCAGGCCGGCCTCGGCGTCGACCAGGAAATAGGGCACGGATTTGTAGTCAGCGCTCAGCTAAACTACGTGAACACCGTTCACCTGGAGCGAAACCGCGATTACAATCTCCCTCTGCCGACGCTGCGGGCCGCCGACGGCCGGTACGTCTTTGCCCGCGGAAACCGTCCTCTGCCGCAGTACGGGCAGATTACTCTTCGCGAGAGTTCGGCGCGTTCCCTGTATCGAGGTGCTACGTTCAGCACTCGCTACAACGCCAGCAAGCGTCTCCAGCTTGGAGTGCAGTACACGGTAGCGCAAACGTACTCCGACGATGATAATGAGCGTACCGCTACCTGCTGCAACTACGACAATCCGGCCAATTTCAAAGCGGAATACGGGTACTCCAGCCTGGATGTCTGGAACCAGTTCGCCAGCTATGCCGTGTACAACATGCCGTGGGGCCTCCACGTCTCAGGAAATTTCAACGCCTCCACCGGACAGCCCATCGACCCGCTGGCGGGTTCCGATGTCAACACCAGCGGTTCCGGGAGCAACAATCAACGGGCGTTTCAGGCCGTGGGCAAGGAGTTCCCGCGCAACTATTTCCGCAACCTCGGATTCAAGACAGTGAACTTGCGGGTGCTGAAAGATTTCAAGCTTCACGAGAAGTACACGGTTCAACTTTCGGCAGAGATGTTCAACTTGTTCAATTTTGCCAACGTGATCGTCGGGCCGGCCGGCATCAATAACGTGAACACAATTTACGGTCTGGGGATCGATGCCGCTGGAAATCCCACCGCGCCGCGCACCGATGCGAACGGCCCGACGTTCATGCGCCTCAAACTCCCGAACGGCCTTTACGACACCAATAATTACCAGATCGGAACGCCATTCCAGTCTCAGTTTGGAATAAGGTTCCTATTTTGATGCCCTAAACTGCGTGAGACCCGGCATTTAGGGGCGCTGCGCGCGTTTTTTCCCAATCCGGGGCGGCAAATTTAACCGATCTGCAACCCCTTTTTTGATACCTTTGTGACCTGATTTCTGCTATCGTATTCCAAAGATCAAATTGAGGGTTCTTTTGTACCGGAATGCCGCGCGGATGAACGTGCGAAGCGTCCGAAAATCTGGAGGGGAGCGTGTATGCTCGTGTCTTCTACCGCTGTTGATTCTCGTTCTGACCGCTGGTGTGCCTGGACAAACGTGTCATTTTTAGTAGCATTTATTCTTGCCGCCACCTCAGCCCTGTTCGGCCAAGCCGCTTCCGGCACTGGAAGTCTTTCAGGCCTGGTGACGGATCCGACCGGCGCGTTCATGCCCGGAGCATCTGTCGAAGTGCGCAATACAGGGACGAACGTTGCGCGCACACTCGAATCGAACGACGCCGGGCGATATGAAGTAGTCGCGCTGCAGCCGGGCGTATACGAGGTAAAGGTTGCAAAATCAGGTTTTGCCACCCTGGTGCGCTCCGGCATAACCGTTTCGGTGGGCCAGGAGGCCGTTGTCAATGTGACGATGCAGGTTTCCGCTACGTCCGAGACCGTCACCGTCAGCGGGGATACCACTCCGGTGGACACCACCAAGACCGACGTCAGTTCCGTGGTCAACCTCAAGGACATGATGAATCTGCCGATGAGCGGGAGGCGGTGGGACAGTTTCGCGCTCTCGACGCCCGGCACGACCAATGACGGCGGATTCGGCCTGCTCAGCTTCCGCGGCATGTCCGGCCTGTATAACAACAACATGATCGACGGCATGGATAACAACCAGGCGTTCTTCTCGGAAGCCAAAGGCCGCACCAGGCTGAGCTTTGCTTACAGCATCGACGCCATCCAGGAGTTTCAAGTTGGGAACAGCGCGTTTTCCGCGCAATACGGCCGCGCCGCCGGAGGCGTAGTAAACGCTGTTACGAAATCTGGGGAGAATACGATTCACGGAACCGGCTTCTATCTCATCCGCGACGATTCATTAAATGCTGCGAATCCGTTCAGCGCGAATCAACTGGTTGC
The DNA here is from genome assembly GCA_964554945.1 of uncultured Solibacteraceae bacterium. GTDB lineage: Bacteria > Acidobacteriota > Terriglobia > Bryobacterales > Bryobacteraceae > PSRJ01. Next base: position 5,633 of record CAZKQQ010000127.1, on the reverse strand, counting down.
CGTCGGCCTTCCCGGCAAACCGACAGACCGGCGGCAGCAGTTCGGCGGTTCGATGGGCGGCCCGATTAAGAAAGACAAGCTCTTTTACTTCGGGAATTACGAACAGCAGAAGCGCAACTTCCCGATGGCCGTAGTCCCGAGTTCGCCGGCTTTCTTCAATTCTTCGTGTACGGCCCCGGGGTGCCCTCAGGTGGTCTCCTTTTTCCAGAGCCTGGTGGAGACTCAACCCCGCCAGGGCAACGAGTCGGTCGGCCTGGGAAAGCTAGACTACAACCTGAACTCGAACAACACTCTTTCCGGTTCCGTCAATATCCTGCGTTGGGATTCCCCGAACGGGATTCAAACCGCGCCTTCCACCGCGGTCCACCACAGCATGAATGGTTCCGACGGTGTTCACGACGAAACGGCGATCGGAAAGTGGACAACCAACTTCAGCCCAACTTTTCTCAGCGAACTGCGCTTTCAGTACGGCCGCGATTTTGAATTCCAGCTGCCGAATGCACCGGGGCCCTCCGTGAGCACCACCAATGGGATCAACTTCGGCATGGCGAATTTCTTGCCCCGAGCGGCTTATCCCAATGAGAAGCGCATCCAGTTTTCGCAGAACCTGAACTGGTTGCACGGGCGCCACTCGCTCAAGTTCGGATGGGACGTAACCCGCGTAGACGATCTGCAGATCAACCTGTTCTCCGGCGGTGGCGTCTACAGCTATGCCTCACTCAACAACTTCGCTCTGGATTGCGGCAATGCCGCGCAACCCGTGCCGCTGACGAATTGCCAGGCCGCGACCACGGGTGGCGGCATAGTGGGCGCGCACTACAACAGCTTCACTCAAGCGTTCGACTCTTTGGGCGCGGCCGGCAGCACTGATTTCAAAACCTGGGACTATGCCGGGTACTTAGAAGATACGTTTCGGCCGAGCAGCAATCTAACAATCAATTTGGGACTGCGCTACGAGGTACAGACAATGCCAAGTCTTCACGGTTCCCCACTGGAGCCGCGCACCAGTAATCTCAAAACCGACACGAACAACTTCGGTCCGCGCTTCGGCCTGAGCTGGAGTCCAGGCAATACGCAGAAAACTGTGTTCCGGTTGGGTGGCGGCATCTATTATGGCCGCACACAGAATTCGACCATCGCCAATCTGATTACCAATAACGGTGTCCGCTTTGTCTCCTACACCCTGACCCCGACTTCGGCGGGCGCGCCCATCTTCCCGAACGTCCTTTCGGCGCCTCCCACCATCTCCGGTTCGCGACCCGACATCGTGTTCGCCGATCCGAACTTCGTCAATCCGATTACCTACCAGGGCGAGTTCTCCATCGAGCGCGAGATTTTCAAGAACACCACGTTGAGCGCTATTTACATGATGAACCGCGGTCAGCGCATGCCCGTCTACCTCGACACCAATCTTCCCACGCCCATCCTCAACACCTACACGGTTTGCGGCACGGTCTTGAATGGCACGGCGAGTTCCTGCGCGAACCCCGCGGGCAGCATTACGGTCCCGTTCTTCACCGGAGCCCGGCCCAATTCTAATTTTGGTTTCATGACCGACGTTGCCAGTGTTGTCAATACCTGGTATAACGGCCTCGTCATTCAAGCCAAGCACCGCTTCTCGCATGGTTTCCAATTTGACGCTGGGTTCACCTGGTCGAAGGCGCAGGACGACGACCAGAACTCCCAAACCTTCACGACCAGCGAGAGCGCTTTAAACCCGCTGGATCTCAAAAGAGACTATTCGCTGTCGGACTTCGACCAGCGCCGGCGTTTCACGATGTCGGGCGTATGGGAGCTGCCGACGCATAACATCCAATCGAAGTCGCTGAAACGGCTGGTCGATGGATTCCAGATTTCGAGCATCGTGGCTTTGGTTGACGGTCGGCCTTATTCGGGCCTCATCAGCGGAAGCCCCGGAAGCCCATCCCCCGCCGGAACCAGTTTTGGCCCTCTCGGAATCGGTGGGTCCAGCCGGTTCCCGGGCGTCGGCAGAAATGTCTACACGAACCCCGGCGCTAACAGCGTGGACGTGCGGTTGTCACGTGTCATCAACCTCACCGAGCGGCTGCATTGGCTGCTGATCGCGGAAGCGTTCAACGTGGCCAACCGCTACGAAATAACCAGCGTGAACACGACCCAATACCAGTTCAGCGGCACGACACTGTTCCCGCAGGCCAGCTTTGGCACGAGGAGCGCTTCCGGCACTAACTTGTTTGGCGCGCGCCAGATCCAACTAGGGACGCGAATCACGTTCTGAAAACTCGTCAGCCTGAACTGCGCGGATTACTTTCCGGACTGCGGAGAAAATCGCGGAGTTCAGGCTGCCCGCTTCTTAAGGCAGCGCGAACACGACCAGCGTATCGCCTGCCGTAATGGCTACGTACGGCTTGCCGTTCTTGCCCTGATCCGTAATCGGCACGGCGTTTCCCGGTCGGTCAAGCTTTCCGGCCCATAATTCCTTACCGGTTCTTGATTCGAATGCGCGGAGACGCGCGTCGAGGTCGCGATTGAACATCGGCCAGCCGGCAGCCACATTCTGGGCGGGAAGCACTGGCGACAGGAATACCAGGATGATCGCCAACCGAACGGGCATTGGTGCATTGTAGACTGCCCGGGCATATGTTAACTTGGCACCGATGAAGAACCGAATGTCATCGCTCGAGCCGCACTTGCGCTCTCTGTTGCGCATGGTGGCCGCGTTCACATTTTCGCTGCACGGATGGCAGAAGTTTTTCGGCCTGTTTGGCGGGATCGGCGGCGCGCGGCCACCACTGACCACCATGCTCGGCGTGGCGGGTTTGCTGGAAACCTTTGGAGGAGCATTGATTTTTTTCGGCCTGTTCACCCGGCCCGTTGCATTCCTGCTCTCGGGCGAAATGGCTATCGGCTATTTCCGGACGCATGCTCCTCGCAGCTTCTGGCCGCTGCTCAACGCCGGTGAAATCACCGTGCTGTATTGCTTCCTGTTCCTGTGGCTGTCCGCGGCCGGCCCCGGACCGTGGAGTGTGGACAGGCTGCTTCGCAAGAAAAACTGAAACGTTGTATTATAGGCGTCCGGAGGAGTCCTCATGAATCCAGCAGAAGCCAAATCGATCGGAAACATGTTAATTGACGGGATTGAGCGCGAGTATGAAACCACGAAAAAGGTGGTCGCGGCGATTCCGCAAAACCAGTTGGATTTTAAGCTCGGAGACAAAGGCCGCACCATGCGGGAACTTGCCTGGCACCTGGTTTCATCCGAAGCCTGGTTCGGCGAAGGTATCGCGAACGGAGATTTCTCGCACTCCGAGCAGCCGATGCCGGCGAATGCGAGCGTCGCCGACCTGACGGCTTTCTACGAAAAGGAAGTGCCGGGGAAGATCGCGAAGGTCAAACAGCTTTCGGGCGAGCAATTGGCGAACATCATCAATTTCTTCGGTGTGATGCAGGTTCCGAATTTTGCATTGATCGGATTCTGGAACAATCACACCATCCATCATCGCGGCCAGCTGGCGGCCTATTTGCGAGCAGTGAACGCGCACGTGCCGAGCATTTACGGCGGCAGCGCCGACGAACCGTTCCAAATGCCGGCGACGGCGTAAGAGCTACGCTGCCGGCATCTTCGCGGAACCTGTTTTTGCTGAAAAACAGCGGCGCGTCTTCAAGAAGGCGAGCCTATTTTCATCGAGCGCCTCCGCGCTTCTGATCGTAGACTCGCTGAAAGAACTCAATCTGGGTCGCGCTGAGGCCGGGGCCGACTTCACCTTTGTCGCTGAAGACCATCGGGTTCGCGTTGCGGCGCGGATCCCATGCCGGCCACTTGGGAAGCCCCTTGCCATTTGGATCGCCACTAACAGCGAAGTTGATCCAGTACGAGGACATCAAGTCGGAAATCTCGCGGTCTGTGCCGGTCCACGGACGGTTTCGTTCGTTCTGAAACACGTATGGAATTTCGGCCGTGTGAGTGGCGCCACGCCCGCGGCCACCTCCCTTTCCGCCGGGAGCCACCGGCGGCTGATGTGTGAAGTAATAAACGAACGCTTTCGATTTGGCGGTGGTGGTCTGGAACCGCGCCCAGTTGCGCATGATCCAGGCCATCTGATCGCGGAAATCTCGCAGCGCCGAAGTATTCGCTTCCTCGTTGGAGCCCGCGGGATAGAGTTTCAAAAACTCATCGGCGAGGTTTCCATAGCGCGACCGCGATTCCGCCACAAACTTTTCGGCCGTGGTGGGCTGCAGGAAAAAGGTTCCCTCGTCCTGGTTGGAGCCTACGAGCACCGGCACCGGAATCTGCTTTCCTTCCGCGAAAGCGGTTCCCGGATCTTCCGGCAGCAGCCAACCGTCGACCACCGGACCGGTGCCGCGGCTGGATTTCAGAATTGCCTCAGCGGGCTGCGCGCGCAATTCCGCCAGCGATTTCACGCCCAGCGCCTCGCCCAGCTTGATGCCGCCCTGCTCAGCCTCCGTGAGATTGCTCATCCGCCCGGCCGTGGTGTTGATGCTCCACGAGCCGCTCTCGCCGATGGCGCGGTGGAAGAGTCCTCTGGCTTGCGGCGAAGCCATCAGGTCCGCCACCATAATGGCGCCCGCCGATTCGCCAAAAATCGTTACGCGCCGGGGATCGCCTCCGAACGCCGCGATGTTCTTCTGCACCCACTGCAGCACCGCAATCGCATCCAGCATCCCGAAATTGGCGGCGCCGCGGCGGTCCGATTCTTTCGTCAATTCCGGATGCGCAAAGAAGCCGAATGCGCCGAGACGGTAATTGAAGGTGACCACGACCGCGCCTTTCTTAGCCAGGTTCTCGCCGTCATAATCGGGTTGCGAGGCAGACCCCGTGTTAAATCCGCCGCCGTAAATCCACACCATCACGGGACGCTTTTCGGAAGCCGAGTCGGCCCCGGTCCAGACGTTCAGATACAGGCAATCCTCGCTCGGCTTCGAGGTTCCACCGCCAGGGCCGTTCTGCATACAGACCGCGCCCAATTCATCGGCCTTGCGAACACCATCCCAGTGCGGCACGGCCTGCGGCGCGCGCCACCGAAGATCTCCCACGGGAGGCGCCGCGAACGGGATGCCTTTGAAGGCGCGCGTATCCGTGGCGCGGCCAGGCGTGCCCGTCACCATTCCGCTATCCAATTTGATGGGTTCATTGATCGCCGCTAACGTGGTAAAAGACTTCCCGAACGTTAATAAGAGAATTGCCGCAGTTCTGATTCGCTGCATTGCTGCTCCTGGCCGGATTTTCATGCTCGGCGTCCAACAGTATACGTGAATCGGTCTTCTATTTTGCCTGGCGGTGCGCGGTTAACAAAACATTCGCGCGGAGTTCACGATTTGTATTCAACCGCACCCGAGCTCCCAATCCACCGGCGACGAACGCGGTGCTCACGCCACGGAAGAATCCAGTGAGCGGCCCAGCGTCCTCCCCATTAGGATCTACTCAGCGCAGGCGTGCCTGGAACCGGCATCCTGAGGGTACGGCAGGGCGCGCTTGTCGCACGGCTGCGCTTCTAATCAGACTACGTTGGAAATCGCCCGCGGAATCCTTCAGGATTTCTCCGGCGTGTTTTTTTGATTTTGGCATTGACACCGGCCTACGGTCTTGATATCGTTCGCGGGCATTGAGTGTGCCTCGTGAATAAAAGAGATCT
>CAZKQQ010000126.1:0-19693 GCA_964554945.1 uncultured Solibacteraceae bacterium | reverse complement strand
CCTGAACGAGTTTATCTACATTGAATAGGGGAGAATCTTATGCCTGACGTGCCCGAGAGCGTGAGTGATCACGGAAGAAAACGGGAATTCATCTCGCGCCGGAAGTTCTGGATGGAAGCCGGCATGGGCATTGGCGGCCTGGCCCTGATCGATCTCTTGAGTCAGGAAAGGCTGTTGGCTGCCGAATGCGTCGGCTCCGCCGGCGTTACAGACTCTCCCTTGATGCCCAAGGCGCCGCACTTTAAGCCGCGCGCCAAGGCGATGATTTCGCTGTTCATGAGTGGCGGTGTGAGCCACCTCGACACCTTCCAGTACAAGCCCGCGCTCGAAAAATATAACCGCATGCCGATGGATAACAAGGGCGACGTGAAGGTCCGCCAAGGTTATCCCGGACCGCTCATGAAGAGTCCGTTCAGCTTCAAACAATACGGGCAGTCGGGTGCATGGGTGTCGGAGATCTTTCCGAACATCTCCACCATGGTCGACGACCTCGCCTTCATTCATTCGTGCCAGGGTCTTTCAAACGATCACGTCATTTCCCACTACGAGTGGAACACCGGCTCGATTCAAATGGGATTCCCCAGCGTGGGCGCGTGGGTGACGTACGGGCTCGGCAGCGAGAATCAAAACCTGCCGGGCTACGTGGTGGTCCTAGACCAAAAGGGCGGGCCTTATGCCGGTCCTCCGAACTGGCAGGCAGGCTTCCTCCCGGCGGCCTACCAGGGCACCGTCTTTCGGTCCAAGGGCGACCCGATTCTCGATCTGTCGGCCCCCTCCAACTACATGTCCCCGGAGCAGGAGCGCGCCCGGCTCGATCAACTCGCTTTGCTCAATCGGAACTTCGATGAGAAGTACCCAGGAGTCTCGGAGCTATCGGCGCGCATCTCTTCCTATGAGCTGGCCTACCGGATGCAGGCTTGCGCGCCGGAAGCTGTCGACCTCTCCAAGGAAAGCGAAGAGACCAAGAAGATGTATGGCCTGGACGATCCGGTGACCGCCGGATATGGCAGGCAATGTCTGCTGGCCCGACGCCTGGTGGAACGCGGCGTGCGGTTCGTCCAACTCATCAGCGGTGCGTACGTCAGCATCGAAGACACCTGGGATGCGCACGCGAACATCGTCTCTAACCATCGCTTGCACGCGCAGGAAGTGGACAAGCCGATTACCGCGCTCATTACCGATCTGAAGCAGCGCGGTCTGCTGGATGAAACTCTGGTGCTGTGGCATAGCGAGTTCGGACGCATGCCGATTTCCCAGCGGGGCGTCGGCCGCGACCACAATCCGGGTGCGATGACAGTCTTTATGGCCGGGGCCGGAATTCCAGGCGGCCAGCAGGTCGGCAACAGCGATGACGTCGGCTACAAGGCCGAAGATCAGAAAATCACCAATCACGACCTGCACGCCAGCATGCTCCACCTGCTCGGCATCGATCATAAACGCCTGACCTACTACTTCAACGGCCGCAATATGCGGCTCACCGATGTGTCCGGCGAATTGATTCCGCAGATCGTCGGCAGCACGCAGGCGAAGGCGTAAGGCACGGCGTAGCGACGGCGCTATTGACGCGCTCACCGGCGGAGCTTCAGATTGAGGCGAATCGCGCGCTGGTCGAGGCCGTCGCGGCCGGTGTTCGCGATGTTGAAGGCCTGCATGAATGAACTGCTGCTGATGTTGTTCGCGCTCGTCGTACCGGTGGAACTCGTCGCGCCCGGATTGGCATGATGAGGCGTGTTCGCTGCATTAAACGCCTCAGCCCGGAACGCCAACGTCCACTTCTCGCTGAAGACGAATTTCCTTTCTATCCCGATGTCCGTGTTGATGAGGCCGGGACCTCTCAAGACGTCCTGACCGCAGCTCCCGAAACTGCCGGCCTTCGGATTGGCGAAGGCCGACAGGTTGTACCACTGGTAGATGTTTCCAGTCTGCTGCGGCGTGCTGACGCAGTTCGCGAACTGGTAAGAATAGACGGCATTCAGCGACGTCGCTGAGGCGACTGCGCTAAACGGACGCCCCGAAAAGGCGCTGAATATATCGCTGATCTGCCAGCCTCCCAGAATGGCCGCTGCCTTGCCGCTTGTGGCCCAGCTCTTTCCCTTTCCGAAGGGCAGTTCGACCACCGCGGTCGATTCCAGATTGTGCGTGATATCGGTCGGCAGGGGACCATAATCATAGGTCCGATAAAGCCACGGCATGGCCGCGCCCCCCAGGTTTGAGGAGGGAACCAGAAATCCCAGATTTTTCGAAAACGTATAGCCGGCGCTCACGGCCACGCCGCCAAATCGAATCTGGTTGCGCACCTGGAGGGAGTTGTAATTGCTCGATCCCAGGGTGCCTAACAGATAGGTGTTGGCGGTTCGATTGTTGTTCGCGGTATTGTTGAGCAGTTGACCCGCAGTCCCGGTACCGATCGGGGACCAGTTCTGTTCGAGGTTCGCCATGGGATCCAATCGTTCCGAACCGGCGTATCCGGCCGAAAGCGTCCAACCCGCCTTGATCCGCTGCTCGATCGTAAAATTATACGTCCTAACATAACCGCGCTTGTAGTCGGCCCTGTCGTAGGTGTACAGGCCTACAGTGCCAGGCACGGGTATGTTGCCCCCGGCGATATTCGGGGCGGCCGGCGTCGGAATCCCGTCGCGCAGCGTGGTGGCGTAGGAATACGAATTCGGAGGCAACAGCGTCAATCCTTCGATATAGGGGAAATTTATGCGTGCTTGGGACCGGGCAAAGAGATTGGTGGGGTCGGCGGACATACCAAATCCGGCCCGGATCACCGTATTGCCGAACCGGTAGGCAACGCCGATCCGGGGATCTAGATGCAATTGGTACTGGTCGAAAATGTTACACGAGGTGGGAACACCGGCGACGCCGCAGATCGACATGGTGCCTGTGGAGGGGTTGTAATACTCCATGCCCGTACCGTTGCGTAAAGGGACGGGAAAATAGTCGAGGCGGGCGCCGAAGTTCAGCGTCAGCTTCGGCGTGACGTGCCATTCATCCAGTGCGTAGCCGGCGAAGTACTTGGTATTCGAGTAATAGCGGGGAGGCCACTGATAGATCTTGCCGGAGTCTTGCGGCAATCCGAGGAGGAACGACGCAAACGCATTGTAATCGTTGCCGGCGGGGCCACCGTTGAGTTGCGTGGTTCCCTGAGCAAAATGGAACCCTCCGGCGCCGGTGATGTAAGGGCCGCTGGCCGCTTGATATTGCAACTCCTCGGAGCGCTGGAAATCGGAGTCGAAACCAAACCGAAGGCTGTGCGACCCGCGGATCAAGGTAAGATTGGCGTCGACATTCTTCTCGGGATCATAGTAATTCTGGGGCTGAAAGCGGCTCTGCGAGCCAAGTACCGCGAAACCGTCAATACTGAGGTTCGGAAGGCCGCCCTGGGCTAGTTGCTGCGTCAAAGGCTCCCCGGCTGTACTTAAGCCGGGGATCTGCATGAGGGTCCAGCCGAGATTGAGATTCTGGGCGGGCTGCTTGCTGCGCGCAATGTTCACGTCATACCCGAAGTGCGCGTCCAAAATCAGGGTCGAGCTGATTATGTAAGTCCCGGAGATACTTCCGTTGAGAATGTTGGCCCCGCCATTGCCGCCGGCGGTGTTGGTGTTCGACAAGTTGGGACCGCCGAGGATGCCGAACTGTTCCGGCGTGCTCCAGTTGTTGTTACCCCAGCCGAAACGGACAAACGTGTCGAGCTTACTGGTCGGGTTCCAGTTGATCTTGGCGTCCGTCTGCGCGCGCCGCAGGTAGGTTTCGCCATTCGTGAGGAGGTTGTTGCTGAGGCCGAGCGAACCAGTTCCTACCTGATTGGGAAGCGACCACTGAGGCATTGCGAGCAAGGCTTGCACGCCGAAGTCAATCCGGTATCCGGGAATTATGTTTCCGGAAAAGGGCGACCGGCCGGTGCCGTTCGCATTGCCCGAGAGCGGATCGTAGATGGAGGTTGGGGGGCCGCGCATCGCCCGCGCGCATGGCCGCGGTGGGGACCTCCGCCAGGAAGGGAGCCACCTGGACCAGACCGGTGCCCTCGAAACTCAAAAAGTAAAACAATTTGTCTTTCTTGATGGGACCGCCGATTGCTCCGCCATACTGATTGTTTATGTATTTCGGATTGGGCAGAGTGCGATCCGCTGCCCACGGATACGCCTGGAGATGCTGATTGGTGTGGTCTTCGAACAGAGTGCCATGCACGGTATTCGTGCCGCTCTTGACGGAAAGGTTCACGGCGCCGCCCGTGGCCGTTTGCTCGGCCGAGAAGGAATTGCCGGACATGCTCACGTTTTCGATGGCTTCCAGAGCAGGAATAAATTGGGCTTCGGCGTTAGCCGTCATGTCAAACGTGCCCGCGCCATCCACTCGAATGCTGTTGTAGCCGGCGTCGCCTCCATTGACGACGAAGGTCAGGCCGCGGCTCGCGTTGGCGGTAAACGAATTGGCGTTGGTCGGCGGCGAGACGCCGGGGAGCGTCAGAAACAACATTTGATAATTGCGGCCGATGGGCACCGGCGCGTTTTCGAGCAGGTTCGCGCTCACGTCATCGCGGATATCGGCGCGGTCCGTCTGGAGACCGACTGCCTCGGCCTGCACCTGCACGGTTTGGTTCAACTGGCTCACCGCAAGCGTGACGTCCCGGCGGGTGACCTCTTCGGGCGACACCAAAACGCCGAGGACTGTGACTGTTTAAAAAGACGGCGCCGTCACCGTGACCGTGTAGGTCCCGGTCGGCATCGTGGGAAGTCTGTATTCGCCGGCCGCGTTGGCCAGGGTTTCGCGCGTGAAGTTGGTTCGCTGCTCTCTTGCCGCCACCCGGGCATTCGGAACCGCGGCGCTGCTTGTATCGATTACATTACCTGTGATGCTGCCCTGAAGCAGTTGGCCGCGCACGTTGGCGGGTACAACGAGAGCCAGAATTACTGCGAGGGACGCGGAAAACAGGCTAAAACGAGGAACAAATCCCTGAGATCTCATCTCGCTTCTCCTACGGTTAGGTGTGCATTTAAGGCGCGCAACCCGCAACGCGCTGCACCAACGGCCGAAACCTGGACGCCCGCCCTCTCCAGAAAACGGAGCGCAATGCGTTCTGCGGCGCTAATGCGCCGCAACCTTATCGGAGCTCATCCAAAAATCTGCGGAATCAGATCCTAGAAAAGAGGAGTTGGGATCAAAGCTGCAACGAGAAAATACTTCATGACGTTTTACGTCCTCGCCAATGTGTCACCCTTGGGACGCATTCAACTGGGGCAGATTCTACAGGATTGCCGGCCTGTGGTCAATCGCCGCAGAAGGATTTATACTTTCCAACAATGACGCACAGTTTGCTGCTATTGATAAGGCGATTCGTGCTCCTGGCGCTGCTCGTTCTGGCCCCGGCCTATGGGGAGAGCCGCTACGTGGGCTTGACTCCGCGCGGCGCTCGCATCGAGGCGAGCATCGTTCCCGGCGGCTCGGCCGCTTCACCGAGCGTGCTTTTGATCGGCGGTCTCAGCGGCGCGGATGAATCGGTGAAGGTCGTCACGGAGGAGACGCGCAATTTCGTAGCGATGCAACCGAGCAGGCGGCGTTTCCGCCTATTGTCGCTTCCTCTGGCGAACCCAGATGCAAATCGGTTGATGTTTCCTCCCGCCGGCGTCGCGTACCGGGACAACGCGGAATCGCATGCGCTTTGGCGCTGGATCGCCATGGAAGCCCCCGATCTTGTCCTGATCGCGGCCGCCGAAGACTTTGGAATGGCCGCGGCGCTTTCCCGGGATGGTCCCGCCGACGTCGGCCCTATTCCCGCGCGGCACGCGGCCGTCAAACTGGGAATCCTACAAGCCGTACAGAAACAGATTCCCTTCTCGGCCGCACACCACGAGATGGATCGGCGCCGCGCCCGATCACCGCGGCAGCTTGCCGGCGAATTGGCGATGTTTTACGGGCACGATTTCGCTGACCCTGTTTACATTCCCGCCGTCGCTCTCATCGGGCAGTTACGGCTTGGGAATCTTGCCGAGGTGGATCGGCTGGTTGCGCCGTATCGGGATGGCTCGAAAAACAGCCTCGCCCGCCCCACTTCCCCAGGTTTTGCGGGGCACCTCATCTTTGCGGAATTGGCGCAGCGCACAGGGAATCCAAACTACATTCCACTGGTGCGCAAGGTTGCGGACTTGGGCTTCACGGGCCAGGGAGAAATGAAGGAATCGATGCCGTTGCACAATGAAATGAGCGATTCAGTGTTTATGGCGTGTCCCATTCTTGCCAAAGCGGGCGTGCTCACCGGAGAACAAAAATATTTCAATATGGCTAGCCGACATTTTCAGTTTATGGCGAAGCTGGACCTGCGCCCCGAGGGGATTTACCGTCACTCGCCGCTCACCGCCGCGGCATGGGCCCGCGGTAACGCCTTCCCCGCGTTAGGTCTGGCATTGACGCTCTCCGATTTTCCCGAAAGCCACGCGGATTTCCCCTTGCTGCTACGGGGGTATCAGCAGCACATGGCCGCGCTCAGCAAATTTCAAGATCCGGAAGGGCTGTGGCGGGAGGTGGTTGATGAACCGGCGTCTTATCCGGAGTTCTCAGCAACCGCGATGATCGCGACAGCGATGCTGATCGGCATCCGGCATGGCTGGCTGGATGCGAACTCCTACCAACCGCTAGTGGAGAAAGCATGGGAAGCGATCGTCAAGCGCGTCGGCCCGCATTACCGTTTACTGGATGTGTGCGAGTCGACAGGCAAGCAGAAAAATAAAGAGGATTATCTCTGGCGGCCAGCCCTCTTCGGCCAGGACCCGCGCGGCGGCGCGATGGCGCTCCTATTCGCCACTCAAATGGCAGGGCTCCCCTGATGGCATCGAAGGTGCGCCTGTGTCTGCTGCTGTTTCCTTCCCTTCTCGTTGGGCAGAATTATGGCGTTGTGTTGCGTGGCGGCCGTGTTATCGATCCCGAGTCCGGCCTCGACGCAACTCGCAATGTCGCAATCCGTGACAAGAAAATCGCCGCAATCTCGACTTCTGCATTGAAGGGCAAGATCGACATCGATGCCACTGGCCTTGTAGTCGCGCAGATGGTGGTCTCGGCATGGGCATGGGGATTACGTACACACCAACGGCCGGCGCAGACGAGATTCGATATTGTTGGCCCTCGACGTATATGTCATCGGTGAGGATCGCCAGACGACCTCCGCACGCCACTCTGCTGGGTACAATACGCGACTACGCTGCCTGCGATCTCGTCGATCCCTCTTCTGCTGGTGCTCCGCTGGTAGGCGGTGGCCGGCGCGATTTACGAGACGTGCGAACTTGCAAATACCCAGACATGGAGGCCGTCCTAGGACGCTGAAAGTGTCGCCTGCTCCGGGCATTTGCAGCTCAGGACAAGCGATCAATGCCGCCGCCGAACGGTAGAAGAAGGGGATACCATGACTTCAAGGGATACCATGACCTCAATCCGATTCTCGAGAATTCCACCGAATGCCTTAATGGCGCTGTTGACGCTGTTGTGCGGACTTGCGACGGCCCAACAAAAGACGTCTGCCGCGGCAGCCATCGCTGGTCAGCCCAACATCGACATTTCCGGCTTATGGCTGGTGCAAGACCCAGGCTCGGGAAGTTGGACCGATTTCTTTGAGAACTCGACCGGTCCCGCGCCGATACTGCCGGAAATCGAGAAGTACCGCCAGGAAAGCCTTGCGCGCCAGCGCTCCGGAGATATCGTCAATCGGGCGGCGCGCGGAGAGGATTGCCCCGCGGGAAATCTCCCAATGATGATGGCAACATCCCGTCCGCTCAATATCGTGCAAGGACGCGAAGAAATCCTGATTGGTTCCGAATCCGAACGTGGCCGGTTTATCTACCTCGACGGACGCGACCACTCCATTGTGAAGAGCCAACATTACATTCCCACGGGAACCGGACACTCAATCGCCCGCTGGGAAGAGAACACGCTTGTCGTGGATACGGTTGGTTTCGCGCCGAGGGTCTGCGACAGCCGTTTTCCAATCATGAGGACTCCCGGCGGTGGACTCGCCAAGGAGTCCACCCATCTCGAGGAACGCATTCAGCTTCTTGATAACGCCGAAGTGCTGTCGGTGAGTTTCACGTGGGATGACCCGACAGTATTTTCCAAGCCGTTTCGCTACACCTACAAATATCGAAAGATCCCGCAAGGCTACCCGGTGGAAGATAACGATCGCGCAAGCGACTCGAGCTACCAGCAGCGCTTGTTGGAATCCGTGACTCCACCCCCGCAAAACTAGCTGCGATGCGAGACTGGCTACTTGGCCGTCGTGGGCTCCATCAGGAATTTGGCGCGCTCCGCGTCCTTTGCGTTGCACTGAAAAATACGCGGATCGCCGATTTCCGGTATGCGGTAATAGCGAATCTCATAGGTGTGGGGCTTGGTGAACACGTTGGCGTCCTCCCAGGTAAACGTCACGTCCAGCCGTTGCCCGTTGCCCATCAGCCGGTAATGCTCGGTCAGGTGGGAGTTGGAGGTCCGCACGCCGCCGCCGGGCAAGCGCGTCATGCCGCGGTCGTTAAACCCGATAGTGTCCACCACGAGCACTTCGCCTTCCCACCGCCCGATGGAATGACCATTTGTCGTCGGCTCAAGTTCTTCTTTCTCCGGGTGTTTCCGTCCGTCGATGTAAATATAACGCTCCGACGACTGGGGCTTCGCGACGATGCCGATCACCGAAGGGCTTTGCCGGAGATCGATCGGCGCGCGATCGCCCATGATCGCTGGCATCCCAATTGGGTCGCACCAGCGAACCGCTTCGATGTCGTGGCGAACCTGCGCCGCCTCAACCGCCAGCATGCCGGGCGTGACAGAAGCCTGCGGTACGTTGAAACTGTCGTAACGGAGTTCCCAATACCCGGATAAATCCGGATGCTGCTGCGCTGCAGCCGCGCCGGCGTTAAGCGCCACCAGCCCCACGACCGTCAAACAACGCAACGTCGGCCGGCGGCCGTGTTTCGGATTCGTTTCCGAGCCAAACATTTCTTCGCCCTCCCCCATGCGAACTTATCCACCCGCGAGTGGAGCCGCCCAGACACCTCTATATTCATTCTGCTTCGGTCACGGCTGCTCGACCGACGTTTCTAACCTGGCATTTTGACACAAAATGTCGCACTTCTGCGCGCGTTTCGCACGGCCGGTAACCTACAGGAGGAGTGGGTGCGGCCATGTAACTTAGAGGAAGTCAAACCGGCGATTTGCAGGTCTTCGAGCCTGTGCCCGCCGAGAATATTGAGGTGTTTGGGATGATGGAGGGAACTTCGCCCTCTGCCACCGACTCAATATCCTGAAGCGCTCCGTGAAACATAGGCCGAAGTTGACGCCGTTAGGCTGTCTGTTGTGGGTCATCCTCTCGCGACTGCCCTCAAGACCTTGGTGTCCCATCCGCTTCCAGATCCTTGTAGTATTTCTGGTGTTGGCTCACGAATGGCGTCGCGTGGTCCACTTCAATGTGACGGCCCACCCACCGCGAAATGGACCGCGCGGTAACGACAGGTTTCGTGATAGCAGGAAAATACGGAAGCTGCAAAAGTGCCGCTAGCCGACAATCTGCGGGATCAGCTCGCCTGCGACGTCAGTTAAACGCATGTTCCGGCCATTGTATAGATACGTCAGACGCTTGTGATCCATGCCCAACAGGTTAAGAATCGTCGCGTGCAGGTCGTGCGCGCTGACGATTTGCTGTTCGGCTTTCCACCCGAATTCGTCCGACGCTCCAATGCTCTGCCCGCCTTTGATTCCCGCGCCTGCCATCCACACAGTCATCGCTCCGGGGTTATGGTCACGGCCTACGCCTTTTTGCGAAAGCGGCATGCGGCCAAATTCGGAATGCCAGTAGACCAGGGTTTCCTCCAGCAACCCTCGGCGCTTTAGATCCGTGATGAGGCCGGCAATCGGTTGATCAACTTCCGCGGCGTGACGGCCGTGATTCTCAACGACGCTATTGTGGGCATCCCAGGTGTCCACGTTCTGGTTCACCACCGCCCCATTCCAAAGTTGCACCATGCGCACGCCGCGCTCCACCAGCCTACGGGCCATCAGGCATTGCCGGCCGAATGGCTCGCTTATTTTGTTATCGAGCCCGTACAAGTGTTTAGTTTCGTCGCTCTCCGAATCGATATCGATCGCCTCCGGCGCGCATCCCTGCATACGGAATGCCAGTTCGTAGGAGCTGATGCGAGCCGTCAATTCGCTGATGCCCGGATGCGCTTCCACGTAGTTCTGGTTCATGCGATTCAATTGATCCAGCTCCGCGCGCTGCTGCTCGACACTTAAAGATCCCGACGGGGGATGAAGGTCCAAAATAGGATCCCCGGCCGCGCGGAACATGGTTCCCTGATAAGCGGCCGGCAGAAAGCCGGAACTCCACTGCGAAGAGCCGGTGAAGGGGCCGCCGCGCGGATCCTGAATGACGACGAATGCGGGAAGGCTCTGATTCTCGCTACCCAAGCCGTAGGTGACCCACGAGCCCACAGCGGGGAAACCGGCGATAATGGAGCCCGTATTCCATTCATAGCTGGAAAGCGTGTGATCGACCGACCGGCCCTGGGCCGAGTTAATGAAGGCGAGATCGTCGACGACCCCGCCGACTTTCGGAAACAGGTCGGACACCCATTTGCCCGATTGGCCGTACTGCTTGAACTGGTACGGGCTCTTCATCAGAGGTCCGGGATAGCCCTGGCGGACGGTTACCTCGCCTTTGCCTTCGAGGAGCTTGCCATGGAACTTCTCGAGCATCGGCTTGTAGTCGAAGGTATCCACCTGACTGACGCCGCCGCACATGAACAAAGAGATGACCGACTTCGCCCGCGGCTTAAAATGCGGGGCTTTGGGCAGGAACGGCGAATCCTTTACGTCGGCCGTGGAGCAGACCTGTCCGCTGCTCGCAGGAGCGCCGAGCAAACGGTCCTGTCCCAGCAGAAGAGCGAGAGCGAGGCCGCCCAGACCTTCCCCCGCCTGAAAGAGAAGATCGCGCCGGGAGACAAAACGCGTTTCATTCTTGCCGGAACATGGGTATTCTTTCATGGCCGCTCCTAATTGATGTACACAAATTCGTTCGAATTCAGCACCACGTGCGCCAATTCTGCCAAAGGGTTAAGCGCCAGAGTTCCTTGTTGCGGCGCGGCGCCGGCGCGGTTTTTCAGGAACTCCAGAGACTGCTGGACTTCTTTGGCGCTCGCTGGGCGGCTGTACGCAATGCGGTAAAGAAGTTTCACTTGCGCGGCCGGATCGCGGCCGGCTTCGCGCTGCAGCCGCGCCGCCAGATCCTGCGACTGCACCAGGTACGTCTCGTTATTGAACAACGTCAAGGCTTGGGTGGGGACAGTGGTCACTTCGCGCCGCTCGCAGCTCAGGCTGGCGTTCGGCTGGTCGAAGACGTCAAACATCGGATACTTCAGATTGCGTTTCACGCTCGCGTAGATGCTGCGCCGGTAGGTAGAAGGCTCGTCTTTGGTGATGAGCCATTTCCCCTTGATGGGCGCTCCGGCGACAATGGACTTCGGCACGGGTGGGAAGAACGCGGGACCGCCGGCCTCCAGATTAAGGTCCCCGCTGGCGGAAAGCGCGGCATCGCGGATGATCTCGGCTTCCAGCCGCTTGACCGGGAAGCGCCACATAAATTGATTCGTGGAGTCCTTGGCCTGGTTGGATGGCTCGTAGTAGGCGGAGGCCATCTTGTAAGTCTCGGACGTCATGATCAAGCGCTGCATCTGCTTGACGCTCCAACCTTGCCGGACGAACTCGGTTGCCAGCCAATCGATTAAGTCGAGATTGGATGGCTCGGTGCCCATCTTGCCGAAATTGTTCGGAGTCGCGACGATCCCTTGTCCGAAATGCTGATACCAGATGCGGTTCACCATGACCCGCGCAGTGAGAGGATTATCTTTGGACGCGATGAACTCCGCCAAGGCCCGGCGGCGTCCGCTCGTGGGGAATGCGCTCTTAGCAGGTGGAGTAATATGCGGCGGATCCCCCGAAAGCACCGTGAGGAATCCAGGCTCGATGACGGGTGCTTTGATCTCGTCGGCGAATGCGCTCAATCCCGTACTCGCGAAATACATCGGAGGCGGCGTATAGGTTTCGCCGGGCGACGGCATGTACTTTCCCTTGAAGCCAAAGTCTTCGTACGCGATGCCGCCGACAGTGCCGGGTTGAAACGGAGCATGCGGAGTGAAGCGATAATCGCCGTCGCGAATACCCATGGCCGTGGCGGGCTTCGGCGGGATTTGCTTATTCAACGCGGCAATCTGGTCTTCGAGTACCTGGCGCACTTTGGCGTCTTGTTCGTTCAATTTGATCTTGGCGGCGGGTTCGTCGTCATCGTTGCCGGTCACCCTCGAGACCTGCGCAACCAGCAGTTTTTGCCCGGGCGTGCGTTGGTCTTCCGGCGTCTTAAACGCTTCCTGAATATCTTGCGGATATTTGGCCAGCATCTTCTCGAAGAGCGCCTTCTTGTAAGGCGCTTCGATCTTGCCAATCTGCTGGTTCAGGGTCTTGATCCTAGCGTTGATGTCGTTAGCGACAGTCTCGTACCTATTCCATTCCTCTTTCGGCACCAGAGGATAGTCGTATTCAACATAGCTGTTAAAGATGGCGAGCGATTTGTAGTAATCGCGGCGGGTGATCGGGTCGAATTTGTGATCGTGGCAGCGGGCGCAGTTTACAGTGAGCCCCTGAAATGCCTGGAAGGTGGTGCGCACCATGTCATCCATGTAATCGAACCGATAATTAGGGTTCTCGAGGTCGCGGTCTAAAACGCGAGGGCCAAGGCGCACGAAGCCGGTCGCGGTCAAACTATCGAACGTGGGATTATCGAGTTCGTCGCCCGCGAGTTGCTCCTTAATAAATTGGTTGTAAGGTTTGTCTTGATTGAAGACGTTGATGACATAGTCGCGGTAGCGCCAAGCATTGTCGAAATCGTAATCGTATTCGTAACCGGTGCTATCGGCGTAGCGGGCCACGTCGAGCCACATGCGGGCCCAGCGCTCGCCGTAGTGCGGTGACGCCAGAAGCTTGTCTATCAGACTCTCATAGGCGCGCGGGGACTTATCGTTGACGAACTCATCGACCTGGGCGGGAGTCGGTAAAATTCCAATCAAATCGAGATACGCGCGGCGAATGAGCGTATGGCGATCCGCTGTGGGGGCCGGCGTCAAACGCTTTTGTTCCTGCTTCGCCCTGACAAACGCATCGATGGGATTCCGGCTCCAGCGGGCATCGCTGACCTGGGGCAGCGGCTTTGCCAGGGGCTTCTTAAAGGCCCACCACTGGCGGTCCGCGTCGGTGATCTTCCGTTCCTTATAATTGCCGTACGAAAGCAGCGAACTGTCATCAGCGCTGGTCACGGCCGGCGAGGTCTTCTGGACGTCCGACATGGGAGCGCCGGCGTTTATCCAGTCACGGAAGGCGGCGATCTCTTCGCTTGTCAATGCCGGAAGGGGAGCCATCGGCATGGCGGGCTTTACTTGTCCCGTGATGCGCTTGTAAATCAGACTGTCTTCCGCTTTTCCAGGTATCAGGGCTGCGCCATGATCGCCGCCTTTGAGCATCGCATCGCGGCTGGCCAAACTGAGGTGCGACATCTGAACCGTGTCGCCGTGACATTGCCCGCATTTGGCCAGCGCCGGCGGCGGGTTTTGAGATTGTGGTGTTTGCGCGACCACGGCAAGCATGCCGTAAACCGCGACAACCAGCACGGGGATCAGCATCCTAAAACGCGAGGACCGTCGCTGCATCACACACACTCCCCTCGCTACAGTCTGAACGCGAAGGCGCCTCGCGCCAAACTGTATCAACGGCTGTAGGTTACAAGAAAGAAGCGCCAAGCACAAGCCCGTACTCTCATGGTCCGGGCTAAAGCACAGCCATGTCCGTGATGGCGGTTCCACTCCTGCGCGCAAAGTGGTAGTTTGTATCCTGTTGGAGCTCATGGATTATGCCTTTGGGAATTTCGTTTGGTCTTTTGCTCATGCTGATGACGCCCGCCAAGGCCCAGCAGAACGCGGCCCTGACGGGCGAGCCGCTGACCGGCGCGCTCCCCAAGGTCAACCCGTTCGCAAGCGAAGGCGGCGTGCAGCAAGGCGAAGCTCTGTTTCAAATCCACTGTTCGTATTGCCATGGTGTCCATGGCGAAGGCGGCCGCGGTGCGGATCTCACTGCGGGTGAATACCGGATGGGCGGATCCGATCCGGAACTCTTTACGACCATTCGCACCGGCGTCCCGGGTTCGGAGATGCCTGCGTTCCGCATTTCCGATGACGAGGTTTGGAAGCTGGTTGCCTATGTGGCTCGTCTGGGTTCGAGCGGTCTCGCCGAAAAAGCTTCCGGCGACGCGCTCGCCGGCAAGGCGCTGTACGCGAAAAATGGCTGCGCGGCGTGTCATAGGATTGGCGAAGCCGGAGCCGACCTGGGCCCGGCCCTTACAAGTGTCGGACGGCGCCGGGGGTTGAGGTTTCTCGAAGAGTCTCTGGTGAAACCGGAGAAGTTTGTGCCGAACGCTTTCCGGGCAGTTCAGGTGGTATTGAAATCGGGGCAGACCATTCCGGGCATTCGTCTGAATGAAGACGACCTTTCCGTCCAATTGCGGGATCTGAGCGGGAATCCGCGGTCCTTCGTTAAGGAGAATATCCGTGAGATTCGCCGTGATAAGCCTTCGCTGATGCCGTCATATGAAGCGCGGCTCACCAAGACGGAGCTGGCCGATCTGGTGGCATATCTGAATTCTTTAAGGGAGGAGCGATGAAGGTCCATTATGCAGCGGCTGCCGTGTTGTTCGCGGCGGCGACGTGGAATGTGAGCGGCCAGGGCCTTCCCGTTTCTTACGACCGTCTGCTGAAAGCCGCCGACGAGCCCGGCAACTGGCTAATGTATTCGCACACCTATAACAGTTGGCGCTTCAGCAATCTAAGCCAGATCACAACGGCCAACGTGAAGAACCTGCACGTCAAATGGTTGTTCCAGGGCAGGCACCTGGAAAAGTTCGAAACCACGCCGCTGGTGGCGAACGGAATAATGTATTTGACGCGCCCGGAGAACGCCATCTACGCACTGGATGCAGCGACGGGCAGGCAACTATGGATGTACGAGTACCGCAATCCACCGCGGACTTTCAACTGCTGCGGTAAGGTGAATCGCGGCTTGGCAATCCTCGGCAATACGCTGTTCATGAATACGCTCGATATGCACGTAGTGGCCGTGGACGCGCGCTCCGGTCACGAGCTGTGGAGGACCGAGATGTACGACTATACCGCGGCAGGGGGCTATGCGGCGCCCGGCGCGCCGCTGGTGGTCAAGGACAAGTTGATTGTAGGCATGGCTGGGGGCGAGCGCGGCGTCAGCGGATTCCTCGACGCGTATGACACCAGGACCGGGCAGAGACTATGGCGCTTTAACACCATTCCGCAGCCTGGCGAACCGAATTTCGGAACGTGGGCCGGCGATTCCTGGAAAACGGGCGGCGTCACTACATGGAATAACGGATCTTACGATCCCGAGACCAATACTCTGTTCTGGGGCACCAGCAATCCATGGCCGGATTATAACGACGACTTCCGGGTTGGCGACAATCTATATTCGTGTTCGGTGCTGGCGCTCGATCCAGACACCGGCAAGCTGAAGTGGTTTTTCCAATTCACGCCTCACGATCTCCACGATTGGGACTCCACGCAAATCCCGATCCTGCTCGACACTCAATTCCGCGGTGGAAATAGAAAGGCGCTGGCTTGGGCCAACCGCAACGGGTTTTATTACCTTCTGGATCGGACGACGGGAAAATTTCTGACGGCCAAAGCCTT
The DNA here is from genome assembly GCA_964554945.1 of uncultured Solibacteraceae bacterium. Taxonomy (GTDB): domain Bacteria; phylum Acidobacteriota; class Terriglobia; order Bryobacterales; family Bryobacteraceae; genus PSRJ01. The sequence continues at coordinate 3,902 of CAZKQQ010000126.1, read as the reverse complement.
CGTGAAACAGACCTGGGCCAAAGGCTTCGACGACAACGGCCGCCCGGAATTGATTCCGGGCAATGAGCCGACGCCGGAGGGCAACGACCGGGTCTGGCCGGGTGTGGACGGTGGGGCCAACTGGATGTCGCACAGCTATAGCCCCATCACCAAGCTGCTGTACATATTCGCGCGCGAGGAGCACCGTCTGTTTTCGAAAAATGCGGTTCCGCATCCGGCGACGGAGGAGGCGACCAACGCGCCTGCGGTGCCGACGTCGGTGGCCAACGCAAACGCAGGCGCGTACGATCCGGCGATAGGAGGAGCCATATCACGAGCCATCGGCACGCCGGAAGAGAGTTGGGGCAAGGTGATCGCCCTCGATCCGGCGACGGGAGACATCAAGTGGGAGCACAGGGTCCTGACTCCGCCGTGGGGAGGCGTCATGGCCACAGGGGGTAATCTGGTTTTCGGTGGAACTCTTGAGGGTATGGTATTTGCCTTGAACGCCACCACGGGCGACCGGCTGTGGACATTCTCCGCCAACGGACCGGTGTTTGCATCGCCGATCAGCTACACGGCCAATGGCAAACAACTGCTCTCCATTCCGGCGGGAGATTTGATTGTCACGTTTGGGCTGGACTAAGACCGAATTGTTCGTTTGCTCGCTGGTCCTATCCGTGCCGGCAGCCGGCGACGCAGCTTCCGGGCGGGCAATATTCGAAGGTAAGGGCGCCTGCTTGACGTGCCATGCAGTCAACGATCACGGTGGCAGCCTCGGGCCGGATCTCAGCAAGATCGGAGTCACGCGCACTGTCGAGTCTCTGCGTCTTGCGCTCGTCAATCCCGACGCGGAGATCGACAAGGAATACTTCACGGTTGTCGCCGTTACAAAGAGCGGACAAACAATCCGCGGCATCGCGTTAAACGAAGACGACCTTTCGGTTCAGATTCGCGACCGTGATGGTAATCCGCGTTCGTTCTTGAAGGACGACCTGAAGAGCGTGCGCCGCGAGCTGCGCTCGATCATGCCGTCCTATGCGTCCCGTTTGACGGCCGCGGAAGTTGCCGATGTCGTGAGCTATCTTCGGACTCTTCGCGGGCCCGCTCCCAAGATCGGCTCGCGTACGCGCCAACCTCATCACGCCTATTCTGGCGTGGCGTTTCTCGATCGTGTTGGCCGCGACGCCGAGGAGCGTCCCGACACGCTGATCAAGGCGCTGGAAATTCCACCCGGCGGGATAGTAGCCGACGTAGGATCAGGCACAGGATATTTTACCTGGCGTCTGGCGCGGACGGTGGGACCTGCAGGCAAAGTATTCGCGGTGGACGTACAACAAGAGATGCTGGATCGCACGGCGGAAACGATCAAGAAGCATCAACTGAGTAACGTCGAATTTGTTCTAGGCGACCCACGCAGCCCGCACCTGCCGACGGGAGCGCTCGACCTAGTCTTCATGGCGCATGCCTATCACGAGTTTGCGAACCCTGAAGATATGCTCACGCTTGTGAAACAGTCCCTAAAGCCCAGCGGGCGTCTGGTCATCATCGAATTTGCCGAAGGTCATCCGTTCGACCCCCTCGACAAAACGGAGCGGATGACCGAGGAACAGATCCGCGCCGAGATCGAGCCTTTGGGATTCGATCTGGATCGCGTGCTGGACATTGTGCGGATCGAGCACTCCTTGATCTTCACGAAGCGGCAGCTTAATTAGCCGCACCGCCCTTCGGCAGCCTGTCACCTATCACCCCGATCTTAATCTCATTACGTAGCCACGGGCAATCCGAATCCTGCGTATCGCGGCGATCTGCGCAAGGGTTCGAATCTGTACATCGCCTCCATCGTGGCGCTGAACCCCGACACGGGTAAGATGGCGTGGTATTTTCAATGCTCCCCTCCCCACACGCATGATCGGGACGCAGCCCAAGTGCCTGTACTGTTCGACATGGATATTAATGGGCCAGCGCCGGAAACTACTCGCGCAGGCTAGCCGCAACGGTTTCTTCTTTGCGCCGGACCTGAGTAACGGCAAGAACCTCGTCACGACGACCTTTGTCGAGTCGCCGAACTGGTATAAAAGCATCGATGAACGCGGCCAACCCGGTGGGTACATAAATACGCCGGCACCGAGTGGAATCCACCGCGTCCAGAGCACCTGGGAGGACCACTGAGTACCGCGGGCAAACTTCTCTTTGCAGGAGCGGCCGGGGGCTATCTTGTGGCGTATAATGCCGAGACGGGACGGCAGTTGTGGCATACGCGCTTTGACCGTGACTTGAGTAATACACCGATCACGTGCAGACTCGACGGTGTACAATACCTTCTTGCCGCGGCTGGCGACACGCTGTAAGCTTTGTGGATCCAGCAGTAGTGTCATGGGTGATCTCATGGACGAATCCCGACGCAATTTTACGAAATGGGCATTGACCGGCCTTCCCTCGCTCGCCGCAATCACCGCATTTCATTCGAAGGCCGCGGCGCAAACTGGCGCCAATCGGAACCGATCCTATATCAATGGAGTGCAATTCGGCTTGCAGCCGTTCTGCTATCACGATCTGGCGATGACTACGCAGAACCGCCCGGAGTTGGTCCGGCGCCTGGCGCAGAATGGCATGGGCATGGTGGAACTGCACGCAACCTGGTGCGAGCCGCGCTTCGAAGGCCCGGGCGTTAGTGCGCAGGAGTCCCGCGACAAACTGCGGAACTGGCGCGTGGCGGCGCCTGCCGACTACTACCGTAAAATCAAGCGGGAATTCGATAATGCCGGCATCACGATTTTTACTTACTACGTAAATATTAGCGATACCGATACCGATGCGGAAATCGATGCCACTTTCGAAGCGGCTAAGATTCTGGGGGCGAAGGGCTGCGTGGGTTCGTACGGACTGCAGATCGCGCATCGTCTCGTTCCATTCCCTCGCAAGCACGGTCCGTTTGTGGGGCTGCACAATCACGACAATCTCTCGGATCCGGATGCCTTCAACACCGAGCAGAGTTTCGAGAAGGGGCTGGCCTTCTCACCCGATTTGAAAGCCACCCTGGACGTGCGGCATTTTACGGCCGCGAATGGGGATTGCCTCGGTTTCCTCGAACGGCACCACGACCGCGTTTCGAGCGTGCATCTGGGCGACCGGAGAAAAAACAACGGGCGCAGCACGCCCTTCGGCGAAGGCGACGCCCCAATCATCGAAATTCTGCGGATGATCCGGGACAATCAGTGGCCGATTGTCGCCCTGCTCGAATTCGAGCACGGCACTCTGCGGACTGAGGTCGAGGAAGTGCGTTTGATGTTCGATTATTGCAAGCGCGCGCTGGCCTGAGCCGATGCCGAGGCGGAAAGAATGATTCGCAAATCGTTTCTCCTAGTTGTTGGCGCGCTTCTGATGGTCGCCGGCTGGGCGCAATCCGTGTCCACGGAGACCTATGATTTCAACTACATCGGCCAGCCCCTGCCTGACCCCGTATTGCAGCACAGCAAACAGACCTTCGTACTGTTCGGATGCGCCTACTGCCACGGCCTGAACCTGGTGGCCCGCGGCGAAGCCACTGACCTGATGCATTCACGTCTGGTCGGTCGCGACGAGAATGGGAACCTGATCGGACCTCTCCTGCGCGCGGGCATTCCTCAGACTGCGAAGCTTTCTCCGATGCCTCAATTTTCGGATCTCAGCGATCAACAGATCGCGGCTTTGGTGCGATGGATTCACTACGCTCGCTCCCAGGGTCGCTACAAAGAAATTACCGAGGCAAAGGATCTGCGTCCTGGCAATGCAGCTGCTGGAAAATCGTACTTCGCGGAGAAGTGCGGCTCCTGCCATTCCGCCTCAGGCGATTTGGCGAACGTCGGGAAAAAATATGATCCCTCCACGCTACAAGAGCGAATCCTGAGGCCGAAGCTCCTGGAGGAAGTTCCTTCCTGGCG
>CAZKQQ010000125.1:4523-19961 GCA_964554945.1 uncultured Solibacteraceae bacterium | reverse complement strand
CCCATGCCAACGGCGTGCTCTTCTTCGACATCGTCAATCGCGGCAACAAGGCGCTGCTCTCCACGTTCAACCACGCCGCCGGTTCGCCCGATCCTACCACCGAAGCGCACTTTGGCAACGGGCTCCTCATGCGCGAAGGCTACACGCTGGTGGCGGTCGGGTGGCAGTTCGACGTGCCGAAGGACAAGAACCGCATCGGTTTCGATGCGCCGGTCCCGACCGAGGGCGGCCGCCCGATCACCGGCTGGGTCAGCCCCTGGTTCATTCCCGAAAAGAAGGGCGATTCCTACCAGTTCGCCTCCGGTTATTTCTCGCCGGCGTATCCGCCGCTCGAACCCAACAATCCGGAGTACCGGCTCACGGAACGCGAGGGCCTGGCGGCCGCTCCGCGACTCATCCCGCGCAACGAGTGGCAATTCGGCCGGCTCGAGAACGGCAAAGTCGCGTTCGATCCGAATTGGATCACGCTCAAGGGCGGCTTCCACGCCGGGATGACGTATCAACTCACTTACGAATCGAAGGACCCGCCGGTCGCCGGCCTGGGCTTCGCCGCCATTCGCGATTTGGCGTCCGCCCTGAAGTACAATTCCGATGCACTGGTCCACGGCCGTTATGCCTATACCTATGGCGCCTCCCAGACCGGCCGGTTCCAGCGCCATATGATTTACGACGGGTTCACCACCGATGAGCAGGGGCGGCAGGCGATCGACGCGATGTTCATCCAGACCGGCGGCACCTCCAATGGCAGCTTCAATGAGCGCTTCGCCCAGCCGAATGAACTCGGCTCGTTCAGCCAGACGAAGTTTCCGATCCGCTACGAAGTGACCACCGATCCCATCACCGGCAAGCGCGATGGCCTGGGCGCGCGCGTTCCCGCTGGCCAAGATCCGAAAGTGTTCTTGGTGGACACCGGGTCGGAGTATTGGGACCGCGGCCGCGTAGCCTCGCTGCGCCACCTGTCGATGGACGGCACGCAAGATCTACCCGACCCGCCGAATGTGCGCGTCTATTTTCTGGCAGGTACGCAGCACGGTTCCGGCTCCTGGCCTCCCCGCGACAATGGCGGCCAGCTTCGGTCGAACCCCAACGATTACCGCTGGGCGCAGGCTGCGCTGCTGGTCGGCCTGGATGGCTGGGTGAGAAAGGGCATCGCGCCGCCACCGAGCAGCCATCCGCAGTTGTCCGACGCTACGCTGGTCGCGCAGACCAAGATCCAATATCCGGCCGTACCGGGCGTGCAGTGGCCGTACCATGTGCCGGGCGGATTTCGCGCCGATGTCCCCGGATTTCTTTCCGTGCTCCCGTTCGTGGTGCCGCAGGTGGATCGGGACGGTAACGATATCGGCGGGATTCGCCTGCCCGAGCAGGCGGTGCCGCTTGGGACTTATGCGGATTGGGCGTTTCGCAGCGAATCCTGGGGAGCGCCGGACACCTTGATCGCCATGGCCGGTTCGTTCATCCCGTTTGCGAAGACCCGGGCCGAACGGGAGAGGAACGGAGATCCCCGGCTGTCCCTGGAAGAGCGCTACTCCGGCCGCGCCGACTACCTCCGCCGCATCGAGGAAGCGGCCAACCGCCTGGTGCAGCAGCGGTACCTGCTACAGGAGCACGTCAAGCCCATCGTCGACGCTGCCGGGCAGCATTGGGACTGGATGATGTCAACGGAAGCCGCGAGCCGATAGCGCCCGGCGGATTTGACACTGGTCCAGTTTCTCTATAATCTGAAGCCGATTGCCGCTCAACGAGGGGGGCTGTATGCTGAAGCCGAAGAAGAATTCTGTAGGCCGCCGGGGTTTTCTGAAAGGTGCAGCCGCGGGCGCGGCGGCCCTGGCCGCTAAGCCCGAACTGACTCGCGCTCAGGAAGAGCAGGGAAGCGCTCGCGGCGGCAATGGCACGGCGCGGCCCAACCGCACCACCCTCGCCCTCGATACCGGTGCGCGTCCCCTGGTGTCCGACCGTATCGTCGAAAATCCCGGCTCCGATTTCATGGTCGATGTGCTCAAGACCCTGAATATCGAGTACGCCGCATCCAACCCCGGTTCTACATTCGACGGTCTGCACGAATCCTTAATCAATTACGGGCCCGATCCGAACTCTATGCCCGAGTGGCTCACCTGCTGCCACGAGGAGTCGGCAGTGGGAATGTGCCACGGTTATGCCAAGGTCGAGCTGAAACCCATGATGGCGGTGATCCATGGCACCGTCGGTTTGCAGCATGCCGCGATGGCGATCTATAACGCATATGCCGATCGCGTGCCCATATATATGATCGTCGGCAATCATGCGGACGCTGCCGAGCGCGGCTCGGGCGTGCAGTCTTACCACAGCGCGAACGACATGCCGCTGATGGTCCGCGACTTTGTGAAATGGGACGATCAGCCGATTTCGCTCGGCGCCTTTGCCGAATCGGCCGTGCGGGCATACAAGATCGCCATGACGCCGCCCATGGGGCCGGTGCTGCTGGTGGCCACGCACGAAAACCAGACGCAGCCCAACCACGACAAGAATCTGCGAATTCCGCGCCTCACACCGACATCGCCGCCTCAAGGTGATGACGAAGCGGTCCGGCAGGCCGCGCGCTGGCTGGTTGACGCCGAGCGGCCCTTGATTGTGACGCAGCGCGTGGTTCGGACTCCCAACGCGATCCAGCTGTTGACCGACCTTGCCGAGACGCTGCAAGCGCCGGTGGACAGCCAGGAGCGCATGAACTTTCCCAACCGGCATCCACTCGCCGGCACCGGCGGAGCCGGCTATCAACCGGACGTTGTGCTGTATCTTGAGGTCGCGGACGTCTCCGGACCCGCCCGCGCCGCCAAAGCGCGTGGCGCCAAAACCATTAACGTCTCTTCGGTTGATCTCTTCATGAAGAGCAACATCCAGGACTTCGGCCATTACGCGGAAGTCGATCTCGATATGGGCGCTGATGGCGAAGCCACGCTTCCGGCTCTCACCGAGGCTTGCAAGAAATTAATCACCGCCGACCGTAAACGCACGCTGCAGGACCGCGGCGCCAAACTCGCCGCCGCGCACAAAGTCGCCCGCAACCAGGCAATCGAATCCGCGCAATACGGCTGGGACGCGAGTCCGGTCAGCCTCAACCGGTTGTGCGGCGAATTGTGGCCCCTCATTAAGAATGACGATTGGTCGCTGGTCTCCTGGCAAGGATTTATCAGCGGCTGGCCGGGGCGCCTCTGGAACTTCGACAAACATTATCAATACATCGGCGGGCAGGGCGGCGGCGGTATCGGCTACAACGCGCCGGCATCTGTGGGCGCCGCGCTTGCTAACAAAAAGCACGGCCGCCTCTCCATCAATATTCAGACCGACGGCGATATGAATTACGCGCCGGGCGTGTTGTGGACGGCCGCTCATCACAAGATTCCCCTGCTGACCATCATGCACAACAATCGCGGCTACCACGCCGAGGTTATGATTCTGCAGAACCGTGCCAGCCAGCGGAATCGCGGGCAGGACCGCACCACCATCGGCACCAAGCTCTGGGAGCCGGACATCAACTACGCCAAAATGGCTGAAACTTACGGCTTGTACGGCGAAGGGCCCATCACCGAACCCACGCAATTGGTGGCGGCGCTGAAGCGCGGCATCGAGCGCGTGAAAAAGGGCGAACCGGCGCTCATCGACGTGGTCACACAGCCCCGATAGGCGGAAGTCCAGACCACGATGGTTTAGGAAACTGCCCTAAGCCTTTTTGTATCAGCGACGCGGTTTCTGTTTGAAACCATTTTGGTTTGGCGGCGCCGCTAGTTTAAGAAGAACCGCACGCCCACGAAGGCGCCGGCAAAGGTGCCGCGCAGATAATAATCCTGCTTCGGCGATGTCCGGAAATGGAATGCCTTCACACCGATTCGTAGTTCCACTCGGCTGACCCTGTAACCCATCGAAGCATCCGTGTCCCAGATGGTCCAGTGATGCGGAATCGCGAACCCCGACGCGTTGGCTTCCAGCCGGAACTTCGGCGTCACGTAGTAGTCCACGCCCATGCCCAGCGTGGGCGCATACAGCGTTTTATTGCCGCTTGCCGTGTTCGGGCCGTTGTCGGTCGATTTGAGCGGCGCGTCAAAGCCGGTGGTCATGTGCGTGTATTGAAATTGCCAGAGCGTCTTCACACGGATTTTCCGGCTGCCGATCGGATACGGCCAGGTGAGGAACTCATACGAGACCTTCACATTCTGTATACGGTAATTCGTCGAGAGAAAGTCGCCCTTGGCGTAATTTCCGCCCCATAGCAGCAAGTCAGTCGGAATAGTGACGTTCCCCGATGCTCTGGTGCGGAAGTAGGAGATCCGCACGGCATTGCGCTTGATAGCGGGGATCGTCAATTCGGCGCCCTCTATGAGCTTGGGCTGCCCCTGGAAGGTGAGCCGCGATGGAATCGCGGCCGGCACGTGGACGGTTTCGCCGAAAATAGTAGTTCCACTTTGCGGACCAGCGTCAATGATCGGGTGACCTCTTCCCTCCCAGCCCCAGATTCCGACGGACAGCTTGCCTTCATCGGGCATGGATTGATCCGGCGGCCTCGGCGGAAGCGGTGGGGGCTGCTGCGTTCTGGGACCTGGTTGAGTGGGTGGATTCTGGCTAGGCTCCTGGGTCGGCGCGGGCTGAGCGCTGGCCGATGCGCTCCACAACAGGAGCAGGCAGACAGAGAGTAAGCCACCGAAACAATGCTTCACGTATGCCTCGTCGAAACTCGAAATTTGCCGGGCGGCTCACTGGCAGACCCCCTGCCTCCCGCCATCCGGAGCGGACACGCTGTTGCTAAAATGTTCGCTGCCTCTTCATTGTGCCTCAACACCCGCCGCCACGGAGCCGCATCCTGCATTTTCGTCGAAATTATTGAATCCGCTGAAGATGAACTCCCGGTTGCCGCGCCGCTGCCGTGCCTCATGGCACAGCAAAATCTCTGTGAAGAAAGGAGTTCGCTCGAACGTCCAAGCTTTGGCAGGTAGCGATTAAAAAAGTCTTAAATGTCTGAATATCGCCTGCCACTTTCGGGTTATACTGTGGTTTCAGAGGGATAACATGAGAAAGTACGGAAAATTCGCCGCTCTGATCGTCGTAGTTATCGGGACGCTCGTCTGGCTTGCTACCGCCGGAATGACCGAAACCAAGACCTACTATAAGACCATCACTGAGCTCGGCCAGATGGGCGATCAAGCCTATGGAAAACGGCTGCGCGTGGGCGGTGATGTCGAGGGCGGTTCCATCCACCGGGTCGGCCAGGAGGTCCAGTTTGTTCTGATTCAGGACAAGATGCGCCTCAAAGTCGCCTACACCGGTTCCGAACCTCTTCCCGATACTTTCAAGGATGGCGCGCAAGCCCTCGCTGATGGAAAGCTGGATAAAGACGGTATTTTCCGCACCGCGAAGATCCAGGCCAAGTGCGCTTCCAAGTACGAGATCAAGCCCGGCCAACTGCCGACCAATGCCAGTCGCGGCAAGAGCGCCGTCTAATCTGTTAAAAGCAGAGGGGTGATATGGAAAATCTGGGTTCGCTGGCCATTCTGCTGGCTTTTTGCGTAGCCCTTTACGCCGCCTTGGCCTCCGTGGTCGGGCGCTTGAAGAACAAACCTTTCCTGATAGTTAGCGGGCAGCGCTCGGTCTATGCGATCTGGGCGCTGATTACGCTGGCGGCGGGCATTCTGGTGCACGCCATTATGACGAGCGACTTCCGCTATGCCTACGTGGCGGAGCACAGCAACCGGGCCATGCCGACGCTCTACAAGTTCGCGGCCTGGTGGGGCGGCCAGGAAGGCTCGCTGCTGTTCTGGAGCTGGCTGCTCTCCAATTACGTGGCGGTTGTGATCTTCACGAACCGGCGCAAGCACCGCGATATGATGCCGTACGTCACCGCCGTGCTGCTGGGGGTCCAGTCGTTCTTCCTTCTGCTGAACAACTTCATCGCGAACCCGTTCCGCATGCTGGCGGCGGACGGGCGTGTGATCGCCGCCGATGTGCTGCGCGACGGCAACGGGCTGAGCCCGCTGCTGCAGTATCCGGCGATGGCGATTCATCCTCCGATGCTTTACCTGGGCTATGTCGGTTTCTCGGTGCCGTTCGCTTTCGCGATCGGGTCGCTGATAACGAAACAGCCGGGCGAAGGCTGGATCCAGACCACCCGGCGCTGGACGCTGGTGACGTGGCTGTTCCAAAGTACCGGCGTCATGCTCGGGATGGCCTGGGCGTATCACGTACTCGGGTGGGGCGGCTACTGGGGCTGGGATCCGGTTGAGAATGCTTCCGTTCTGCCCTGGCTCAGCGGCACGGCGTTCCTCCACTCGGTCATGATGCAGGAAAAAAAGGGCATGATGAAGGTCTGGAACATGGTGCTGGTGTCCTCCACCTTCTTCCTCTGTATCCTCGGCACGTTTCTGACGCGATCCGGCGTGGTGCAGTCGGTTCATGCCTTTGCGCGCTCGGAAATCGGCAAGTACTTCGTCAGCTTCCTGGCGGTGGGCATCGCCGCGACCATCTATCTCATCCTGGACCGTCTGGATTACCTCAAGAGCGAATCGCAGCTGGAAAGCGTGGTGTCGCGCGAGTCAAGCTTCCTGTTCAACAATCTGATCCTGCTGGCAAGTTGTTTCGCGGTCCTGTGGGGCACCCTGTTCCCGGTGATCTCCGAATACGCGACCGGCGATAAAATTTCACTCGATGCCGATTGGTACAACCGCCTGATGGTCCCGATCGGCCTGTTCCTTTTGTTCCTGACCGGCGTAGGGCCGCTGTTCGCCTGGAGGCGGACTTCAGTCGAGAGCCTGCGGCGGAATTTCCAGTGGCCGGGCATCGCCTCGCTGGTGCTCGTCGGCGCGCTGTTTGCCGGCGGCGTGCGTCACGCCTATGCCTTGATCTCCTTCGGCTTTTGCCTGTTTGTCGCGCTGACGGTGCTGATGGAATTCTACAAGGGCGGCCGGTCGATTGCCGCCAAGAGTGACATGAATCTGGTGCGCGCGCTGGTCGAGTTGACCCATCGCAATACGCGGCGCTACGGCGGGTACCTGGTGCACATGGGCATTGTCCTGATTTTCATCGGATTCACCGGCCATGCTTTCAATCAGAGCGAAGTCAAAGAGTTGAACAACGGCGACACCATCCGGGTCGGTAACTACGACCTGAAGATGATCAACCTGCAGCAGGGTGAAAACGAGAACTACGCCTGGCACCGCGCTACGCTTCAGGTGACCAAAGCCGGGCAGCCGCTCGGGAATCTCGAGCCGGAGCGCCGCTTCTATATCGCCAGTAAAGAGAGCACATCCCAAATCGGTATCCGGCAACGCCCCAATGAGGACCTCTACCTGAATTTCGCCGGTATGTCGGACGACAATAAGCGGGCTGTCATTCAGGCCTACGTATTTCCGCTCGTTTCCTGGATCTGGGTCGGTGGCCTGGTGCTGATCGGCGGCACGTTGATCTGCCTGGTTCCAAGCAAAGTCAAAATGCAATATGCGCGCACGGAAGTAGTGGGGATTACGAAGAAACATGCACCGGTTGAGAAATAGCCTTCTGGTTTTGGTGGTGGCGGTAGCGGCGTCGTTTTCGGGCGACGCGCAGACTGCCTCCGAAAAGCCGAGCACGGACGTGCGTCGCGTGGGCGCGCGGCTGCAGTGCCAGTGCGGCTGCAAGGATTCCGTGGCGACCTGCAGCATGCTGGAATGCAGCTTCTCCAAGCCCGCCAAAGAAAAGATCGCCAAAATGCAGGCCGTCAGCATGACCGACGATCAGATTATTCAGTCGTTCATCCGGGAAAACGGCGCCGGGATTTACCTGGCCCCTCCGAGCGCTTTCGGTTGGATTATTCCGTATGCGGCAATTGGGTTCGGCCTGCTGGTGATCTGGGCCTTCGTGAAGAAGTACCGGAAGCCGCGCCCGCTGACCGAAGTCGGTCCCATGGAGCTGGATGACCCGGCGCTCGAAAAGTACAAAGACCAGATTGAAAAGGATCTGGCGAAGTTGGAATGATCATCGCAATAACCTGCGCCGTCGCGATCGCAGTGATCGTTTTTGTGTTGGGCGTCCGGCCGAAGGATCTGCCCGAGCCCGAACCCGAGTCGCCTTTCCAGCATCTGGATGATCGCAAAGCCGCCATCTACGAAAATCTCCGCGATCTGCAGTTCGAATACCGCCTCGGCAAGCTCTCGGATGAGGATTACCAGAGCACCAAGCGAGACTTGCAAAAAGAGCTGGCAGGCGTGCTGGCCGAGGTGGACCGCATCAAACTGCAATTGGGCGTAAACGGCGCCGCGCCGCCGCCCATCACCGCTCCCAAACCGGTGAAAGCCGCGGGGCTGGTCTGTTCCGCGTGCGGCGCGAAATTCGAAAAAGAATTGAAGTTTTGCGGCGAGTGCGGCAAGCCGATGAAGGTGGTTCAGTCATGAAATGGATTTTGGCGCTGATGCTGGCGGGCGCGCCGGCTTGGGCGGCGATCAGCGGCATGGTTCTCAACGGCACGACGGGTCAGCCGCAGCCGAATGTCCCGGTAGTCCTGATGCGGATGGGTGCGGCCGGTCCCGAGGCTGCCGGTGACGGTAAAACCGACGCGCAGGGTAAGTTCAGCCTGAACGCGGAGACGTCGGCGCAGGGGCCGACCCTGGTTCGCGCGACCGTGGATGGCGTTACGTACACGAAGATCATTCCGCCCGGCACACCCAGTGAGGGCCTGACGCTGGAAGTCTACAATGCGTCCAAAGAGCGCGGCACGGCGAAGGTCTCCAAGCATATGATCTTCTTTGATCCGGCGCCCGACGGGTTAAAGATCAGCGAGGCCTACCTGTTCACCAACGACGGCAAGACCACCTGGAACGACACGGCCGGCGGGACGCTCCATTTCTATCTGCCGCCGGGCGCCCAAGGGAAAGTCAGGATCGACGCGACGGCTCCGGGCAGCATGCCCTTGCAGGAAGCGCCCATCAAGACCGGCAAGCCGGACATTTACAAAGTGAATTTTGCGGTCCGGCCCGGTGAAACCCGGTTCGATCTGAGCTATTCCACCGCGTATAAGGCTGGTGAAACCTTTGCCGGCAAGGTGGCTACCAACGACGAGAACACGTATCTGATCGTGCCCAAGGGCGTGACGCTGGCGGGCGACAACCTCAACGACATGGGCCAGGAACCGCGCACCCAGGCCCACATTTACGGGCTGAAGCAGGCTTCTTACAAGATCTCGCTGACCGGGACTGCGGAACCTTCCGCGGCCGATGCTGGCGGCGACTCCGGCTCTTCCGGCGGCCAGGAGGGCGCTCCGCAGATCCAGGAGATGATGCCGCGCCTGTACACCAGAGTCGGGCCGATTCTGGGCCTGGCCTTCGGCATCCTGGCGCTCGGCTTCATCCTGCTCTATCGAACTCCCGCCGCCAAGGGGTCGCATGACAGCGGTCAGCGTTGACGGGGTATGGAAGTTCTACGGCGACTATCCGGCCTTGCGTGATGTCCGGCTCGAGGCCGATGCCGGAAGCTGCCTGGCGCTGATCGGCCGCAATGGCGCCGGCAAAACCACCCTCCTTCGCACCATCGCAGGCTTCACAAAACCAGGCAAAGGCGTCATCCGGATTTTCGGGCAGGAACCGCGCGAGACCGAGGCGCGCCGCCACATTGGCGTGATCGGCCATGGAATCGCGGTTTACGACGAGCTTTCCGCGCTGGAAAACCTGATGCTGTACGGCCGTCTCTATGGTTTGGCCGATCCGCGCCGCGCCGCGCTCCAATGGCTGGAGCAGACCGGCCTCGAGCGCGTCCGCGACGGCTTGGTGCGCGAATTCTCCCGCGGCATGCGCCAGCGCCTGGCGGTGGCGCGCGCCTTCTTGCATGAGCCGTCGGTTTTGCTGCTGGACGAACCGTTCACAGCGCTCGATGATCGCGCCATTGCCGTCCTGCAGCGGTTATTGCGCGAGGCGCTGGCGAGCGGCAAGACCATCATCATGTCGACTCACCAGTTACGGGAGGCCCTCGAACTTTCCTCTCACGTGGCCATGCTGAACCGCGGCCAGGTGGCGTTCCACGGCGCGTGCACAGCCGAGATGGTAGCCGACCCCGGCTGGGTCTACGCGCGGTATGGTGAAGGCTGATGAAAAACCCGGGGACAGGCGGGACGTTTTCCGCCGACTTGCCCGCGATTGCGAGCCCCTCCGCCGCTGCGGTGCGCCGCCGGTCTTCGTTTGCGCGTCTGGTTTTTGTCATTATGGCTAAGGATTTGCGCGCTGAGCTGCGCACCAAGGAGGCGGTGAACGCCTCGCTGGCCTTCGCCGTGGTGATCCTGGTCTTGTTCAATTTCGCCTTCGATCTGGATGATCCGTCGACCCGCATGATCGTCGGCGGCCTGCTCTGGCTGGTGTTCGCCTTTGCCGGCACGCTGGTGCTCAACCGCAGCTTCGCCCGCGAATTGCCGAATGACTGCTTGGATGCCTTGGTGGCGGCCCCGGTCTCCGGCGCTGCGCTGTTCCTGGGCAAAGCTCTCGCGAGCTTCCTGCTGGTTCTGGCCGTGGAGCTGGTGTCGCTGCCGGTCTTCGGAATTCTCTATAATGTGTGGTTTCCGTTCGGGCAGATGATTGTGGTGCTGGCGCTGGGCACTTGGGCCCTGACAGTCATCGGAACCGTCTTCAGTGCTTTGACGGTCAACATCCGGCTGCGCGAAGTGATGCTGCCCATGCTCACCTATCCGATGCTGGTGCCGGCATTGATGGGTGCCATGGTGTTGACCGCCCAATTGGCGGCGGGAACCTCGATCTGGGGTGAATCGATCACCTGGCTGAAGGTTTTGGTAGGATTCGACGTCCTATATACGTCGGCGGCGCTGGCGCTGGTCGAAACAGTTCTTGTGGGATGAGGTGAGACATGCGTGACAAAATCCTTTACGCGATGGGCATTGTGGCGTTCCTGTTGCTGGCGCGCGATATTTACGTGATCGCCAACTTCCCGCCCGAAGCGGCCCAGGGCGCGATCTTCAAAATTATCTTCTTCCACGTTCCGGCTGCCTGGACGGCCATGGTGGCCGCGGGCACCGCGCTGGTCTGTAGCATCCTATTTTTAATGAAGAAGGATTTCAAATATGACGCCATCGCGGTGGCCGCGACCGAAGTCGGGCTCGCGTTTCTCGCGGTCAATCTGGTCACCGGGTCTCTGTGGGGTCACGTGATCTGGGGCATCTGGTGGACCTGGGACGTGCGTCTCACCTCGGCGCTGGTCTGCTGGCTGCTTTACGCCGGATACCTGATGCTGCGGCATGCCATCGAAGAGCCAACGCAGCGCGCCACGTTCGCCGCGGTTTTCTCGATCTTCGCTTTCCTCGACGTCCCGATCGTTTACTTCTCGATCCGCCTTTTCCGCACGCAGCACCCCGGACCGGTCTTCCTTTCTTCTAGCGGCAGCTTTCCGCCGGATTGGGGAATGGTCCTGCTGTGGAACTGGGTGGCTCTGCTGATGCTGGCCTTCATCATAATGATGGTGCGTCTGGGCCATGAACAGACGCAGCGCGAAATCGACTACGTGCGCCGCATGGCGCATGCTCTCTGATCGGACACACTATGCACCTGCTCTCGCGTTTGCCGCTGCTGTTCGCGCAAGTCTCGCCGGAAGACGTCGTGCGGGAATACGCCCGCTTGCAGCGCAACTTCCAGTTTTTGAGCTACGGCTTCGCCGTGGCGTGGATCATCCTGGCGGTTTATGTGATGATGATGGTCGGCCGGGAGCGCCGGCTTCGGCGCGAAATCTCCAGCCTGAAAGCGATGCTGGAAGAGCGCCAGAAAAAATAGCAGCTGCGGGATCTGTCGCCGGTGTGAGGCGGATGCCTCCATCGGAGCGGCACTCGACCCAGTCGGAAACGATTTCATCACGCCATGGAAACGTTTCTCGAACTGAGTTCACTAGCTAATGTCTTTTCCACCCTGATTCACCTTTACCGGGGGTCCGGCGCTGGCCGGCCCCTTCTTTTTTGCGGACTGGGGTTTCCGGCGATTCCTCAATCATGTCGCAACGCGACCACGGGATCGACGTTCATGGCGCGCCGCGCGGGGATCTGGCAGGCGACGAGAGCCACTACGAGCAAGACGACTGGCGCACCTCCCATCGTCACAGGATCGTACGGCGACACCCCGACCAACTGCGACTGCAGAATGCGATTTACCGCGAGGGAGGCCGCCAGGCCCAGCAGCATTCCCGCTGCCACCGGTGTCAAGCCGTTCCGCAGGATCATCCGACGGATGTGCCCCGCCGTCGCGCCGACTGCCATCCGCACCCCGATTTCCCGGGTTCGCTGGCTGATGGAATGAGCGATCACGGCATACAGTCCGATAGCCGCCAGCAGGAGAGCCATGAATGCGAAAACCGGCGCCGCCGCCGCGTCCTTGCCTAACTCCATGTGTTCGACATCCATGTAGTCGCCATCAAAGGCAAAGCTCGCCTTTAAGGTTCTGAAATCCTCCAGAATCAAGTCGGAATCCAGGCGCTGGATTTCACTTCGAACTGCGCGCGCCACCTGGTCCGGATTCATGCCCGCCCGCACCAGAAAATAAACGCGCATGGGCGGCGCCTGACGGAAGGGTACATAGACCAAGGGCTTAAAATTCTGGCGCGTGGCGTCCCCTTGCATGATGTTCGAGACCACGCCCACTACCATGCGCCACTCGCGGGACTGGTCACGAGTCTTGACTCGGACCCGTTTGCCGAGAGGCTGCGCGCCGGGGAAGAACCGGTCGGCAAAACTCTGGTTGACGAGTGCGACCGGAAGAGCACCGGCACGATCGGAATCGCTGAATTCGCGGCCCGCCAACGCCGGCGCGCCTAGCACCTGGAAATAGTCCGATCCTACGGCCAGGAATTGTGCCGCGTCTGCGCTGTCGGTCGGGCTGGGGCGTCCTTCGATCTCAAATGCTTGTGAATTCATCGAAAACACCGGAAGACGCGCGGTGACCGAGGCAGCTTGAATTCCCGGAAGACTCTTCAATTGCAATTCGAGCCGCTCGACGAAAGTGGAACGAGACGCGGCCTCCGCGTATTTGTCGGATGGCAAGTCCACGAATCCGGTCAGGACCCGGTCCGGATCGCGCACCCCGGTTTCGGCAGTGATGAGCGTGACGAAACTTCGCACCAGCACTCCCGCGCCGCACAACAGCACCATGGCCAGCGCCATCTGGCCTCCGACCAGCACTGTGCTGAGGCGCCGGCCGCCGGGACCTTGGGTGGCGCCACGGACATTGCCGCTGAAGCTGCCGCTCGCGGATAGCCGCACAATCTTGGCGATCGGGACGAGCGAAAACAAAATGGCGGCGACCACGGAGATCGTGACCAGATAGGTCAGCGTTCCCGTATCCACTCGGTAGTCGAGGATTTGGTAACGCGAGGCCGTTGCGGCAGCCCAGCTCCGGATGAGCCAGTTCGTGATCCACCAGCCGAGCGTCCCGGCGGCAGCCGCGAGCAGCAAACTCTCCATCAGGACTTGCCGGATCATTCGTCCTGGCCCTGCTCCCAGCGCCAGCCTGGTCTCAAATTCCCGCGAGCGTCCGACCGTGCGCGCCAATGTCAGATTGGCCAGATTGGCGCACGCGACCAACAGAACGAAGCATGCCCCGGCCCACAGCGTGCCATAAATAATGGGCGCGTTCGGACCGGCATGCGCATGCATGTTGTCGGTGAGAAGCGGAACCAGGCCGCGATTGGTCGCCGGATACGCCGTCTCCAGACGGCGGTTGATGGTTTCCAGTTCCGTGCGGGCCGCCCGTGCGCTGACGCCGCTTTTGAGCCGTGCCACCGCTTGATACCCGCCGGCCGTCAGCCCCCGCTCCGTGGAATGAATCGCAGGCATCCACAAATTCCATTGAGCCGGGAAATCGAAGTGCTCCGGCATCACGCCGATAATCGTTCCCGGCGTGCCGTCAACCTCGATTCGGGAACCGGCTATGTCCGTCCTCTTGCCGAAGCGGCTCGCCCAAAATTGATAGTTCAGGATCACGACCGGCGGCGCCCCCGGCACTTCATCAGCGGGTACGAAGTCTCGCCCCAGCATCGGCGGGACCCCGAGCAGTCCGAAGAGATTCACGCTGACTGTGAACGCCGACTGATCGCTCGCGCGGCCGCTTCCCTCCCGGAGTTGGATGCCCTTCTCGCCGATGAAGGACATTCCCTGGAACGATGTGGCCTGAGCCCGCCAATCCGCGAAATCCGCATAGGACAGACCGCGCGTGGCCGGACCGCGTTCCTGTAAGTACACCAGTTCGTCATTCCCTTGGACTAGCGGGAAGCCTCGAAAGAGCATGGCTTGCATTACGGTAAACGCGGTGACGTTCAATCCGATCGCGAGCGCCAGCATCGCAATCGCGGCCAGCGTGTACCCGCGGTCGCGCCAGAGTGTGCGGAGTCCATGGCGGAGTTCCTGAAAATTCTGCTCAACCCACACTGGAATCCAGACGGCGCGAGTGTTTTCCTCGACGAACGTGACGTTTCCCAGTTCACGGCGCGCGGCAAAGCGGGCCGCTTGCTGCGAAAGCCCGTCGTGCTGACGCTCCTCCGTCTCCGCCTCCAGATGGAACTGAAGTTCCTCGCGCAGCTCTGCTTGTTTGTCGGAACGGCGCAGCCACCAGCGCAACCTGCGAAATAGTGAGGTCATTTTCCCTCCTCGGGGGCGGGGTTCAAGATCAAGCCCATCGCGCGAGAGAAAGCTTCCCATTTCGAACGCTCCTTCGCGAGCTGTTTCCGCCCGAGCCGCGTGAGGCAATAGAACCTGGCGCGTTTGCCTTTCTCCGAAAGTTCCCACGAGGCGTCGATCCAGCCCTTGGCCTCCAGGCGATGGAGGGCGGGATACAAGGATCCGGTCTCAACCTGCAGGAGCTCTTGTGAGGTCCGCTGAATATGCTTGGCGATCGCGTGCCCATGGGTGGGTCCGGCCAGGAGCGTGCGAAGGATCAGAAGGTCGAGCGTGCCTTGCAGAAGCTCTACGCGGGAAACGCGATCTCTGTCCATTGTGTAGATATTCTACACCTGGTTGTATGGTGCCTGGTGGTGCCGGAACCACGCCGACGCCGTAGTGCATGGCCATCTCCTGATACGTCTGAAACGGCTCTTCTTCAGACATCACTAACTGTGAGCACTGGATTTTTCCAGGTGTACTGTATAATGCGTGAGCTTTCGGGAAGCCCGCGTAAAATCCCTGTTACTTGGTTTTTGTTTTTGTGGAACAGGTAACGCTAACGTTCGGCGAACCAGGGTTGGAGATTCGCCTACGAAGTGATGCGAAATAGACGGTAACTCCAGTCGTTTATTTTGCAGATCGTAGCATGTCTCTGCGAATCCGGGCGCGGGTGATGGTAAGGGGCGCGGCGGACTCATGGGAGAATAGCACGAGCCACTGGCCGAAACACGGCATTACTGGACTTCATCCGATCTGGCAAATGCCAACACGGCCACTTTGCAGAATAAAGTCCGAAAACGCCACTT
>CAZKQQ010000125.1:0-4423 GCA_964554945.1 uncultured Solibacteraceae bacterium | reverse complement strand
ATCTGGCAAATGCCAACACGGCCACTTTGCAGAATAAAGTCCGAAAACGCCACTTCACGACCACTGGTCCACATGGGCCGGTGCGAACATTGAGGCAGCGAGCGCGTTCGACAGAGTCAGTCGATATTCGGTTTAACTTTTCGGAACGTCAGCTCAAATCGATTTGGAGGCGAAAACCGCACGGCTGGAGGCACGATATTGTCGGTAGGCGGATCCTCCAGCGTGAAAGCGAAAATGAATTCCACCACACGACCTCCACAGCGTGCATCGAACTTTGAAAGATTAATCGCAACTTCAACCTCCGCTCTGAGGGCCTTGTTGTCACCGAAGAGGTCGAGGCTGCCGACCTGGCCATTCTTGTTAATCTTGACGACGGCATGCACAATGCCGGATGTCCCGGCTCTTGCCGCAAACAAGCCTCTCGTTGGCAATTCGAGAGACTTGATGCAGGAAGGAATGGCAGCGGAGCCGCGTGTCTGGCCTGACAGGGCCGTAGCCGTCACGAAGATCGCACACCACCCGATTAGTAACGCCTTCTGTCTCCGCATGCCCAAGTCTATCGAAAAAGCCTCGGCCGGTGATTCGCGCCGCACGGGAGACATTAATGGCCGGTAAACGGCATTATCGTACATTGAGGAACCGGGACGCCGCTCGGGCGCGGCGCAGTTCCCGGTACTTGTCCAGTACCTCCACTTCACGGCCACGGCGCTACGATGGAAGCGAATGCGTTGTCTGACCAGATTGGCATTTGTCCTGCCCGCGGTAGTGGTATGTGCGTCAAGCCGTGCGGACACAGCAGACCAGACGATTCCGGTCCTGACGGTCTGTCAGGTCTTGCGCAATCCGGGCCAGTACTCGGGACAAACTGTCATTGTTGTCGGGCGATCTGTCGGCACGGACGAGGGCAGTTGGCTAGATGAGGAATGCGGCTCGAAGATTGTGATTCAAGGACGCTCTTATGAGGCCGCAATTTCCACTGCGTACAGCGCAAACGACTTTGCACCTCCGCCTCGAAAGCCGAAGGGATTCAAATGGAACAAACGTCTTTTGCGGCAGGCGCTTAAAGAAGTAAAAGAGACAACGCATTTGGAGAGAGGCGCTCGCTGGTACGCTGTATACGGTCGTTTGGAAGCAGAACCCACACGAACAATTAACCTCAACAATGGCCGTACAGCCACTACCGCCGGTTACGGCCACCTTAGCGCTGCCCCGGCGCAGATCATCGCCGCAAGTGACGGGTACTTGCGGCTCGAGTAACACTGCAATTCCGCTGATGCTAGATAGACGGCGTTACCGGAGAATGGCTCGGCCCGTATCCGGCGCGATCGTTGTAGAAGGCACTCGGCCCGTCGTTCCATACAGCGAAGAAAGTCACCACCGATATTTCTACTTAACGCCGCAATTCCGAGAGGCCCGGCCCACTTCTGGATTGGCGACGATCCACCCAGTAGACCGACCAAATCGGCGACTAACGCGTTTTTAGCCAAGTGCGGGCATGGCGATGTCGCCAATAGGCACAAGCCGGCGGATATGGCAGTGTGATGCTATTTCAGTAACATGATTGAGTGCACGGACCACACGAGTACGCCCGGATCGAACGCGAACGTCGCTTCCTGCTGGACTGGTTTCCGAGTGCGGATGTGCTGCGAGTTCGTCATATTACCGATCGCTACATAGACGGGACCCGTAGTGAGCTTTCGGGAAGCCCGCGTAAAATCCCTGTTACCTGATTTTTGTTTTTGTGGAATAGGTAACGCTAAGATTCGGCGAACCAGGGTTGGAAATTCGCCTACGAAGTGATGCGAAATAGACGGTAACTCCAGACGGGGATTTGAGACAATCAGGCGTCTCAGCGGGGCACTTCGACACGAATTCACGGGGGATCGGCTTGTCATTTCCAGCATTTAGGGGTGGAACACATTATGCTTTAGACAAGCGCGATGGTTCTGCGATCCTTCTGGCTGGCGGTGCTCCCGGCCCTCGCCACTGCCGCATCCACGTCGCTTCAGTTCGTGCCCCCTACAAGTATCACGGCCACCGGCGTACTCGCTAACGGCGTGCTTCCGCTCTCCGGGGGAAGTGTCGGCGTGTACGGCGCGCAGACGACGCCTCCGTGTAACGCAAGCACAACCGCACCCGAAGCCTGCGATCAGATCCTGCCGCCGCTCCTTGCAGTTCTCGATGTTGCGGGGAATCAGACGGCGGCGCTCGCTACTTCTGCGCTCGGCGGCGGCAATTCCCGAGTCGTGTCGGCAGCGGCGGACACGAATGGAAACATCTGGATTACGGGAGAAACCGATTCCGACGACTTTCCTCTGGTTCACGCGCTTTACGCGAACAAGAGCGCCTATCACATGACCGGCTTCGCCGTGAAATTCGATCCGAAACTGAACATCTTGTTTTCGACTTTCCTCGGCGGCCAGACTGTTCCCACCCAGGCGCAATCGACACCCGAGAGCATCGCACTCGATGGAACCGGCAACGCATATATTACGGGGACCACGAACGATTCTGCATTTCCCGTGACCGGTCCTGTACTCGGGTCCGGAACGCCATCAGGCAATCCACTGGCGCCTGGGAGTTACGCATTCGTCGTGAAGATCGCCTCGGACGGGTCGAAACTGTTGTACAGCCGTCTGCTCGGTGGAAGCTCATTTCCCTGTACGGGTGGCAGCGCATGCATCGGCAAGGGACCGTCTACAGCCGCTTTCACGATCGCGGTGGATGCAAGCGGCGAAGCTACCGTCGGAGGCCAGACGAACACCTTTGACTTCCCGATTACGGCCAAGGTCTACAACGCGGCCGGCGGGGCTTTCGTTTCGAGAATCGCGGTCGATGGCTCTGCACTGATCTGGTCGACAGAAGTCGGAATGGCTAAGACTTTTCCATGCCTGCCGCCTGGAACGAGTGTAGTTCAATCCCTCGCGCTGGACGCTGCAGGAAGCGTTTACGTCGCGGGCAGCAGTGAGGCGCCTGTCGCGACGACTCCTGGCGCTTTGCAGACTACGTATTCAACCGGAACTGCCCCTATAATCAGTGGCTTCGCCCTGAAACTGAGTTCGGACGCGACCCAGCTGATCTACGCAACAAACCTCGGGGGAATGAAGGGGCAAACCTGAGCGGTCTTGCGCTTGATTCCGGTGGCAACGTCTGGGTGAGCGGTTTCACTGCTTCGGCTGATTTTCCCGGTCTGACCGGAATGCCACCGAACGGCCTCGATTTTGCGCTCGAGCTGAACGCCAACGCGACCGCCGTCCAGCAAATCTTCCCGCTCATACAGCAGACCGTTACACAGCCCCCGGCATTCGATTCGAACGGTAACCTGCTCCTGCTGGCCTCCGCCGGCAATCTTCTTCGCCTGAATACGGCGACGGCGCTCTCAGCGCCTGCCGCATTCGCAATATCGCGCCCGGGGAAATCATGACGATCTATGGCGTAGGTCTTGGGCCCTCAAGTGGGATGGTGGCCGCACCCGATGGGACAGGCGCCTATCCGACCGCGCTAGGA
This sequence comes from uncultured Solibacteraceae bacterium, assembly GCA_964554945.1. Taxonomy (GTDB): domain Bacteria; phylum Acidobacteriota; class Terriglobia; order Bryobacterales; family Bryobacteraceae; genus PSRJ01. The sequence goes on along the minus strand of CAZKQQ010000125.1, from coordinate 916 downwards.
GGTCTCAGCGTTCAGGTGGGCGGCCCGACAGGAGCCGTAGAAGCACCACTTCTCTACGCCGGTTCGACCCAGATCAATTTCGAAGTACCTCCCAACCTCTTCCAGCCATCCACGGTTACGGTCATCACGCCCTCGGCGAGCTTGCCTGCGATGAACGTGAATGTAGCCGGTTCGATTGGTATTTTCGGCGTGGTGAATTCAGACGGTTCGGTCAACAGCGTGGCCAATCCAGCGAAGACCGGGTCGATCGTATCGCTCTATCTTACCGGGCTCGGCCTCGCCTCATATAGCCTGCGGGATGGTGTCATCTCGCCTTCTGCAATTGCGGCGTTTACAAACCTAGTTGAGGTCAACTGGAACGGCGGCAGAACACCCCTCCCGCTCTTCTATGCAGGAACCGTGTCAGGCGAGATTGACGGGTTGGGCCAGATCAACGTTGAACTGCCTGCGGGTGCGCAGAATCCGGCTCTGACCGTAACGGTGCCTTCTGTGTACAACACGACTCTCCCGGCGACGTCGAACGTAGTGACTGTTTATACGCAGTAGCACCGGCCGGAACGGGCCCCTGCCCAAAGACGTGTCTCGATTTGTCTTTTGAGGCCCGTTTTATGGGCATTCACGAGCGTGGTCCTGCCTGGCCCCCGGTCGATTCTTTTCGGCCAGATCGCCCTCCAATACTTCAACCGAGCGCCAGTGTCTCGCGGTAGTTCGACGGGATACACGCCGAGTTGCCGGGCCGGTTCAAAAGCCGCCTGCCAGAGCGCCTCCGGCAGTTTCGTCCGTTTCGGCCGCGTCCTGCGAAACTGCTCCAGCTGGCGTTGCAGCTGCAGGATGGGCTCAGCAATAGGCAATGTGACTTTACGGTTCACCTCAGCCGCCCCCTCGCGACTGAATGCGAACTTATCAGGATGAACTA
>CAZKQQ010000124.1:0-20021 GCA_964554945.1 uncultured Solibacteraceae bacterium | reverse complement strand
ATGAAAAAGGGCCCATAGTGACCAAAGTCGGCCGGCCACCAGGGCTGCGATGCGGTCATCGCAGCGTGGAGGTCGTCGACGACGGCGTTGAGGTCGAGGCTCTTGAATTCCTCGGCATAATTGAACTCCTTGGCCATCGGATTGGACAGCGGGGAGTTCTGGTGCAGGACCTTCAGGTTCAACTGGTTTGGCCACCAGTCCGCATTCGTTTGCCGGCGGGCGCCATGGGCTACCGGGCACTTGGCTTCGGATGACGAGGTTTGCTCGTGGGGGACGGATGCCCCGACGGCGGTGGTGAGTTCTTTATCCATGTGTTTGTCTTCTTTCGAATTAGTCAAAAAACTGCGATGGACTTACGAAGCCGTTCCCGGCTTCCCATTCCCGGAACGGGAGGGACGCCGCGGAGCGCACTTGGTGCAAAGGCCCCGGAAAATGAGTTCGCATTCGCGAAGAATCCGCTTACCGAGGGAGCCGGAGGCAGGCCCGGGCACGTCGAACCACTCCATATCCTCAACGTTGCCGCAGCGGTCACAGATAAAGTGGTGATGCCGCATGCCTTTCACATCGAATCGCGCGGCGCGGCCTTCGACGGCGACTTCCCGCACCAAACCCGCCTTTACCAGATCCCGAAGACTGTTATAAGTAGTGGCCTTGGAACAGCGCGGTTCGATGCGATTCACGGCTTCGAAGATTTCCGCCGCCGTGGGATGCCGGTTGTGTTCGGTCAGGAATGCCATCACGGCGTAGCGCTGCGGAGTGCAGCGCAACCGGCTGCTGTGCAAGGACCGTTTAATCGCCGCGGGGTCCATCAACTGTTTAGATTATGTCTAATATGAGGCTTTGTCAAGAATCGTGCTTGGGTTACGACCAGTGCCGGCCGCGAGAACCGTGTGAATCGGCTATTCTCTCCTCATGTCATCGAATCTGCAATACCGCTCCCGCGCTGTTCGCGCCATGGTGCTCTTGCACGAGGAGCATCTTCGCCGATTCGTCCACACCTGGAGGCTGGCCTTGGCGAAGTCCGTGAGCCTGCCACCAACCAATGATCCGGCCTATACATCGGTCGAAGCGTTGGGACGGCACGTGCTGTCCGCGGCCGGCGGCTACATGAGCTGGATGTGCGAGATGTTAGCGTTACCGGATCCCGGAATCCGCCCTGCCCCGGACGCGGCTGCCATGATCAGCGATGCGGACGACTACATGGAGCATGTCCTGGAGCGGTGGCGGTCGCCCCTGCGAGACGTCTCCAGTGAAAGCCTGGAGAGTCCCGAGTATCCATCGCAGTGGCAGACGCGCTACTGTATCGACGCAATGTTGGAGCACGCCGTCATGCACCCCATCCGCCACACCTTTCAGTTGGAGGAACTGCTCAAGGATCTTTAGAGCCTCGGGCCGAGCAGAGGCGTCTACGCCGACCTGAAGCCGAGTCCCAGTTTGCGGATGACCCGTTACGGGTTCAAGATCAGCGGGTGGAAAGTGGGCAGCGGCGGATTCGTTTTTGGGGCGTTGCGTCCCTTTTGCCAATTCTAGGATAGCAAACTAAATTATTGAAAACAAGACTAGATCTCTACAGTTTATTCGGGTAGCATCGACAGACGAAGCATCAATCCTGATTGTGAAACATGGCTTTCCGGAGGGCTTGGCTGCGCGACGCCGCCGCGGAGATGCACCCATGCGCGCTGCAACTTAGGAGACTTCCCATGTTTCGACGGAGCTTATCGAATCCGACACCAATGGGAGACTTCATGATTCCGCAAGAGAAGAGCGCGGCTGTGACTCGGGGCCTGCGCCAGGCTTTCGGGGTAACAGAGTTTGAAGACATCCGACAGATGACAAAGGGTCACACCTCGGCCCTCAAGTTTCGCATTGTCGTGCAAGGACGCCCGTACCTGTTGCGCATTATTATGCGCACCAATTCGATGCTCGGACCTACGCGCCAGTTCACATGCATGAAGACGGCGGCTGAAGCAGGCGTGGCACCCCACATCTGGTACACCAGCACAGAAGATCAGATTGCGATCACGGACTTTGTGGAGGAGGCGCCCTTTCCGGCAACCGAAGCTCTGGTTCGGATGCCCGCTGTGCTGCAGGCCTTGCATGCGCTACCGCCGTTTCCCGAAGGGGTGCATTCCCTCGACACCTCCTGCATGTTCCTTATGCACAAAGGGACTGCCCTGGACGGATTCATCAGGAAGTTTCAGGAGGCGCACATTCTCTCCGGAAGCGAGAGCGAAGACCTGTTTGCCTGGCACGCGCAAGTGTCTGCCGTTTACCCGCAACACGATCCGGATATGGTGTCGAGTCACAACGATTTATTCAAGCCGGACAATATTCTTTTCGACGGACGCCGTGTCTGGCTGGTGGACTGGGAAGCGGCTTTCCTGAACGATCGGTATGCCGATCTGGCGGTGGTTGCGAATCTGGTGGCCAGCGATGACGCAGAGGAGAGGATTTATCTTCGGGAGTATTTTGGACAACCGCCCGATCCCTACCAACTAGCCCGATTCTTTCTCATGCAGCAGGTGGTCCATATGTTCTATGCCATGGCTTTCCTCTTGCTGGGCTCATCCGGCGACCCAGTGGACCAGAGTGAGAAGTTGCCCGACTTCAAGGATTTTCACCGGCGCCTCTGGGCGGGCGAGGTCAACCTGGCGGACAAAGATACGAAAGTCGCTTATGGCAGGGTTCATTGGGAACGGCTCGTAAAGAACATGCGGCAAACAAGATTTAACGAAGCATTGAAACTGGTCGCGGATCGGCAAGGCTGTCCGTAAGACATACGGCGGGTTTTCCCTCGCCGCTCAAGGACCGCGGGGTGGCAATTCAACCTTGACACCAGTAGGGGATTGTTTCAATCTATTGGTATTCCCGCAAAGAACGTTCCTCGTTAAGACTGGCCATATCTTACCTATATGAGTCCAAAACGTACCGGTGCTCAAAGAAAGCCTCCGGGGGCAGGGCTTTTCGGCCTGCTCAAACCATACCGGAAGCTCGTCGCCCTACTCGTCGCGATGACGATTGCGGGAAACGGGCTTACGCTTGTGGTGCCCAAACTCATCTCGCACGCGATCGACTCGTACACGCAGCGCGCGTTTGTCCTTTCGACGGTCGTGCTGCAATTTTTCGTCATCGCGTTCCTGGTTTTCGCTTTGAACTATCTGCAGAACATCACGCAGACCTACGCCTCCGAGCGAGTGGCGCGAGACCTGCGCACGCGACTGGCCGCCAAGATTGCGACCCAGTCCTACAGCAGCATCGAGAGGCTCACGCCCGCCAAACTCCTGACGAATCTGACTTCCGACGTGGACGGGGTCAAGCTATTCGTTTCGATGGCGGTCGCCACCATCATTGCCTCGCTGTTCCTGATCGCCGGCGCGAGCGTGATGCTGCTCACAATCAACTGGCGGTTGGGGCTGAGCGTCTTGGGGGTGGTGCCGGTGGTCGGCGGCACGTTTTTCTTCGCGCTGCGGAAAGTCCGGGTTCTGTTTAAGCGCGGCCAGGAAGCCATCGACTGGCTGAACCGCGTCATCAATGAAAGCATTCTCGGAGCCACGCTCATCCGGATCCTCAATTCTCAGCGCTTTGAGGCTGAGAAATTCGCTGCCGCGAATACCGAGTCCCGGGATATCGGGCTCGCGATCCTGCGCATTATGTCCGCCATGATCCCGGCCATCACCCTGGCAGTGAATCTGGCCACCATCATCATTCTTCTGCTTGGCGGCCGATTCGTGATTCTCGGCGGCATGACCCTCGGAGATTTTACGGCGTTCAACAGTTATCTCGCGCTGCTCATTTTTCCGATCATCCTGCTGGGATTCATGAGTAACGTGATGGCGCAGGCCAGCGCTTCCTACATGCGCCTGGGGGCAGTTCTGATGGCGCCGGAAGCGAAGAAAACCGGCACGCTCCGGCCGGCTCTTCATGGCGACATCGCCATCAATAATGTTTCGCTCGCCTTTGGCGATAAGGAAGCGCTCAAGAACGTTTCTTTCTCGGTGAAGGGCGGCACGAAAACCGCTGTTATCGGTCCCACTGCCGCCGGGAAGACACAGTTGCTCTACGTGCTCATCGGGCTGCTTCAGCCGACTTCCGGAACCGTCACCTATGATGGCGAGCCGCTCGACGTCTATGACAAAGAAGCCCTGCACCGGCAGGTCGGCTTCGTGTTTCAAGACAGCATTCTGTTCAATATGACGCTCCGGGAGAACATCGCCTTCAGCTCGGAGGTAGCGGACAAGGATCTGGAAAAGGCGATCGCGGCCGCGGAGCTGCGCGATTTCATCGGAACCTTACCGGAAGGACTCGACACGGTGGTCTCCGAGCGCGGGACCAGCCTTTCCGGCGGTCAGAAGCAGCGGGTGATGCTGGCCCGAGCGCTGGCGCTGAATCCCAAGGTATTGTTGCTCGACGACTTCACCGCGCGCGTCGATAACAGCACCGAGCGCGCGATTCTGCAGAACATCCACGAGCAATATCCTGGCATCACGCTGATTTCGGTAACGCAAAAGATCGCGCCGGTGGAGAACTACGACCAGATCATCCTTTTGATGGAAGGCGAGATGCTCGCCACCGGAACCCACGCGAAGCTCATGGAGACTTCGCCGGAATACGTGCAAATCTACGACTCGCAGCGGAGCACCAACGTCTATGAAGTACAAGCTTGAAACGGCCAAAGCGTTCGGCTCGAAGCGTCCCCTGCGCGCCGCGATCAAGCGCTTCGTACCGTTGATCGTTCCGGAGCGCGTCTACCTGGTGGTGGCGGTGGCAGCCATGCTGGTGAGTTCCGGCGCTACGCTCGTGGGCCCAGTCATCATCGGCCGGGCGATCGACACCTTCGTCCGGGTGAAAGACAGCCGCGGCCTGCTGCTCTCTTCGATCTTATTGCTGGGTGTTTATCTGATCGGCGTAGCCGCCAGCTATACCCAGATCCGCACCATGGGCGGCGTGGGGCGGCGCGTGCTGTTTAGTTTGCGCAATGAGGTCTTCGCGAAACTACAGGATCTGCCGCTGGCATTCTTCACCGAGAACAAGGCCGGCGACCTGATCTCGCGGGTCAATAACGACACCGATAAACTAAACCAGTTCGTCGCGCAAGCACTGATGCAATTTGTCAGCAGCCTGTTTCTGATGACGGGCGTGGCGGTGTTTGTCTTATCGCTGAATATCCGGCTGGGGATCGCGGCCCTTTTGCCGGCGATCGGCGTGTTCGCGGTGACCAAGGGCACGGGTGCGTGGGTAAAACGCCGGAACATGCGGACCATGCAGACTCTGGGCGGGTTGAGCGCCGAGGTTCAGGAAAGCCTCCACAACTTCAAAGTGATTGTGGCATTCAACCGGCTGGATTATTTCCAGCGCAAATTCAAGGCAGCCAACGATACCAACTACAGGGCTTCCGTATCCGCCGGTTTCGCCAATAACATATTTATGCCGATGTACGGCTTTGCGCACAACCTGGCGATGCTGCTGGTGGTGGCGTACGGAATCATTCTGATCGGAGCGGGGGAAACCACGGCGGGCCTGCTTATCGGCTATTTGCTCTACGTCAACAATTTCTATGGGCCGATGCGGCAACTGGCAACGGTGTGGTCGTCGTACCAACTGGCGCTGGCGGCGCTCGATCGCATCTCCGAAGTGCTCGCGCTCGAGTCGGACATGCCGGTATTGGCGGCGGGTCCGCCCGAAACCATGTCGGTTCTCCAATTCCGGAAAGTTCATTTCCAATATCCGGGTGGCAAGGAAGTCCTGCACGACATCACGCTTGAGCTGGAGAAGGGAAATGTGTACGCGCTGGTCGGTCCGACCGGCGGCGGGAAGACGACCACGGCTTCGCTGATGGCCCGCCTGTACGATGCCACCGCGGGGTCGATCCTGCTTGAGGGGCGCGATATCCGGTCGGTTCCTCCGGCCGAGCGGGCGCGCAAGATCGGCGTGATTCCGCAAGAGCCTTTCCTCTTCACCGGGACGATTCGGGACAACATCGTGTATGGCAACGAAGATTACGCGAACTGCTCGAGCGAGCAGCTGGCCGCCGTTTTGGAGAAATCGAATCTCACGAGCCTGCTGTCGCGCTTCTCCGAAGGCTTGGAGACGAAAGTGGCGAGCAGCGGCAACAGCATCAGCCTCGGGCAAAAGCAGCTGATTGCCTTCATCCGAGCCGCCCTGCGGAGTCCCGAGCTGCTGATTCTCGACGAAGCGACCGCTAACATCGACACTGTGACCGAGCAGCTTCTGGAAGAGATCCTGGCCAAGCTCCCCCCGCAAACGACCAAAGTGATCATCGCGCACCGGCTGAATACTATCGACAAGGTGGACCAGATCTTCTTCGTAAACTCCGGCGCGATCGCACTCGCCGGCTCGATGGAACATGCGCTCGAGATGCTGCTGCATGAGAAGAGAGCCAGTTAGCGGGGCCTGCGTCGCATAAGCGGGCGGGTTAACCAAAGAGAACTACCGCGGCGGACCTTTCGACCTGGATACTGGAGAACGTGTATCATTCAATAGCTCATGTGGGCGCGGGAGATCCGATGTCCCCGTCCAAAACTCTATGCGGCCTCGATCGTGCCGCGATCTCCGGACCTGATCAGATTTTCTGCGGGACGAATTGGGTTTACGGAGAAATCACGTGTCCCGAATGCCGGACTCGACTTCTTGAAGGAATCGAAGAATTACCAGAGATCCTGAACGAAGTAGAGACCATCTTTTCCTAAACCAGAGCCGCTTCGCCGATCCACAGCCTCCTCGCCAGCCGTCATCTTGGGCATTCCACGGGGTTCCAGCAGTGCGCCAAGATGACGCGGTCCATACGCTGGAGACTTCGGGCCTCCCGGGCTGCCAATTCCAAGGTAGGATAGACCCATGCGATTGCTCTTCGTTTCGACAATCATGGTTACTTCCATAGCTTTGATGGCATCTGCCCAAGATGCCGGCCGCGGAGGTCAGACCAAGGGTGGCGCCGCACCGGCCATGACTTTGACTATTCCGGGATTTCCGGACGGTGGGCAGATTCCGGTTAAGTTCAGCCAGGCCGCCCCGGGCGTTGCCCCCGGCGAGGGGACATCGCCGGCGATGAGCTGGGCCAACGCGCCCGGCGGCACGCAAAGTTTCTTTCTCCACATGCACGACATGGATCTTGCCCGCAACAAGACTACTGACGATCAGGCACACTGGGTTTTTTGGAACATTCCGGCGACTGCAACCGGCTTGCCCGAGGGAGTACCCAAGGGATCGCAATTGCCTGACGGAAGCTATCAGATCAGCGCCACAGGAACCATGTACCGAGGTCCGGGAGCCGGCGCGAACGGTCCGTTCCACCACTATGTGTTTGAGCTTTACGCGCTGGACACCAAGCTGGACGTGAAGCCAACGGCGGACGCTTTCGAGACGCGCGCGAACGTGATGAAAGCGATTCAGGGGCATATCCTGGCGAAGGCGGTCTACGGGGGCCTATTCCGGCGCCCGCAGTAATCGCGTGGGGACGACAGGTTTGCGACGGAATAATACGAGTCGCAACGCCGATCAACGCTTAGGCCCGGTAGGTTCGCTTCTCGCTCGAGCCGGGTTGAGAGGATTTCCGGGCAGGCCCGGGCTCACGTACGCGCTGCTGCTCGCGCTGGCGGTCGCCCTTTTCTATTGGAAAACTCTCCTCACCCGGCAGTTCACATTCATCATCGGCTCCGAACCGGTGAATATGACATACAGTTGGTTGAATTTTTGGGTGCGCTCTGTCCGCGCGCTTCAGTTTCCGCTCTGGGATCCCTATGCTTTTGCGGGCCGTCCTTTCGCCGCCGAAATGCTGCCTTCGGCGTTTTATCCCCTCCATCTTGTTCTTGCCGTGCTTCCGTTCAATCGAGACGGACTGTTCTCGCCACAACTCTATAACGTGACATTCATTGCGACGCACTTGCTGGGCGCGTATTTCACCTTTGCGCTGATTCGCGAATTCCGGCTTGCGCGCCTGGCAGCATTTGTCGGCGCGTGCTGCTTCGCGCTGGGCGGCGTGATGGTCAAACTGCTGTGGCTGCCGTACGTGGAGAGCGGCATCTGGCTCCCGGCGGCGTTCCTATTCCTGGTGCGCGCGCTCCGCGCCGAGCGCTCCCGCGAGGCCGTGCTGGATGCGTCGCTCTGCGGGGCGTGTCTCGGTTTGTCGATCCTGGCGGGCGGGATCTACATGTCGATGATGCAGGGAATCGTAGTGATTACGGCTCTCGCGTATCACGCCGCCGACTCCCGCTTGCCGTGGACCGCCCATCTCTCCGCCGGATCGCATTGGATGCGGGTCTCGTGCATCGCACTGGTTATATTCGGTGTGGCCGCCGGAGTTGGTGCAGTGCAGCTGCTCCCATCCCAGGAGTTCAGCCATCTGACGTTGCGCTTTATCGATGGCGGGACCATCGCGTCGTCGGAAAAGATCCCCTACGACCGTTTGAATCCCGGGATGTGGCCCCAGAGCATCATCACCGTGCTTTTTCCATCGGGCTTCGACGGGAAAATTGGCGGCGGCGAAATCTCGATACCGTACATTGGCGTATTTCCGTTTTTTTTCGCCGTGGTGGCGATCTTCAAGTGCCGGGGCCAAGTCTGGGTGCGTTACCTGGCGGGATTGGCGCTGTTGGCCTTCGTGTACTCGCTCTCCGAATTCTCTCCACTTCATGGCGTACTCTATGCGCTCGTCCCCTATCTCTGGATGGCTCGGGCGGCCAGCCGGTTTTTGTACCTCACAACGTTCGCGCTGGCAATGCTGGCGGCTTTTGGCTTCGATTATCTGCTGAATTCGTTTGATCCGGCGAGCCGCTGGGATCCAGCCAACCGTATTCTGAAATGGGTGGCCATCGGCTGCGGGGTTGTTCTGCTGGTATCCGGCTGCTTCAACCTCGACCTGTCGATTTGGAATAGCTACTCGCTGTTGTTGATCCTGGCCTCCTGCGCCTGGTTCGCGTATCTGACAAGGAATGGCGCCACACGCCGGGTGCAGTTCCTTCTGATCGCATTCATTCTGTTCGACCTGAATGCCTTCAACTGGCTGGAGGCGAATAAATCCGATTTGCGAAAGAACGGAGATCAGCTCGATCAAATGATCAGTCTGCGGGGGCCCGCAACGTTCCTCAGATCGCGGCACGAGCTCTACCGCGTTCGGGTTCAGGTGAACCCCGAACCAAATATCGGCGATACCTATGGTGTACCGAGCCTGTGGGGCGGCGGATCCGGTGTCATGACGTCCCTGTCGCGGCTAATGGCGTTTGATACGGAAGGTCTCTTGAACGTGCGCTACTGGATCAGGCCCGCGGCGGAAGCCGGTGCGTCTCCGATTTATCAGGATGCGCACTGGAAGATATACGAGAATCCGCGGGCGTTTCCACGTGCCTGGGTGGTGCATCAGGTTGTCCTGGAACCCTCGCAGGACGCAACCTTTCGCCGGCTCAGGGACGGCACCCTCGATTTGCGCCGGATGGCCGTGGTCCAGGAGCCGATTGCCCGTTCGCTCGGTCAAAACCCGCCGGTTCCGGAAATGGTCCGGTTCCGCTCGTATGAAGCCAATCGCATGTCGATGGATGTGACCACCGAAAGCGGCGGTCTCCTCGTGCTGAGCGAAATCGCGTATCCGGGATGGCGCGCGACGGTGAACGGCAGGCCCGCGGTGATTCATACAGCGGATGGTGCTTTGCGAAGCGTGATGCTGAATTCCGGAGCGAATCGAATTACTCTCAGCTACGTTCCATTCAGCTTTTATTTTGGGGGTGCGGTCACCATGCTGAGCTTTCTGTGGGTCCTCGCCGCGCTGGTGTGGCGCTTGCGCAGTTAGCGAACAAGCCGGCCCGGCGGAATTCTGCCGCTCAGCGGCGAAGCAGGGTTGCCTTTAAAGCAGAATTAGAACTGAAAATAAACGAAGGGAATATTGCCGTCGACTCCAAAGACCTCCGCCACAAACAAAAGTGTCCCCAAGCAGCCCGCGACTGCCCAAGCCGGCGCACGCCTCACCCAATCGAGCAGCGGCCGCTGGTCTTCCCACAGGGCTGCCAGCAGGGAGATTCCGGTAAGCACCATGAGCGCCGGCTCAATCGGCCAGCGGCCGCGCGGCACGTGAAGCATGCGGCCGATCACGAGCATCGCGTCATGCACGCTGGCAGCCCGAAAGAACACCCATCCGATGCAAACCAGCACGAATGTCAAAACCGCCCGAGGCACATCGCCGGGCGTCCAGCCACGCTCGCGATGTTTAGCCAGGCCCAGCAGCCGTTCGATTGAAAGAATCCCACCGTGGAATGCGCCCCAGATCACGAAATTCCAGTTGGCCCCGTGCCACAATCCGCCCAGAAGCATGGTCAGCATCAGATTGCGATAGGTCATCGAACGCCCATGCCGGTTGCCTCCCAGAGGAACGTACAGGTAATCGCGAAGCCAGGAGGAAAGCGAGATGTGCCAGCGCCGCCAGAAATCCGTGATGCTGACCGCCAGGTAGGGCTGCCGGAAATTGACGGGGAAATGAAAGCCGAGCACGCGCGCAAATCCGATTGCCATATCGGTGTATCCCGAAAAGTCGAAATAAATCTGCATGGCGAACGAGAACACCGCGCCCCAAGCCGCTGCGCCGCCGGGCTGGCTCGCCACCGCGCTGAAATAGCGGTCCGAGATCTGGGCGAAGTTGTCCGCCAGGGCCACTTTCTTGGCTAGTCCCAACGCGATCAAAAATGCGCCATGTTTAATCTCCTCGGAATCGGGGGCCGACCAGGCATACAGATCGCGGAAGAAATTCCGAGCCCGCACGATGGGACCCGCCACGAGTTGAGGAAAGAACGCGATGAACAGGGCGTAATCGAGAGGCTTCCGGATCGCCTTCTGCTCGCCGCGATAAACGTCGACTACGTACGAAATGCTCTGAAATGTATGAAAGCTGATCCCCAGCGGCAAAACGATGTCATGGTAGAACCGGGCAGGAGGAAGTCCCAGAAGGATTGCCAGATTCGAAGCGGCGAAATTGTAATATTTAAAAATTCCGAGAAATCCCAGATTGGAGGCCAGACTCACCACCAGCGCCAATTTCTTCTTGGGGCCGCGCCGGTCTTCGATCCAGATCGCCGCCACGAAATCGATAATCGTCAAGGTAAGAAGAAGCGGGATGAATTTCCAGTTCCAGCTCATGTAGAAGAAGTAGCTGGCAGCCAGCAGGAGCGGCTTCCGGAACTTTACCGGGAACAGATAGAAGCAAGTCACGGTCGAGAGGAAAAACAGGAAATAGGAAACCGTGAAGAACAGCATGCTACTGCGTGCTCCCCGCCGCGGTCTGCGCGACGAGCCCGGCTAAACGGCGGGAAAAAATTTCCCGGCCCTTGCGGTTCATGTGGAAGACATCGAAAAAGTAGTCAGGCCTCTGCAGATCAGAAAAAAGGTGTTCGTCGGCAATCGTGACACCCGGATCTTTCGCCGCTTCCAGGATGAAACTGCCGGAATCCACCGGCCAGACAAGGGGAATGGGGAAAGGGCGATAGGGCAGCGACAGAATTATGATCCTGGTATGTGTCCCCCGGTACCGATCGATGATCCGCCCTAGCCAAGTCTTGCGGTATGCTCTTTCCACGCCCCGCACCGACCAGTTCTGGAAGTCGGTCTTGGCTATCATGTCGGCTTTCGTGACCGGGTTGAGATTCGGAGGAAATTGGAGCGTCATGGTGGCCCAATCCATTCGCAGCCCGCTCAAATCCTCGCTGCGCCCCGAATATGCGTAAAACGATTCTTCGCAAGCCAGACGGCAATCGGCGAGGTCGCGCATGCGGGCGCGCCAATTCCGGAGGAGTTCCCTTACATCCCGCCGATATACCAAACCTTCAAAGAGAGATTCCCGGAGAATTGTCAAGCGAATGCTGCGTGTCGGAAACGATGCGGCCAGTTCGGGGAGGTCGGTCAGGCGCAGGCGCGCAATCATCCAGCGGATATCCAGTTCCCGATCGGCGCGCGTTTCGCCATCGTCGACATCGGAATAGCCTCGGAGTGGAAGGACGACCACGTCGAACCGCGACCGATGCGGATCGACATCGCGAAGCAGGTAATACCAGTTCCGCATCGAGGCGCCGCCTATGCCAGCGCTCAAAAACTCCCATCCCGAGTCGGCGGTTGCCTGGTTTGCCACTTGGGCCGAAAACCCCTCAGCGATCTGTGAATCGCCCAACACCAGGGCTCGGTGAGGCTTATCGAATCGATTTTTCAGGTCTATATGGAAAACCGTCTCGAATTCCCCAGCGGCCGAGTTTGGTTCGATGTAGCGTGTGTAGAACCCGGACCGGAAAACCGCCGCGTCCAAGAGGAATAGAACCCCCAGAGTGGAAAACCCAAGCAACAGAATTCTAACCAACGCCACCCGTTCCGGCGCAGCCAATAACATCGCGATTCTGGAACGCGGCTGGGTTTCGTCCTGGACCGCCGGAGGCATAAAGCGAATTCCTTCAATTGTACCGTTCCTCTCTGGCTTGGGCCGAGCCTCGTACTCGAAGTCTTGGCTTCACAGGTCAAGATATAGTCACGAAGACGACACAATCATTAATGTTCCGCCGTAAGCGGCTTGTCACAAAATTTTCACGACATAGTAAAACCACTTTGCTACTCTTGTGCCTCCTCTCCCGGGTTAGATCAAGAACGATTTCCCTTTTATTGTTTGCATCCTTGCAGAAAGGACAGGTGCAAACTATCTTCCTGAGTTGTTGAATAGATCTGCGGCTTCCGAGCATCTAACTGCTTTCAGAGCTGCCCGCCCAGTTGCGTGCCAGGAGTAAACCTTATGAACAGACGGGATATCATGAACGCCGGACTCGGCCTATTCGTATTCGCATACGCCGGGGCGGCACAACCTTCACTGCCTTCGACGTTCCAATCCCGAACGGTCGCCAGCCCGGCGGGGGCAGAGATTTTTGTCCGCTGGGCCGGGTCCGGACCTGTGGTCGTCCTTTTGCATGGCTACGCCGAGACCAGCGATTCCTGGGCTCCGCTGGCGGCCGAGTTGGTCAAGAGCTACGCCGTGATCGTGCCGGACTTGCGCGGGATCGGACGATCGTCGCGGCCAGCCGGAGGATACGACAAAAAAACGCAGGCGGAGGACATCCGGGCGGTGGTCACGGGGCTGGGGCACGACCGGGCCTCGGTGGTTTCGCACGATATCGGTATCATGGTGGCTTACGCGTATGCGGCGCGGTATGCGGACAAGGTGGAGCGGCTGGTGGTGATGGACGCGCCGATTCCGGGAATTGCGCCGTGGGACGATATCGTGCGCAATCCGGCGCTGTGGCATTTTTCCTTTAACGGGCCGGACGCGGAGCGGCTGGTGCAAGGACGCGAGCGAATTTATCTGGACCGCATCTGGAACGCGTTTTCGGGAGATCCGCGCAAGCCCGATGAAGCGACGCGCGCATTCTACGCGGCGCAGTATGCGAAGCCCGGAGCGATGCGCGCCGGTTTCGCGCAGTTCGCAGCCTTCGCGCAGGATGTGGCAGACAACAAGATCTTCCAGCGAACGAAGTTGACCATGCCGGTGCTGGCGGTGGGCGGCGAAAAATCGTTTGGCGCGACAGAAGCAGTGGTGATGCGCAATGCCGCGACGAACGTGCGCGAAGCTGTAGTGCCCGGCGCGGGACACTGGTTGATGGAGGAGAGTCCCAGTTACACGGTGGCGCTGATCCAGAACTTTCTGAAGGACCGGCTTCCCGCAGCGCCGCAGTCCGTGCGCTCGACGGGCGAGCAGCGGGTGACGCCGGGCGAATTCCAGTTCCCCGCGGGCGCTCCAGGCGCCGGAACTTCCGGAGTTGCCGGTATCCGAACCGCGGTGCTGAAAGGCAATCCGGCGGGCACCGGCCTGTATACCATCATGCTGCGGATTCCGGCGCACACGCGCATTGCGGCACACGTGCATCAGGATGATCGAGTGGCCACGGTAGTGTCGGGAACCTGGTACATCGGTTACGGGGACTCGTTTAACAGCGGGGCTCTGAAACCGCTGCCGGCGGGAAGTTTCTATACGGAACCGGCGGATCGCTCGCACTTCGCAGAAACGCGCGATACCGAGGTGATTGTGCAGATCACGGGGGCTGGACCCTCATCGACGCGGTATATGGACGCGGCCGCGGATCCGCGCCGCCCTTCCGGGAAGTAGCCGCGCGTCCCGCGGGATTCGCGAGTCTAGTGGAGGAGGAACGTCATGTCGCCCTACGTGCTGGGATTTCTGATCGGCGTGATTGCAGGGCTTCGTTCGCTGACGGCGCCCGCGGTGGTAAGCTGGGCAGCCCGGTTAGGCTGGCTTCCCTTGCAAAACACCGGGCTGGCGTTTCTGGGATATGCGGCTACGCCTTACATCTTGAGCGTGCTGGCGATCGCAGAGTTGATCACGGACAAGCTGCCGAAGACGCCCAGCCGCAAGGCGCCGCCCGGTTTTGCCGCGCGTCTGGTGACCGGCGGCCTCTGCGGTGCGGCATTCGGGGCCGCCACGCAATCGCTGTTCGTAGGACTGCTGTGCGGCGTGATTGGCAGTATCGTGGGGACGCTGGGCGGCTACGAGTTGCGCGTCCGGCTGACGAAGGCGAACGGAGGCAAGGGTGTTCCGATTGCGCTGCTCGAAGATGTAATCGCGGTTGCCGGCGCGTTTCTGATCGTCACACGGTGAAGGCCTGCGTTACCAGAATGGCAGCGCCAACCATTGCCTCGAACGGTGAACTCCGTTTGGAACAGGAGCCATCATTGAAGAAAAGAAGTGCGCCGAACACGCACTGGTTCCCTGGAGATTTCCAGGTCCGGATTGTGCGGTAATATCGAACACGATCTGGTTGGTCGTGATCTGCAGACCCGGCAGGTCGAGGCTGATCGGCCCGATCACGAGATGCAGTGCAACGTTATGTGAAGGGGGTGCCAGGGGGCTTCGTCGCAAGAAGTTCTTCCAGCCTACGCCATAGTTCCTGCGGGACAAATGGCTTCTTGAGGATGGGTAAGTCAATGTTCGCACCTCCGATCTCGCCGGCACCATGCCCGGTGATCATGAGGACAAGAATATTGGGGCGTTGCCCCATCAACTGCCTGGCGAGCTCCATGCCATTCATGTGGGGCATGTCCATATCGGTGATCAGCAAACGAATCTCACCTGCGTAGGACCGTGACAATGCCAGAGCTTCCTCGCCGCTGGCAGCTACGAGGCAGGGATAACCCGCTTGCTCAACCATTGCCTGGAGCACGCTCCGCACGCTTGGATTATCATCGACGATTAAGATGACGCTCTTAGGCTCCGGCAGGGCCAAGGCCGGGCTGGTGGGAGCCGCTTGGATCTGGGCCATAAACCCCGTAGCTAACTGCTGCGGCGACGCTTGCTCACTGGGAATCTTCCCATACTGCACAAGATCCAGATAAATCCCGGCAATCCTGAGATACTCCCGTCGTAATTCAGTCAGTGCTCGCGTCGCGTATTCCAACAAGATCGAAGAATCAGCGGGTAGTCCGCCGGCACGCTGTTCTTCCTCCATACTCTTGATGGACTGAATGGCGAATTCCAGACGGATCTTGGCAAGTTCCAGCCGCTCCTTCCACACCGATCTTATAGGTTCAGCAGTTGGGTCCAGGGTCGCCTCACGCCCACTAGAGCCGAACGCAGTTTCCGACAAGCAGGAAGTGCGAGTATGCATTCTGTTTCATGCGGAGCCGCTCTGACCTCCATTCATTGGTACCCGATAGCGGCGGTCGTTGGCGCCACAAGCCAGCAATCCGTGGACCAGAAACTGAGCTGATTATCAGATAAAGCAAGTGCCAGATATTGAACACGAACCAATTATCAAGACTCTGCGCGAGGCCTAGCGCCGCGTTGATCGCGTAAACTTTTCTTTGCCCTTGGCGACTCCTTCAAGCGGGGCGAGTATAATCGTCTGCCGCCGGGCTGGCCGGAATGTGTTGAGGCACCGTAATGCCAGACCGGTCTAGTGAGTACTCTGTTTGCGAGTACCGGGGTGCAAGTCCGGCGCGACCCACGTGATCTGCGGCCAGGCGCGATTGCTGAGGCTGCCGGCGCCCAGCGGAAAATGGAACCATGGCCCAGATGGTCAAGCCTCCTTGCGATGAAGCCGCGATCCGCGCCGGTTCGTGCGAGCGCCCGGTTACGGCGAGCGGAACGTGGATTCTAGCGGCGACGATTCTCGGATCGAGTATGTCGTTCATCGACGGAACCGTCGTGAACGTGGCGTTGCCTGCTCTGCAATCGGCCCTACGTGCGAGCCTGGCGGAAGTGCAATGGGTTGTGGAATCTTACGCGCTTTTTTTGGCGGCGCTTCTTCTCACCGGCGGATCTTTGGGAGACCGGTATGGCCGCCGCAAGATGTTCGTTACCGGAGTCGTGCTCTTCACCATGGCCTCGGCCTGGGCCGGACTCGCGCCCAACATCCGCCAACTGATTGTCGCGAGAGCGTTGCAAGGAATAGGCGGGGCCCTGCTGGTGCCCGGTAGCCTGGCTCTGATCAGTGTTAATTTTTCCCAGGAGCAGCGCGGCCGAGCGATTGGGACATGGTCCGGCTTTACGTCGATCACGGCCGCAATCGGCCCTGTGCTGGGCGGGTGGTTCGTCGAGCATGCTTCGTGGAGATGGGTATTCTTCATCAATCTTCCAATCGGGCTGGCCGTTCTGGTGATCGCGATATGGAAAATCCCGGAGAGCAAGGGCGGGGCTCAAGGACAACTCGACTGGTTAGGCAGCCTGCTGGCCGCGCTGGGCTTCGGCGGGCTGGTCTATGGTCTTATCGAATCGGCGCCGGCAGTGGGCGCAGGCGGCGTCATCGTCCTGATCGCGCTGGTGTACTGGGAAAGGCGCGCGCCATCGCCGATGGTGCCGCTCCACCTGTTCCATTCCAAGAATTTCCTCGGAGCCAACCTGCTGACACTTTTCCTTTACTCAGCCTTGAGCGGCGTACTCTTCTTTTTCCCGCTCAATTTGATTCAGGTGCAAGGCTACGCCCCGACGCAAGCGGGCGGCGCCCTGCTGCCTTTCATTTTGTTGATGTTCTTTCTGTCGCGCTGGTCGGGCGGGCTTCTCGATCGATATGGAGCCAAGGCTCCGCTGGTGGGCGGTCCCCTGATCGCAGGGGTCGGATTCGTATTGTTTGCCAGGCCCGGTATCGGCGGTTCATACTGGACCACGTTCTTCCCAGCCGTTCTCGTGCTGGGGCTCGGCATGGCGATCAGCGTGGCACCGCTGACCACGACGGTGATGAATGCTGTGGAGGAACGCTATGCAGGAACGGCATCGGGAATCAATAACGCCGTGTCGCGTGTCGCCGGTCTACTGGCGGTTGCAGTTTTCGGAGCTTTACTGAATGGGGTTTTCCAGGGCGCGCTGGAAAGGCAGCTGAATCGTCTCGGGGTTACACCGGCGGTGCGTGCGCAAGTCGAGAGCCAGCGATCGAGACTGGCCGCGGCCGAGACAGAGGACCCGCGCGGACGAGAAGCGATCAAAGAGGCATTTGTGGCCGGATATCGGATAGTTTTGTGGATGGCCGCGGGGCTGGCGCTCGCCAGTTCCCTTAGCGCGGCAGCCCTGATAGAGACCAGAAAGCGATCTGAGCATAGCTAAGTCAGGCCGCGGGCGCGATTGCTGCGGAAATTGTCACCTGGGGCTAGGGCCTACCGCCGTAAGTGACGTTCACTGTCGTCTTACCGGACTCCCCGCCCACGATGATGTTGAGCGTGCGCTCGCCATCGTCGTCCGTTGCGGTGATCACGCCGCCTTCCGGGGTGGTCGCGTTGACCTGGATCTTCATCCGGAGAGCCTTGATCTTGTCCAGGTAAAACGAAAGCACCTCGCGAGCCGAATCCGAGGTGCTGAACGAGAAGGTCCCGCCAGCGCCGTCGGAACCGTTGCCTGTTACGGCGAAATGGCCTTGGGACTCGGCTCCCGTATACGAAGGCACCCAACGAGGCAGATTATGGGTTGAACCGGGTCCGATATCAACGGTGGCATTCTTCCCATCTTCATCGTCGGCGCTGATGCTGATCCGGCCCCGCCTGGCTTGGTCGAGATTCCAGGTGGTGGTCTTTCCGGTCCTTCGATCGCGAACGATTACGGTTCCGGAGCCATCGTCCTCGCTAACAATCTCAATGTCAGGATTAGCGAGCGCGAGAGCCCGCGCGGTCGCGGCAGCCGGATTGCGCCGCCACTGATCGGGTGAGATGCCAGCCTCCCGAGCCTTGTGAACCACAAACATCGCAATTCCGCCAACCGCCAGTCCACCCAAAAGCACCACTCCGAGAATCGCGACCAGCACCCAGACAATGGGACTGGTTTTCCGGGCGCCAGCTATGGCCATGGAGTCAGCCTGATGCGGTGCAGGCACCGGAGACGAGCCGGTTGGGGGAGCCGCCGGCGAAGCGGGCGCGGACGCGCCGGCGGCCGGAGTCCCGCATCGACTACAGAATGCACCCGCCACGGATGCGCCACACTTCGTGCAGAAGGGCATGAATCCTCCTCTGCGATACTCTAGCGCATCTCGGAATGCCAGTACTAGAAGGCAAGGCCAGGGTCGGCGTGATCCGTTCCCAAGGCTTTACCGCGGAGGCGCCAAGACGCCGAGAATTTCTCTGCGGTGTCGTTACCTCAGCGTGACCGTCGCGGGGGACCGTAGCAGGATGGCCCGCCCGGACGAGAGTGTTGCAAGGGGCATTAGGCGCTTCAGCGCGGAAAGAAGCTGTGCTACGATTCTTGTGCACCACGGGAGTGGACTGGCATGCCCTTCTACGAGAAAGGTCCCATTCGCATCCGCTATGAGGAGGCCGGCTCCGGCTTCCCGCTGTTGCTCATTGCCGGCGGGGGATTGAATTCGACGCTCTCCGGCTTGACCAGCGGCAGTCCCTTTAACCCGATCGAGGAATTTAAGGGAGAGTACCGCTGCATCTTCGCGGACCTGCGCAACGCCAATGGCGGCCAGTCTTCCGGGCCGCTCGAGATCGACCGGCCATGGGACTCCTATACCGATGACCATCTCGGTCTGATGGATCACCTGGGCATTGGGAAGTTCCTGGTGCTGGGGTTCTGCATTGGCGGTCCGTTCATCTGGAACCTGTTGCGGCGGGCGCCGGATCGGGTTGTCGCAGCCGTGCTGGCGCAGCCCAGCGGGTCGCGGCCGGAGATGCGCGACCTTTTTTACGAAACCAATATCAAGGGTTGGGGTCCGGAATTGGTGAAGCGCCGGCCCGAGATCACAATGGAGACGGTCGACCAGTTTCTGACCAAGATGTACCGCACCAATCCCGACTTCGTCTTCACCGTGACGCGCGATTTCGTGCGCCACTGCCAGACGCCGGTCCTGATCCTGCCTGACGATATTCCGGCGCATCCGTACGCGGTCGCCATGGAGGCAGCGATGCTTGCGCCCAAGGCCGAAGTGAGCATATTTCCGTGGAAAGAGCCGAAGGAACGGATTCCTCTGGCTGTGCGCCAGATCCATTCCTTCCTAAGGGCGCATCGGCCGGCTTCTGCTTAGAGGTCGTCGTCGCCTCAGGGGGAGATGACGGAGACGATCGGGTCTGGCCCCGAGTTTTGCCGTTGATTGGAGCGAGCTACGGCTTAATGAATGGTTGCAATCGACGGATTGGCTCTCGGTTGTTCCACATGAACACTCACGACTTTGGAAGTGGTAACCGGGCGGTGGTTGTCTTCTAAGAAGAACATCAAACGCTTATCGCGCCCGATGATGCCCAACTCCAAAACGCCATCTTTGCCGATGGAACCGTGGAGATGCGCAGGCACGGGATCGGGGCAAAGCTCAGGGTGGCCGGAGATCCGGATCTCCTTTCCGCCAAGGCATTCAATGCGGTAGTGACGCCGCCTGGTTTCTACATCAAGCAGGCTACCCGGCGTCAGGCTCGTGAGATCCACGCCATCCGGTAACACCGAAAATGTCGTCATGGGCGACTCCACGTTAGTAGTGAGGCAATTGTTTAGCCATAAATCTTTCCCTTGGCTTTCAGCGGTTTAAACGCGATCGGAGGCCGAGCGGGAGGGGAAATTCTACCGGCGCTGT
>CAZKQQ010000123.1:0-20122 GCA_964554945.1 uncultured Solibacteraceae bacterium | reverse complement strand
CTTCTCCATCTCGGTCAGGATGTAATTGCTGGTGCCGTTCAGAATGCCGTATAGCGCGGTGACACGGTCGCCGGAAATCCCTTCGCGCAGAACGGCATGAATCGGGATGCCGCCGCAAACGCTGGCTTCCATCGCCAGATTGATGCCGGCCTGGATGGCGCGGTCCCACATCTCCGGTCCGCAGGCGGCCATCAACTCCTTGTTGGCGGTAACGACCGACTTGCCGTGCGCGATCGCTGCGTCGATAATCTCACGAGCGATGCCGGTTCCCCCTACCAACTCCGCGACGATCTGGACATCCGGATGGGCCACCACCTCGCGCCAATCCGCGGTCTTCAACACGGGCCCGATCGACGTTGGCAGGGTCTTGTCCCGCACCGAGCGGCTACATACCGCAGTCACCTTCAATCGAAATCCCAATTTGAGGGCGATCTGGCCGGCGTTCTCGGCAAGGATGGCCAGAGTGCCCGAGCCCACGTTGCCGAGCCCCACCAAGCCAACCTTCACTTCTTCCATACCCGCTAATCATAGCAATGCCATGCCTTGCCAGCGCCGGCCGGCACTCCGGCATCAGTTCGACCGCCGGCGGCCTCGAATGTGCTTGGGATTGCGCGGCGATATCATACGGATAGGTCTCGCCATGAAAAACAATTTGCGGCGCCTTAGCTTACTCTTATGCTTGATGGGGGCCCTTGGCCTCGCGCAAGACACCCCCGAGCAACCTTCGGTCGCACCAGCAGCCAGTCAACCAGACGTGAAGCTGCCCAATGGAAAATCGCAGCGCGATGAAATTCTTAAGGCGGAACACAAGGAAAATCTCAAGGACGCCGCCAAGCTGGCGGATCTGGCGCAAGACCTGAAGGAGAGCCTGGAACGAGATGATCGTTTTGTTCTCTCGCTCTCCACGCTTAAGAAGACCGACGAAATTGAGAAACTGGCTAAGAAAATTCGCTCTCGTCTGCGGCACGATTAGCCTTCTGAGCGGTCAGGCTCTCCCGGAAGCGCCGCCAAAAGCTCCGGTCATCGCCTTGCTCGATTCCAGCGATTCGGCGCAATGGCAGTCGTGGACGAAAGAGTTGGGATGGCATGTGATCGCTCCGGCCGTGGATGCCGGCGCGGCAATCGATGTACGCATCCAGGCTCTGGAGAAATCCGTGCTCGCGGCGATTCAGAGCGGCTCCGCCGATGCATCGCGCATCTATCTCGCGAGCCGCGGCGGAGCCAGCGCGGCGGTCTTTTATACCATCTCGCGCGTGCCCGATCTCTGGGCGGCGGCGGTGGCCTTGGGCGGATCGCCCCAGCCGGCCATCGACAGCGACCGGCTTTACGCCGCCAACTTCACGAATGTGCCGCTGCTTTGGGCCGGCTCGGATCCGAATGATCGGATGGTGGCCGAATCGCTTCAGATGGCCGGGCTCGTGCTGGACTTCCGCGTTGGCTCGGGACTCACCGCCGGAGCGGTTCTCGAATGGCTTGGAAAGCACACGCGCACCGCGTATCCTCCGAACATTGACTGCGAAACCAACTCCCCGTCCTTTGCCCGCTGCTACTGGATTCACATGACGAAATTCGATCCTGGTGAACGCAATGATGTGCTGGCATCGACCCGCATACAGCCGGCCCTCACCGCGGCCTTGGACCTCGGCGGCTTCGGCTTCAAGAAGGACGACCCCGCGCGCGGCGTGCTGATCAGCTATCTTCCCGAAAAGTACACGGGTCCGCTCAAAATGGGTGACCGCATCGTGGCTCTGGATGGAAGAGAGATCCCCGATGCGCGGCGCTATGTGGAAATGATGGCCCAGATCAATGAGGAGAGACCCGCGGTCGCTACGGTCCAGCGCGGCAAGGAACGCATTCGCCTGGAAACGCGGATCTTAATCCCCAAACGAAATGCTGCCGTGACCGCGCGGGTCCAGGCAAAATATTTATCGGAAGAACACCAGGTACAGATTATCAGCCGCACCGTGAGCGAGATGCGCGTCGACATTCCAGCCATGTGGGCGCCGGCGATTCTCAACTGGAACGGGGTTCCGTTAGAAAACATAGAAACCGCGGGCTGCCGTCTGCTGACGATTGAGAAGGAAATTCAAAGATCCGGTCCGTGCCCGTAATCCGCGGTGCGGCCTCTTATTTGAATGTCGCCTTCGGCCACACCACGCCCTGATCCTGCTTGGTCACCGCCGCCATCCCCTTGTACGTGAACTTCTGCACGCGCTGGCCGCGACAGGTCTCGGTGGTGAAGATGTTTCCTTTCGAATCGGTCGCGATGCTGTGCACTCCGTAGAACTCGCCGGGCTGCCGTCCGCCTTCACCGAAGGTGGTCAGCACCTCCAGCGACTGCCGATCGAGGATATGTACACGGTCGTTTTCTCCATCGGCCAGGTAGATATATTTCTGCTGCGGATCCTTCGAGAAGGCAATATCCCAAGCGGAGCCGGAGCCGAGAGTTCGCTTCTCGATAAACATCTCTTTGACGAAGGTCCCGTCCGGATGAAACACCTGAATGCGATCATTGACGCGATCGCACACATAGAGCAGCCGGTCGACGGACATTTCCGCGCAATGCACCGGGTTGCGGAATTGCTGCGGGGGGGGAGCATCGGGATCGTAGCGTCCCATATCCGTGTCTTCGGGTTTGTGCCCGTATGCGCCCCAGTGCCGTTTGTATTTTCCGGTATCCGCATCGTAAACAATCACGCGATGATTACCGTAGCCATCGGAGACATAGACCTCGTTGGTCTCTTTATCGATGAACGTCTTGGCCGGGAGCCGGAGGTTCTCGGTATCGTTGCTGCCTTTGCTCTGGCCGGGCTTGCCGATCTGCATGAGGAATTTGCCGTCCTGGGTGAACTTCAGGATCATCGAGTCGTTGAAATATCCCTGGACGCCGGCGACCTGGGACTCATTGAGTTCGAACGGCGCGGGCGCACTACCTCGCCCCCGTCCGCCACGAGCGCCCGGCGCCTGTCCGCGCCCGTTGCCGCCGATCCAAACGTTCCCTTTGTAGTCGATCGTAATCCCATGATTGCTCTCGGGCCAGTCAAAACCGTCCCCTGGGCCGCCCCAATGATGCAGCAGGTTTCCCTCTTCATCGAACTCGAGGACGGGAGGAGCGGGGGCACAACATTGCGCGGTGGGCGGATTCGTCGTGGCGTGCCGTTCTCCGGGCTCGAGCGATCCGGCGCGGTGGATGATCCAGATGTGGTCGTTGGCATCCACTGACACGCCGATGGTCTGCCCCATCAGCCAGTGATTGGGCAGCGGCTTCGGCCAAAGCGGGTTTACTTCAAACCGCGGCGCCATGGCCGTGGCAGCTTGCACGGTCTTGCGTTCGAGCAGCAGACTGCCCACCCCCAGCAGCGCTGCAATGGACAGCAGGCTGGCACCCACATAGAGATTACGCCTCATAGGCTAATCCTCCTGGGGAACTAAGCTATCACAGGAAATCCAGTTGCGCATGGCTCCAGCCTGGCTCCAGTCAGGCGCCGGGCGCCAAGCGGCGTTCAATCCACCCGCCGCGCCTCCACGCGCGCGTAGATTTCTTCGGTCTGCGCCAGGGAAGCAAAGCGCATGCCCGGCAGCCGCGCCGACGCGGTCCCCGCCGCCACTCCCCAGCGCATCGCCTCTGCCGGCTTGTTCTTGCGAAACATCGCCCATGCATAAGCCGCCGCCAGCGCGTCACCCGACCCGATCGGACAAACCGAATCCACCGGGGGCGATGCCGCTGACAGTAGCCCGTCGGCGAAGGCGCCGACCGCTCCCCGGCTTCCCAGCGAGAGCACTACCGATTCGGCGCCCATCTGGCGCACCTGTTCGGCAGCTTCCAGGAATTGCCTGCTCGTCAACAGGGTCCGGCCGAGCAGCCGTTCGGCTTCAGTCTGGTTGGGAGTCACCACCGAAGGCCGCGCCTCAATCCCTTCCCGCAGGGCATCGCCGCTGGTGTGCAGCAGCGTCTTCACTTTTTTCTTGCGCGCCGAACCGATCAGTTTGCCGTAGAACGATGAAGGCACTCCCGGCGGGAGGCTGCCGCAAAGCATGAGCCACGCCGCGCGATCCAACGCCTCGCGAACCGCCTTCTCCACCTGAGCCACTTCGGCAGCGCCCAGTTCCGGGCCGGCCTCGTTCAAATGGATGGTCAACCCATGCCGGTCCGTAATCGTCAGGTCCGTGCGGATTTCATTCTGAATCGGGACCACCGCTACGGGAAACCCGCCGCGATCGAGCAACGCCTGGAGCCGCTTCCCCTTGTCTCCGCCGGACGTCAGCACGGCCAGCGTCGGGGCGCCGAACGAATGGATTACAGAGGACGCATTGATCCCGCGTCCACCCGCCGATTCGTGGCTCGAAATGATGCGGGCCCTATCTTCAAAAGCAAGCCGATCGACTGAGATGGTCCGGTCAATGGCGGGATTGATGGTGAGGGTGATAATCAATCCACCATTGTGAAACCTCTTCTGCTCCTCTTGACAGATACGCCGCCTCACGATATAGTTCGACACAATATAGTTGGCGGCGATGCATCAATCCCGCCAGAGGACTGGAGAAACGATGGCCCAGACGCAGACGCCGTTAACACCGGCCTTGTTTAACGTCCTGCTCGCGCTGGCGGATGGCGACAAACACGGATACGCCATATTGAAGGACGTAGAGGAGCAGACCGGCGGCGAGGTTGAGCTCGGCACCGGCACTCTGTATGGAATCATCAAGCGTTTGCTTGCCGAAGGGCTCATCGTCGAACTGCGGTCGCGCCCGCCTGCCGAGAATGACGACCAACGCCGCCGCTATTACCGCCTCACCGAAGAGGGCCGGCGCCTGGCCGTAGCGGAAGCCGAGCGCATGGCGAAACTACTCGCGCGCGCCCGCAGCAAACGTTTGATTAAGGCCCCGCGTCCGGCATAAGAGGAATCGATGGACACGACCCGCAAACGGCGCTCCGCTGTGATTGAATGAGGAGTCTATGACAAGCCGAAACAAGTTCATCGCTGCCGCCGCCCTGGCCGCCGCCGTCCTCGCGATTCCGGCCGCGGACCGCCCCACTACCGATGCGCCGCAATACAACAGCGAGGGCCGGCTCCTGTTTCCGCAGAATTATCGCGAGTGGGTGTTCCTCAGCTCCGGTCTCGGCATGACCTATGGGCCGCTCGCCTCGGACCACATCATGTTCGATAACGTCTTCGTCAATCCGTCCGCGTACCGCTCTTTTCTCGACACCGGCCGCTGGCCGGACAAGACGGTGCTTATACTCGAAGCCCGAGGCGCGCAATCGAAAGGCTCCATCAATCGCGGCGGCAATTTCCAGGGCGACGTAATGGCGATCGAGGCTCACGTAAAGGACGAAAAGCGCTTTCCGCGAAAGTGGGCCTTCTTCGGTTTTGGACAAAAGGCATCCATCTCGGAGCCGCCCGCCGCGGAGACATCCTCGTGCTACACCTGCCACGAGCCCAATGGCGCCGTCGACACAACTTTCGTACAGTTCTATCCGACCTTAATTCCGGTAGCTCGCGCGAAAGGTACTCTGAAAGCGACGCCGTAACCCTGGCCGCCCCGGGACCTCCAGTGCCCCCCGCCCTCACTCCCGAAAATGGTCAAACCCGAGCGGCTTCAGAACCTTGCCTTCCAGCCGCACCGCGCCGGCGGGCCCCTTCCGCATCTCCCCGATTCGCGTCAGCGGAATTCCTTCGAACTGGGCCGGCACCGGTGTCCCGGAGCGAACCGTAAATAGCAGTTCGTAGTCCTCGCCCCCATGCAGCGCCTGCTGCACGGTGGCTCCCGCATAACGAGGAGGACTTTCAATGTCCGCCCCGCGTCGCGACGCCAGACATAGCCGCCGTAAATCAATCGACAGTCCGTCGCTTAGATCCATCGCGGCCGTGGCGTGCAGCCGTTGGCGCAGAAAGCGCCCCAGCGCAAGCCGTGGTTCAGGCCGCGCATGCCGCCGCCACGCCCTGCCCCGGCCCGTCTCAAGGCCCAGCGCCGATCCGCCCAACCGCCCCGATACGTAAATCGCATCGCCTGTGCGGGCTCCGTCGCGCCGCAGCGCAGTTCCCTGGGGCACCGAGCCGCACACCACCACGTCGCACCCGGCTTTATCACTCCGCGCTAAATCTCCCCCGATCAGCGCCACCTTTTCACGCTTCCCCAACTGCAGGGCTCCTTTATAAAAGCCGTCCACCCAGCGCATTCCCGCCCAGCGCCCCATCGCCAGCGAGACCAGAAAAAACTGCGGCGTCCCTCCCATTGCGGCAATGTCGCTCAACCCTCGTGCGAGTGCTTTCCACCCGATATCTTCGGCCCTATGCGTCTGCCGCCGGAAATGAACGTCTTCCAGCAGCATATCGGTGGTGAATAGGAGATCTTCGGCTGACCCGGGCGGCCGAAAGATGGCGCAATCATCCCCGATCCCGAGGACAATACCTTTGCCGTGGGATAAGGGAACGCGCCGGCGAATCCTATCTATCCAACCTAATTCACTACTCACTATGGCTATGGAACTAGAACCATCCTCTCCTACTTGACCCTATTATTGTCATCTGAGAGAATACCTACGCAGTTGGATTAAGTTGTTTGGACGCGCCTCGAAAGTTCTGTGCAAGCCTCGAAAGTTCCGCTTTCCTTGTCAGCCAAACCAAGAGCACGACGAACAATGAAACAGGAGAAGGTGTAGTGAAGGAAAAAGGTACAGTTAAATGGTTTAATGCCGCAAAAGGCTATGGATTCATCCAGCGTGCCAGCGGCGACGATGTGTTCGTTCACTTTTCAGCGATCCAGGCGAACGGTTACCGGACCCTGGACGAAGGCGCGGAGGTGGAGTTCGAGGTCAAGCAGGGGCCCAAAGGGCTGCAGGCCGAGAACGTCATGAGAGTCTGACTTAATCCCACAGCATGTTCGGGTAACAAAGGGGGCCTCTTGGGGCCCCCTTTTTATTTTCGCTATACTGATCTTCAGATGACGCTTCGGGCACGCTTTCCGAGCCGCATGTTACTCGCCGCCCTCATGTTGTGCGCGATAACATGCGCGCAGTTCTCCGCCGCGGCTCTCGAAAACGATCATCATCATTCTTCCCAGCATTGCTGCGCGCTGTGTCATGTCGGACTGCCCTTCTTACAGCCGGCGGCAGTAGCTAGCGCGCCTCCGGTGCTTTCGGTAGTGTGGCTGGCCGCGGCCGCGGACCAGGACACGTCGCACCAGATTCTCCTCGAGCAAGCTTCTTCCCGCGCCCCTCCCGTTTAGTTCCTCCGTCGGTAATAGGCGTTCGCCCGGATTCCGCGGTTCGGATCCGGGTAGTTGGTTTTTCTCAAACCGGAACCAAGGAGGATTCGTGAGATTGATATTTCTGCCTGCCTTTGCAGGATTGCTGTTTACTTGTCCGCCCCCGGCGCGCGCGCAAGCGCCGGATAACACGGAACTGCTCAACCGGATGAAGGCGATGGAAGACCGGATCCAGAGCTTGGAGACTGAGCTCCAGGCGTTGAAATCACAGCAGACCGCCGCGGCCCCGCCCGCGACTGCCGCCGCTGCGCCTGCTGCCGCAGCCACTCAAGGCGGAGGCCAACTGCCGGTCTACGGCGGCGCGAATGCGGCAGCGTCCAAGGTGTTCAACCCGGACATCAGCGCCATCGGGGATTTCGTCGGGGCGGCCGGAAATCCCGCCAACCGCTATACGCCTTCGTTGGAAATGCACGAATCGGAATTAGGGTTCCAGGCCATCATCGATCCTTACGCGCGCGGCGATTTCTTCCTCAGCTTCGGCGAGCAGGGTGTCACGCTCGAGGAAGGATACATCACGTTCACTTCCCTCCCCGGAGCCTTTCAATTACGCGCGGGCAAAATGCGCGCTGCCTTTGGAATCGTCAACACCCTGCACAATCACGTTCTGCCGTGGGTTGACCGGCCGCTGGTGAATCAGAACCTGGTCGCCGGCGAAGACGGCATCGACGACGCCGGACTCTCGCTGAGCCGCATCATCCCCGCCCCCGGACAGATTTTTCTGGAGGGCACCGCACAGGTTTTCCGCGGCGATACCGAGGGCGTCTTTCATGCCGCACGCCGCAGTAATCTATCCACCGTGGAGCACTTACGCGCGTATCGCGATATTTCCGAATCCACCAATATCGCGCTGGGCGGTTCGTTCTCGCGCGGCCACAGTCCTTTTGTCGACGCCGAAAATCAACTTTATGGAGTCGATGCGACGGTGCGCTGGAAACCCCTCCGCCGCGCCATCTACCGATCCTTTGTAGGCCGTAGCGAGTTCGTCTGGGCCCGCATGGCCAACCTTGGCGGTTCCACCAGCACTCCTTTCGGGTACTACGTTTCGGGAGACTACCAGTTCGGCCGCCGCTGGTTCTTAGGTGGCCGCTTCGACCGTTCCCAGCGCGGCCTCTGCCAGCCGACTAATCCGCTCACGCAGACGCCGGCGGCCTGCGAAACCGTCACCGGTATCGGACCGCTCATTCAAGATACCGGTGGCTCCGTCCTGATGACATACTGGCCGAGCGAATTCAGCCAGATCCGCGGCCAGCTCAAACGCACTCGTTACGGACAAGGCCTGGAAGCAAACGAGTTTCTTCTTCAGTTCATTTTCTCCCTCGGCGCCCATGGAGCGCATCCTTTCTAACATGACAAATACTTACGAAACCAGAACTGCTTTGTGCGGCATCCTCAAATTAGGGGGATTTATGCGCAAACTGCATGCCCTTGCGCTGATGGTGTTTCTTATCGGGGCCGGCGCCGCCCATGCCGCGTCCAAGTTAAACGTAGTGACCGCAACCGAAGATCTAGCTGCGCTCTCGCGCGAGGTCGGGGGCGACCACATCAGTGTCGATTCCATCGCCAAGGGTTACCAGGACCCGCACTTTGTCGAGCCCAAGCCCAGCTTTTTGCTGAAACTCCAGAAGGCCGATCTGTTGGTGGTGGTCGGCTTGCAACTCGAGATCGGCTGGCTGCCGCCGTTGCAGACACAGAGCCGCAACTCGAAAATTCAGGTCGGCGCCAAAGGCTATCTGGACGCCTCGCAATTCTGCAAAATACTGGAAATCCCCACCGGCCAGATCACCCGTGCCATGGGCGACGTTCACCCGCTGGGCAATCCGCATTACTGGCTCGACCCCGAGAACGGCCGGCGCATCGCGAAAGGACTGGCCGATAAGTTGTCCGAAATGCAGCCTGCCGACGCATCTTACTTTCAGCAGCGCTATGCCGATTTCGACAAGCGCCTGAGCGCTGCGGAAAAAGGCTGGGACGCGAAAATGGCACCGTATCGCGGCCGTAAGATCGTCACGTATCACCGCTCCTGGCCCAATTTTTGCGACCGCTACGGTCTGGACGTGGTGGATTATGTCGAGCCCCGGCCAGGCATCCCTCCCACGCCCAGTCACACTCTGGAACTCATCAATACCATGAAGCGTCAGAACATCAAGTTGATCCTGGTAGAACCGTATTTCGATCTGCGGACGCCGAATTCCGTCGCGAGCGCCGTGGGAGGCGAGGTCGTCCAGATTATGCCTTCGGTGGGCGGCGTCAAAGAAATCACGAATTACTTTCAGCTGTTCGACTATGACATCAACCTCATCGCGAACGCGTTCGACAAACTGAAATAGGAGATCTCATGGACGTCTTAGCCTTCCTGCTCGCGCCGTTCATCGCCAGCCTGATTTTGACGGGCATCCATGCTTATCTCGGCGTGCACGTGGTGGAACGCGGCGTAATCTTTGTCGATTTATCGCTGGCGCAGATCGCCGCTCTCGGCACCACCATCGCCGCGCTATACGGCATCGAACCGCATAGCGAGACGGCTTATTTTTTCAGCCTGGCGTTCACTTTCGTCGGCGCCGGCATTTTCTCAATGATCCGCGGGCATCGCGCGCGCATTCCCCAGGAAGCCGTGATCGGTATTTGTTATGCGGTGGCCTCCGCGGCCGCTATCCTCGCCATGAGCAAGTCGGTCCAGGAGACGGAGCACCTGAAGGAAATGCTGGTGGGAAACATCCTCACTGTATCCTGGTTCGAGGTTGGCAAGACGGCCGCGCTCTATGGAGCGATCGGATTATTCCACTACATCTTCCGCCGCAAATTCCTGTTGATCTCGCTCGACCCCGCCGCGGCGGAAGCGCAAGGGATTTCGATCCGATTCTGGGACTTCCTTTTCTATGCGTCCTTCGGTTTCGTGGTGACTTCGTCGGTGGCGATCGCCGGCGTTCTCCTGGTGTTCTGCTATCTGATTGTGCCATCCGTCGGCGCCATGCTTTACGCGGAAAAAATCGGGCGGCGTCTGGCCATCGGCTGGACCATGGGCACGCTGGTCTCCGCCCTGGGCGTTTACCTTTCGCTCAAGATTGATCTGCCGACGGGTGCGACAATCGTGTGTACGTTCGCGCTGGTGTTGATTGTGATGGCGCTGATCCGCGTGCTGCTGCGGCGGGGCGCGGTCCAAGCCACCGCTACCGCGCCATCGGCGAACGATTACTCTCCCGCCCGCCGGCACTGAGGTAGGCGGCGCGCACCAGGAAGTTCTATGCCCTCGCCATTCCCGGCGCGTTGCTCAACGCGCCTTCTCATTGCCTACAATTAACTTGCCAGCCATAGTGCGCCACCGCACGTCCGGGAGTACTCTTAGCCCGCGCATAACATGCGGTGCTGTGCGATAGTTGCGAGTAGCGATGGCTTTAGCAATTCGGCCTCACTGTCCAAACTGCGGGAACTCGCGATTTGCGCGGGCGCACCGGCATACTTTCATCGAGCAAGCCATCAGTATTCTTTTTCTGCCGTACCGCTGCTACGATTGCGATTTTCGATTTCTTGGTTTTCGTCGTTGGTCGCGCCTTCCAGTCCGAAAGAAATCGGTGCCCGCTCAAGGATCGACTCTACATATCCTTGGGTTTGCCGCGTCCGCCGTCGTGATCGCATTGAGTGTCGGGAGCCTTATCCACAGTTCGGACGCGCAGCGGGGGAGATCGGAACAACCCAAGATTGCAGAATATGCGCCGGCTTTTGAACAACCCAAGGTTGCAGAATATGCGCCGGCCGCTGAACAACCCAGTGGAGTTCCAACGCCGCCTGCAATCCCGGTTGCGCCGGCTCCTGCCTCAAAGCCGTTCCCGGCGCCTCGGAAAAAAGCCGCTATGTCCGCGGCTGAGCATGCTCACTTGACGCCCAAGCCGCGCTCTCATCGCAGCCAGACACAAGGAGACATCCTGCTGCGAAGCAAGAGTTCCGTTGTCATCGTCGCATCCAACCAGGTCGCGGCCGAGCAAATCCGGCGGGGTTCCCGCCGTCTCGACCAGTTGATACACGATGGCGCCGTCTTTAGTATTTCGAGCGGCACTGCCGTGGCTCTGGAGGCGAAGACGGACGGAGTAGTCAGAGTGAGGATTTTACAAGGCGCCATGGCCGGGAAGCAGGGCTGGGTTCCAGATGGCGCGATCTCCTCGCAGAACAGGTCTGCCGCACGCCGCACTCAATTCTAAGTTGAGATCGACTCCTACGGTTCCAGCACTATCTGCACGCGATTACTCTCCTGGCCCGCGGCGCTGAGATGCAGTTCCGACGTGCCGAGGTTGGCGATCGCCGGCAGTTGCGCCTCGATCAAATAGAAGCCCACATAACTTGGCGCCAGCGTGGCGCGCGTCACTTGCAGTGGCGCCCCGTCGAGGTAAACTTTTACGTCGGCAGCTACGGCCGGGGGATTCTCGAGAGGCGCGGCCAAACCTGTGGGCCACTCGGGGCGAACTTTGCCCAAACCGGTGGCCAGGATCTGGATGCGGCCATTCGATCGCGCCGTGTTGCGCGCATCCAACGGAAGGCCCGTATCGGCATCGAGAAGCAGAGGAACACCATCGCGCCCCACGATGATGGCCGGCGAGACATCGCGCACCGGCAGACCCAGCGTCACCGGACCGGCCGAGGTTTGCAGCGAGAGGGCCACGTTCGGACCGGCCGCCTCAAACGGCACTTGTAGCTGCGACTCGGAGTCGGAAACCGCCAGCACCGGATAATCGAGGCCGCCTCCGTACGCGGAATTGACGCGCCCGCCAATCACACTCACCAGCGACCCCGGAGCCGCCGGACGCGCGCTGAAATCGGCTGTGCTCACGATTCTGAGACTGCGCTGCCGGTGCGGCGCCGCGGTGGCATAGACGCCGTATCCGTCGAGCGCGATATACAGCTGCACTCCCGCGGAATCAAGGCGCACATCCGTGGCTCCCGCCGCCGGAAGACCTGCCGTAAGATTCGTCCAATTCGTCAGCGGCAAGCTAGCACTTTCGAGATCTGTTTGCGTCCAGAACACGCCCCGGTCCGTGGCCACATAAACAGCGCCCGCCGAGCGCTCGGCGGTGACTGCATGAACGGATCCATCCGGCAGATTCGCGCTCAGATCATCCCAAATATTGCCGCTGCTCGTGGTCCGCAATACGCGGGCTCCTGGCCCGCTTAACGCCGCCAAAGCCACGCGCGGCGATACCGGGTCGACATAGATACGCTCTACCGCGCCCGAAGTCTCGAACCGGGAAGGGCGGAAGGTATTGCCCCGGTCGAAGGACACCCAAATCCGCCCGTTGACCGCGCCCGCGTAGACCATGTCGCCCGAAGAGCCGGTGGCCGTAATCTCTATCCCTAACCGAGCCGAATAACTCTGGCGTAAGGCATCGTTCTGCGAGGCCCCACTGCTCGCGCGAAGCCAGACTGATCCGCCCGGAGGCAGCTCCAGTACGCCCAGCCCATCCGCTTCCACGCGAACCCCCGCGGTCCCGCTCGGAGTCGAAACAATCCGGCGCACTGGCAGGTTCGGTAGAAACTGGTTCAGCCCTGCCCAGGAGAGGCCCCCATCCAGCGAGCGCCACACGCCGTATTCGTTAGCCAGCACGAGCTGATCCGGGTCCGTTGGCGAAACCGCCAGGCTATGTTGTCCTGCGCCGACAACCGACTCGGATTTGTATTGCGTCAGGGTGGTCCATGACCGGCCGCCATCTTCGGAGCGCGAAAGTTGCCGGCCAAGCGCATACACTCGGGAGGGATCGGCAGTGCTGCTTATGAAGTGCGCGGTCGGGTCCGGCAGCCGCGCATTCATCAACTCGAGCGGTGGGGCCGGCGGCGCTGCCGATGTTGCCGGCGCCCAGGTTTCGAAATCGATCGTGACGAACGTCTTACCGGATGCCGTGTGCGCAAACAACTGCGAGCCATCGCTGGAGAACCAAACCCGGTCCACTGGACCGGTCGCCGGAGACGCCAGCATCAACTCTACCGCGGATGAGCCTATCTTCCGCCAGTCGGGTCGCGATTGTCCCTGGGCACACAGCGATCCGGCCAGTGTCACAGCAAACACCGGAATTGCGAAACGGGATGTTCCCTTACGACACACGCGCGAGTCTCATTTTACCGTACTTGCTCGCCGTAACTGCGATTAACCCCGTGAATTCAAGCAATTGTGACCAAAGTTAACCGCGGGTTCCAACTTGCATTGCAACTTTGGTGCTAGACTGAGGAGTCTAGATGGCGGAGGAAGGTTTCAGAGCGTTGCGTCCGATATAGTTCTATATGGGCCGTGGATCTATAGTTCCGGGGAGCGGGCTTCCGCTACTGGTGGGGGCTGCCCTGGTCTTATCCGCAGCCTCGGCTTGGGCGCAAAGCGCGGGCGCGGCTCGGGTTATGGAGCTGCAGGGCCGAGTTTCCATCCTCCAGGACAATGCGGAAGTCCCGCTTTTCAATGGCAGCCCGGTTCAACCCAGACAGTTGATCCGGACTGGTCCGGACGGGTACGCCAAGTTCGAGCTGGCTGACGGCAGCACCTTCGAGGTGTTCCAGAACTCTCAGGTGGTTTTTCGTACCAATCCGTCCAGTTGGGAAGATTTGCTGGATGTCGTAATCGGCCGAGTCAAGGTGTTCATCCAGCACCGGAACGGGCCGAATCACAATCGTGTGACCACTCAGACAGCCGTCATTTCGGTGCGTGGCACCGTTTTCGACGTGGTCGTGGAAGATGAGGACGCCACCACACTCGTCAGCGTCGATGAAGGCATCGTCGGAGTTCGCCATCTGCTGCTGCCCGGCAACGAAATTCAGCTGCAAAGCGGCGAGTCGTTTCGCGTCTTCCGGAACCAGCCGCTGGCAAGGCGGATCGACAAGGGCGGCGTGGTCCAAAAAGCTCTTCGCGTAGCCGCTCAAGCCGTTTACGATGCCATGGTGATGCACCCCGGAGGTGTCGGAGGCGGCGGATCTTCCACATCTGGTGGCGTGCCGGGAGGCGGGAGCGGCGGCGCTTCCGGCGATAAAGGAAAGCCCGGAACGGGCACCGGTCAAGGCACAGGCACGTCGGCGCCACCTTCAGCTCCGCCGGCTGCCCCCTCCGCGCCGCCCCCGCCGCCACCACCGCCTCCCGTTCATTAATCAACGGCTCTGCGCTCACCCGCATGCTAGATTGAAAGAAGCATGCGTGCCGCGGCGGGAAGCTTTATCTGGATTTCAATCACAGCGATGCTCCACGCCCAGGCACCTGCTGCGCCTCAATCGGGATTGGTGCCGGATTGGGACATCCGCGCGGTCCTGGAGGAAATGAGCGCACATGCCACGCGCGTGGAACCGTTGCTCAGTCAGATCGACGCCAAGGCATGGGCGGCCAAGGGCGCTTCAGAAACCTACGCGGCCCAGCTCCAATCCAGTAAAGATCAGGCCCAGGCGATAGCTGCGGCGGCGAAAGCGCTCGAGCAGAACCCGGAAAAGCTCTCCTCCTGCCTGGAACTCTATTTCCGGATTGCGGGTCTCGAAGATATGCTGGCGTCACTGGGGGACGGCATCCGCCGTTACCAGGATCCTGCGCTCGCCCAGAAACTCGCGGCGCTCACCGCCGAGAACGGCGCGAACCGGAACCGCTTTCAAACATACATCGTTAACCTGACCACCCAACGCGAGCAGGAGTGCGAGGTGATGGACCGGGAGGCGCAACGCTGCCGCGGGATTCTAGCGACGCAACCGCCGGCGGCGGCTCGGAGCGCGGCGCCGGCGCGTAAAGGAGACGGCAAGAAATAGCCGGGGCCATGCCATTCATCTGTAGCATCTGCGCGGAAGCGGCAACACAGATCTGCGCGCGTTGCACCAAAGACGTGTGCAGCAATCATATTTGCGAGAAGTGCCTCCGCTGTAGCGATTGCTGCGAGTGCGAAGTGGTGCTTCGTGACCAACCAGCCGGGCCAGCGCCCGTGGTGCGCAGCGTGGCTGCGGTCCACGCGCAAGCGGAAATTCCCGCTTCGGAGCCTGCAGAATCGCCGGAATCGGAGCCCCCGGTTGACACCGATTCGGGAACGGCTTCTCCGGAGATTCCTTAAAAACCTTCCCAGACGCAGGCGGAAAACCGGCGCACAGTCCGGAATCCCACGCGTTCGTATAATGAAACCGCTTCCCGATTGCTGGCGGTCACGGTCAGGCTGACGGAGCGGCAATCCGCCTCGCGTAATTTGAGCAGCGACTGCCGCAACAGTCGATGGCCGATGCCGGTTGCGCGCGCTTCCGGCGAGACGCAGATCTGGGTGATATGCCCGCAGCAGTCAGCCACCATGCTGGCCAGCGAAACTCCGCAGAGAGCGCCAGACTCCCCGGGCCCGCTCCCGTCGAATGCCGCATACGAGGCAGGCCGGAAAAACACGCCGCATCCCGGATACTGCACGATGTTGTACAGAAAACGCCGCGCGCCCACGATGCTGCGGTATTGATCATTGATCTGCCCGTCGATGTGGCCGGTATAAGCGGCCGCGATCAGTTGCGCCGTGGGTTCCTGATAAAAATCGGACCATTTTTCGATGTAAGCCGGCTTGCGAAGCTTGCCTTCGCCCAGTGCCGCTTCCTGCAAATCAAGGCGCATGAAATTGCGCTCATGCACGTTCACGTACTTGGAGCGCGGTAGGAGCTGTTGGGCAAGCGGCGGGATCATCAGCAACTGGCATTCGATGCGGGCGATCTGCGGAGTCAACATGATCGTCTCCAATACCGAATCGAGCAGACGATTCTCGCGTTCCATCGTGCGAAAGGCGCGGCGCACGTACAGATCGCCGATAAGGCCCTTATTGTCTTCCAGCACGTAATAGATGTAGCCGGTAATCTCGCCGCGCTCGATCAGGGCGCTGCCGTTTAATGCCCGCAAATCCATGAACCGGCGCACCAGATCGGCCGATTTTTCGAAGTCCCACTCCAGCTCCGCACGCCACGTCTCGATTTCCTCTTCGAGCAGCGGCTCGAGGTTGCGAGCCGACAGCCGCCGGAGATCCACAATCTCTTCGGTCCGCGAAGGAGCGGGATGGAGCCGCGCAGCCATAGAACGCCCCGCTATTTTACCGCGTATAGGGCCGCATATCCCAGTTGCTGCCTGACATAGTCTCTTGGGTAGGACAGGCGCACAGCGGCCGTCTTGCCATCGACTACGCGAGTAGCCGTCAGGTCCGCATTGATACCGGCCCAATACGGCGGAATGTCCAGCTTCTTGTAGCGCGCCACTACCTGGTCGCGCAGCGCCGGGTCGAAGTGCACGCCGTATTTATCGATCAGCGCTTTGAGCGCGGCGTAATCGCCCTCCGCTTTGCAGCGCATCAGCTCCGCCAGCAGCATTCCCACACCCTGGTGCATCTTGTCAAAATCTTTCAGCAACAGGTAAGTCTTGCCGTTGCGCTCCACCTTCTGGATGGCGCCGGTCTTGTCCATGATGTAGTTGACGATCAATTGCCGATTGCGCTGATGATCTTCCTCAATGGTGTCGCCCTTCGGAATCCGCTGCAGTTGCGTGAGCCCCACGCGCACGGCAGAGTAATACATGGCCTTGGCCACATCGGGGCTGGATACCAGGCCGAGCTGCTGCAGTTTGGGGTCGGTAATATTCCAAAGCGTCATCAGGTCGGCGCGCGCCTCTTCCATCGCCGAGTAGTATTCCTTCAACATCGATTCCGTACCGGCCTGGAATTTCGGATTCAGCTTGCCCGAGCCGTGCCCGATGATTTCGTGGAGCGCGGTCATCAGATCGGCCGCTTCGTCGCCGTATTTCTTTCCGATCGCGATTTCCTCCGGCGTGGCGGCGAACTCTTCGAGCGCGCCGAAGCCGGCGGCTTGCCGGAGCGACCGCGAGCTTCCGGTGAACAGGAAACTCTTGGTGCCGTACTTCTCGCGAATCTCATTCTCGTTGGGCAGATTGTCGCCGATCGTCGTGGCGTGGAAGTCTCCCGTCTCCACCACGGTCTCCACCGCTTTGGCCTGCGGCGGCTTCACTCCCTGTTTCTTATACTGCGGCAGCCACGGCGCGTGATCTTCGAAATATTGCGCGTTGGCGGCCAGCGTCGCCATCAGGTGATTCATCTTCTCATCCGTAATCGAAACAAAGCTCTGCGAGGTGCCCTTGGCCGCGCGCGCGTCGCGATAAACCTCGATGAAGCCATTAGCGAAATCCACGGGTGGATTGTTGCCCACCCAGACCGCCCCGAAGTGCAGCCAGTCCGCAGGATCGCCTGTCTGGTAATAGCGGATCAAGGCGTCGATCACCGCGTCCTGCCCCGGCTCGGCGAAGGCGCGCGCTTTTTCCAGATATTCGATCGCCTTCTTCAGGAACAGCGCGTACCGTCCAGGAGGAACTTTCCCGTCCGCCGTCCCCGCGCGATAGACTTCCTCCACCAGCTTGCCGGAATCGTCTTTCACCAGCCGCGAATTGAGCGGATGTGCGTCGTGGAAGTTCGCGAGATCGGCGAGCTTTACTCCCTTATAAAAATTGTTGGCGCTGGCCTGGATGATATCCAGATTGCCGCGCGGGCTCTTGGCCGTGATCAGCGGCTCGAAATTCTCATCGAACAGGGACGGGCGAAGCGCATCCAGCTCGCGATTCAAATCCGCTTCCGTCTTGAGGGCCTCGAGTCCATAGGCGCCCTTCGCATAGGCTCCCTTGCGAAACGCCTCGCCGGCCGCCGCTTTCATCTCTTCAAACGTGCACTCCGGCAGAAACTTTTGCGCCGTCTGGTCCTGGTGATTCCCGCGATTGGCCCAGAAGAGCTTCGTAAACGCCACGATCTTCGGATGCGCGGACCCCGTTGCCGAGACGATGCCTTCGAGCAGCCGCTTCTGACGCAGCCCCCAAGGCGAATCCTGGTCATAAATGATCGGATCGATGGCGATGGAGGCCTGCGAGAGCCAGTAGGCCAGCGTCTGCTGCCGCGGGGAAAGTTTTTGAAAGCTGTCGGCTTCGAGTTGGATGAAACCAGTGTCTCCCACACGCTCCACCAGGACCTGGTTCTGGGCGAATAATGGCGCCGCCATGAGAAAAGCAAATAACAAACTGCGCACAAAGTACCTCTTTTTCCATAATATTCGACCGGAGCCCGCCCCATGAAAGTTCTATATTGGATGGGAAGGAGCCCGCGTTGAAGAACTCACCCAGGACCACCCGCCGCCAGGCGCTGGCGACTACGATCGCGGCTCCCCTCGGCTTCCTCGCGGAAT
The DNA here is from genome assembly GCA_964554945.1 of uncultured Solibacteraceae bacterium. Lineage (GTDB taxonomy): Bacteria > Acidobacteriota > Terriglobia > Bryobacterales > Bryobacteraceae > PSRJ01. Next base: position 1,666 of record CAZKQQ010000123.1, on the reverse strand, counting down.
CAACGGCAGCTCGGGCAGCCACTTCCAAACCTAACATTCTCTTCATCCTGGCTGACGACTTCGGCTATGCCGATCTCTCCTGCTACGGCCGTCCGGACTATACCACCCCCAACATTGACCGTCTGGCCGCCGAAGGCGTGAGGTTCCTGCAGGCCTACGCCAATTCGGCCGTGTGCACGGCCAGCCGCGTTGCGCTAATCACCGGTCGTTATCAATACCGATTGCCCGTCGGCCTGGAAGAGCCGTTGACCGGCCGGAACGTCGGCGTTCCTCCCGGGCACCCGACTCTTCCCTCTCTGCTTCGGAAAGCCGGGTACGGCACCACTCTCATCGGCAAATGGCATCTCGGTCCGCTCCCCGATTACGGTCCGCTCCAGAGCGGCTATGATCACTTCTTCGGATTCCGCGGAGGCGGTCTCGATTACTTCACGCACAAATCCGGCGGAGCGAATTCCGATACGGAGGACCTCTGGGACGACGATGTCAAGATCCACCAGACCGGCTATCTGACCGATCTGCTCGCCGCGCAGGCTGTGAAGTCGATCAACGGCTACGTGAAAGAGCGGAAGCCGTTCTTGATCAGCCTGCATTTCAATGCGCCCCACTGGCCCTGGGAGGGGCCGGACGACGAAGCCGCGGCGCAGAAGCTGACGAATCTTGGCGCATTCGATGCCGGAACTCTGAAGACGTATGCGCGCATGGTGGGTGAGATGGATCTCCAGGTGGGGCGCATCTTGAAGGCCCTCGACGCGGCGGGCGCCGCGCGCAACACCATCGTGGTCTTCACCAGTGACAATGGCGGCGAGCGGTTCTCCGATACCTGGCCGTTCACCGGCAAGAAGACGGATCTCCTAGAAGGCGGATTGCGCATCCCGGCAATCGTGCGCTGGCCGGGACACATCAAGCCGCGCGGCACCACCAGGCAGGTTGCGATGGGCATGGACTGGCTGCCGACACTGACGGCCGCGGCCGGCACACAGCCCGATCCCGCGTATCCCTCCGACGGCATCAGTCTTCTTCCCGTACTCACGGAGAACGCGCCCCTGGTGCTCCGCCGCGTGTACTGGCGCTACCGGCAGAACGCGCAACAGGCTGTCCGTGACGGCGATATGAAGTATCTGAAGATCAACGAAAACACGTTCCTGTTTAACGTGGTGGAAGATCCGCTGGAACGCGCCAATCTGAAAGAGCGCCAGCCGGACGTCTATCAGCGTCTGGTCCAGGACTACGACGAGTGGCAGGCGAGCATGTTGCCGCTGGATCCAGCCGCCAGCACCTATGGCTTTCATCCAGACCAACTCGCCGACCATTACAGCCCCCAGCTGATTGCCCCTCCGCCGGGCGGAGGCAGAGGCCCCGGCCCTCGCCGCGCCACAGAGCCTCCCCCGCGCTAACCGATCGGCTGGTCCCCACTTCGGCATGGGCGACCTGCCTTGACTGGATTGGTTTCAGTAGTCCCGAGACCGGATTCGCGAGATGCTCGATCAGCGCTGCCCGGCAGCGAGCGAAAAGGAGAGTCGATCCATGGGATGGCGTGGAAAACGACGGTCCGTTCGCGCTTGTTATGATGGAACAGTCGCTCCCCGCGGCGCCGGTGTAGCTCAGTTGGTAGAGCATCTGATTTGTAATCAGAGGGTCGGGGGTTCAAATCCCTCCGCCGGCTCCA
>CAZKQQ010000122.1:0-20184 GCA_964554945.1 uncultured Solibacteraceae bacterium | reverse complement strand
CGGTGATCTTCTACCACAACGACACCCAGCGCGCCGCTGCGGAGGATTTGATTCGCGAACTGACAGTCGAAGAAGTCTTTCCAGGACCTATCGTTACGGCAGTCGAACCCGCCGGAGTATTTTACAAGGCGGAAGATTATCACCAGGAATACTTTCGTAATCATCCGCAACAACCCTACTGCGCTTTTGTCGTGGCGCCGAAGGTGAAGAAGTTTCGCGAAAAGTTTTCGGCCAGACTGCGGCGCGGGGCATAAGCCATTAATTGTGCCGTTCGCACTTGTTTGGCTTATCTCTGGATCGGCGGTTTCAAAGAGCAGTTGCGACGCTTCGCCGTGAGACTGGGCCGCCAAGGAGCCGTCGGGCGTCCCTGTGCTTTCTTGGCACCGAATGCCGGCAAGCTTATGCTATACGGGCGTCGGATCCCAACGTTCTGAGTCAAGCTCCCTCACAGAACCGCGGCCGCCTCCTGAGGGGAGCGCTACTGCCTGCCGTCTAACCCCGCGTACGGCCCGGCCCCGTACACGATCTTGCCGCCCACCATGGTCAGCAAGGATTCAGTCCCGCTAATCTGCTCAACCGGCACTGTCATGTAATCACGTGACAGCACGGCAAGATCGGCAATCTTGCCCACCTCGAGCGAACCACGCTTGTCTTCGTCACGCGAGAACCAGGCGCTACCCGTCGTGTAGAAGCGCAATGCCTCGGCCCGGGTGGGCGTCTCTTCCGGCCCGCGAATCGCCACGCCTCCGACTGTCTTGCCATCCAAGAACCACTGCAGCGCGGTGAACGGATTGTAGGACGCCACGCGGTGCGCATCCGTACCGGCGCCCACCGCGACGCCGATCCTCGTCGCTGTCTCGACCGGGGGCACGCGTCGCGCCGCCTCGGCGCCCTCCTGCTGCACGAACTGGGCGCCGCCGAAGTACATTGCGTCCTGCACGGTCCATCCGACGCCCATCGTCTTCATTCGCTCCAGTGTGCGCGGCGAGGCATCGTTTAGATGCGCGATGGACCACCGCAATCCGGCAATCGGCGTCTCTTTATTCACGCGCTCAAAAATATCCAGAAGCTGTCCGGCCGAGGCGTCTCGCGGCCAATGCATGGTGAGAGACATGCCGCGGTCGGCCGCCCACTTCGCGATCTGGTAATACTTCTCCTTTTCCGTATCGGTCGGATGGTCGTTGTTATTCATGGCCGCCGTGATTCGCTCACCGATTCCGTTGAAGCGCAGCAAATCGTCCCCAAATCCCATTGGCAGCAGGCGCGTCCAGTTCTTGTAATCTTCGAGTTCGGCTCCCGGAGTCAGCCCGCACAGTGCATAGGCCACCCGCACCGTGAGCTGATGCTGCCGCCACACTTGAAACAGCGCCTGATAATCATCTGGAGTCAGGTTGTTGCCGCCTGGATCCACCACTCCCGTCAGCCCCAGCCGATTCAGTTCGCGAAAGAACTTGCGCGTGCCCTCCACTTGCTCATCCAAGGTCGGCTTCGGCAGCCTGTCGAATAGCGCAATGATTGCGTCTTGACCTCCGCTGACGGCGCCGGTCGGCTTGCCGGCCGCGTCGCGTTCCAAACGGCCGCGCGCCGGCAGATCGGCATCGCTGGTAATGTGCAGCGCCTCCAGCGCTGGCGGCGTCAGCATCGCCCAGCCATAGCCCAACTGGACGTACACCGGATTATTGGGAGCCGCGGCTGCCAGTTCCGCCTGTGTGGGCCGCCGATTCTCCTTGAACTGCTGAACGTTCCACCCGCCGGCTACGATCAGCCATTTGCTTGATCCTTTGCTTCGCGCCGCATCGCGAATCCGGCCGAGCGCCTCCACAAGAGTGGTTGCTCCGATCCAATTGACTTCGGTGCTGAAACTGAGCGCCGCGCGGATCGCGTGGAGGTGGGAATCAATCAACCCCGGAATTACCGTACGCCCCTGCAGATCGATGACGCGAGTGTTCCGGCCCGTAAGCTTTTGAATCTCAGCCGTTGTCCCAAGCGCTCCGATGCGGCCGTCGCGGACTGACATCGCCTGGTGCGTCGAGAATTGATTGTCGACGGTCAGGATCTGGCCGTTAATCAGGATTGTATCCGGACTCTGGGCGAACAGCGAACTTGCGAGAGCGAATACGAGTAATGCCGGCGATCTTGTCGCCGGCGCGCTCCCAGCGACGTTACTCCGCTTCACCTTCGGCCCGCCGTTGCTCGCGCTGCCGCATCAGTCCGTAGATCAGCCAGATCAGCCCCCCCAAAATCAAGCCGGCCATCAGCCACCGCATGAGGCCTGCCAGCAGTGCCGGAGTCAGTACCGGCCATTGGAACGGGAACTGGCGCAGCTTATCCCACCGTTCCGTCATCCAATGCCAACCAGTGTGCGCCACCAGGGCAGACAGAATGATGGTGCCCATCCGCTCCGCCACGACAAAGCGGAAGAGCCCTTCCAGCAGGGGAATCAGCAGGATTAACACCAGCAATTGCCCCAGCTCGACTCCCAGGTTGAACGAGAGCAGCGACGTCAGCAGGTGCGACCCGGCAAACTGCAGCGTCTGCCGCAAGGCGAACGAGAATCCGAATCCATGCACCAGTCCAAAACAAAAGGTAATGATCCACCGCCGGTTGACCGTCGCACCTCCCACAATGTTTTCCAGAGCCATGTAAACGATGGAACAGGCAATCAGCGTTTCGATCAGGGGAGGGAACCACAGCGCGTCCGGTCCCAGGTTGTATGCCGAGGCGATCAGCGTGATCGAATGCGCTACTGTGAAAGACGTCACGATCGGAATCAGTCCGCGAAAGCGCCGGAACGGGATCACCAGGCAAAACAGAAACAGCAGGTGGTCGGTGCCGTCCAGGATGTGTTCGAACCCGAGTTGGACGAACCGCAGAGCCGCCTGAAACCACCGGGGATCGAGCCGGATCAGCCCCGGATCATCTGTGAATTCGAAGGCTCGCACCACGCCGTTCGGCGGCAGGAAGCGCAGCACCGTGATCACCCGCAGCGCCAGGTTCGTGAAGCCCATATGAATCGAAAATTTCGATTGATCCGACTGAATCGGATACTCGAACAGGATGTCGAACATCACCTGATTCCAGACGACGTCCATATTCTCGGCGAGCTTCGCGCCGTTTATATGCGCGAGCGCTTGCTCGTAAGATGCAAACGAGCGGTCCGACTCCAGCGAGATCTGCGTTGCCGCAACCCGTGGTTTTGGCAGGCGCGTGTCGCCTTCGTAAACCTCCATCGCGTCCGAGATCCACAGCGTCGCGGCATCGGCCAGCAGGGGTTGCGTGCGCGCCAGGTCCAGGTAGCCGGGCCCTCGGTTGGGAAAATCGACGTCGCGAATCACCTTCATCGGAACCCGCATCAGTAATTCGAGATGCTCGCCCGAGGGCTTAAGAAACGCCTGCACCGTCGCATCGGACGGAATGTCATGCGCCACAAGCAGGCACGGCAATGCCGCCATCGTCGCTGTCGCCCAGACTGTCTGCCTGCGTGCCACGGATTCACCAGATCATATCACCTTGCCGTGGCGGCCGGTTTCTGGGGCGCACCTATCCGCTTAACTGTCTGTTAATAGTTAACTTGCACCCAGGCGGCCGTAATGATACGCTCGAATCCTGGAGGTGGAAATGAAGCTGTCTGTAGCTCTGCTGGCGGGCCTGCTCGCTACCGGCCTGTATGCCCAGCAAGCCTTTACGCCCCCCCACACGAATCTCAAGGTGGGCGACATGGCTCCCGATTTCACGCTAAATTCCACAACCGGCGAAAAAGTGACGCTCTCCAGCTTCCGCGGCAAGAACATCGTGGTGCTGGCTTTCTTCCCCGCTGCGTTCACCGCTGGTTGAACGAAGGAATTGACGGCGTACCAGGCTGGTATCGCTAAATTTGAAGCAAACGGGGCCAAAGTTTTTGGAATCAGTACGGATAACACCCCTTCCCAAAAAGAGTTCGCAGCCAAGACCAACGCGTCTTTCCCGCTGCTGAGCGATTTCGCGAAACGCGACGTCGCCCGGCAGTACGGTGTTCTCATCCCCGAGGCGGGAATGGCGAACCGGTCAACGTTTGTGGTCGACAAGGACGGGAAGATACTCAACATCGAGGAGGGCAACGGAGCTATTGACCCAAGTGGCGCGGATCTAGCTTGCAGCCGCGCGGCTCACAAGGCCCAATAGGACAGCGTTTACTCAAAACCAGCAGTTCCGGTTCCGCCGGCCTGCTGGTTTTTTTTTGATCAACCCCGTGATAACGCCAGCGAGCCAGTGGTTCTGCCGGCGTCCCTCCGCGCTGCCAGAGTCGCGTAGCTTTCGTAGGCGGCTTCGGCAATCATCGTCCAGCTGAATCGCTCTTCCGCCGACTGGCGGGCTTGCCTGGACAGGCGAGACCGCAAATCGGCGTCCGACAAGATCGCACACAAGGCGAGGGCAAATTCGCCCGGGTCGGAACAAATAAGCGCTTCCTGGCCGTCCCGAATACCTAAGCCGGCGCAACCCTTGGGCGTCGCAACGATGGCTTTCCCGCAAGCCATGGCTTCTAACACTTTGATATTCGTTCCGGCCGAAACATCGAGCGGTACGACTACGGCGCGTGCCGCCGCGTACAGCGGCCTGAGATCCTCCACAAATCCAAGAATGGTAATCCGGTCATCGATTGCGAGCGAACGCGTCTCTGTCCGCGACTTTTGCCAGAACTCTTGATAATGAGGGCCAGCGACGACGCGTAACCGGATATTCGGAAACTGGCTCCAGACCAGCGGCATGATTTTCCGGCACAGCGTCTCGAAAGCCAGGACGTTTGGAAAGTGGCGGAAGGATCCGACAAATAACACTTCAGGCTCTTCCGCCCGGTCCTTTTCCGGCACGAAACGGCGCGTGTCCACTCCGTTTGGAATTGCATACGTGCGATCGGGATTGCTGCCTTCGCGCACGGCCCGGCAACGGTCGTCATCGCAAACCGTCCAAACCGCATCAAACTCACGCATTTGGCGTCGTTCAAACGCCTCCCAGAGTTCGTACTCGCGGCGGCGCGCCTCTGTAGGATCGTGTTCCGCAAGCTGGCCGTACAGACTGAAAGTCAGATCATGTTCGACTAGCACCGAGGGTAGATGCGGCGCGGCCTCCCGGAATAACGCCATCTGCGTATATTCGATCTGGATCAAGTCCGGCTTGTAGCTGGCCGACAGGTCGCCGATTAAGGCGCTCAACCCCCGCGATTGGTAGTGGTGGACCTGCTGGGGCAAGGTTTCATCGCTCGACGGGAGTTCGTCCAAATCCGCTACCACGACGTCGCGAAAAACTTCGTGGAGCTTATCGTACTGGACCGAATCACCGTTTTCCCGGACGGCCGCAAGAATGAAATCGACGCGATCGTGGAGGGCACGGCACAGGTTGTAGATCCGGACCGCTCCGCCATGCGACAACGGGTAAGGCAAGAACGGCGAGACGATCAACACCTGCATTCGGTCCGCGCGCGACTTGGCACGTGTACGGATCCGCGGACAAAAAGCGATGTTCCCGCGCGCGAGATCGGGCTCGGCCGGGCATAAATCCCTGAACTCCGGTTTGGCGAGCGCGTGTAAAAAAAATGTGGTCTCGTGCACCGGATAGTCCGGTTGTTGTTCGATCCCGCGGTTCTGCCCCACGCTGTAACTGCGCCAACCCGCCGCAGCCGCCTTCCAGAACAGCAGCAGCCAGGCGGTGATTGCTTGATCGCAGTGCGGGATGCCCAGGGCAAGTAGTTTGTGCCGATCGACCACAATCGCGGAAGACACAGGTGCCAGGACCTGACTGGCTTCACCGCTTTGCAGAGCGCGGAACGGCGCCATCGGAAATAACGAAGGCTTCCAGCCACGGTAGTGATGCTGAATCGATACCGCGAATGTTCGCTCGTCTTCAAATAACGGCAGCAGGTCCTCAACCGGAACAGGCACATCGTGATCTTGCCAAATAATCCAGCGCGCACGGCTCGCCTGGGCGGTGTTGTCGAACTCCGCGCCAGCCCAGTTCGAAGTCGTCTGAACAAATCGCGCGATTCCGGCTCCGCACCCGGGGGTCGAGTCGAGTACTAATGCACGATGCCCATGCAGTCGTTCGAACCAGCGGCGATGGGGGTATCCACACCACTTCAGCGCAGTAGCGATTGCCACAAGCCAACAGCCCTTCGCCCAATCCTGACCGCGATGCCAACCGGAAACCACGGTGTCGGCCGCCTCGTGCAATCGCCTTTGTGTGCTCTCCCACAATAATCGGCAAGAGTGATGCCGAATGGCCGAGGCTCCGCTGAGAAAGCCGCCGTGCTCGTTCATGAATAAAGCGCGGAATGGGGGCACTAGAAACGGAGCGAGCTTGAGAACCCAGCCGCCGTGCTCTCCGGTCCAGGTCCCGACGCAAAGTGCTACCCAGTGCCGCCAAAGGTGCAACTCCGCGACCAACAGCAACGCCGCCGAATTGCTTTGAACATAGACACGCTCGCACAGCCGCGCCGTCTCCGGCAATGGCTCCGCCGTGCAAAAGAGCCAAACCGGAATTTCTGGCGCTTGCGTCCCAATGTAACGAACAGCCGCTCGGCACGCAGCCGGGCTCAGCCCGAACACGGCAATCACTTTATGATCTGTTTTACCCGCTACCCTGAGAAAAGATCGAAAACCTACCCGAATGCCCGATTGGATACCCAAGACTCACCCTTTGCCCGTCTGATGTGTGTTTCCCCGTCTTGGGCTTTCAGGATGCCGTTTAGCTCCGGCGAGTGGCCCCCTACCCGGCCCATTTGCGATACGAGAATTCTGTATTTTGTATCATCGCCGGTGGCCTTGTGACAATAGATTCTGCGACTTTTTACAGTTGTTCAGTACCCGTCCCTCGCGACCGGGACTAACGGACCAGAAGTACGGTTGCCGCGTACTTTGAAATCGATTTGAACTAAGTCTGAACTCGATAGATTCCGAAGAGCTGGACCGAAGCGGGAACGGCGAACCGATCGAAGCCCCGCGATTCCTCACAGGATCGTGTACTGCGCGTCAAAAGCTCAATCGCGCGGCGATCTGCGCAGTGCGTGGCGGGCGTGCGCTCGAAATCGCGCCAAAGGCCGCGTCTCCGAGAGTGGAATCGGGAACATTGAAAATGGAACGGTTGAGCAGATTGTAAAATTCGGTGCGCACGTCCAGCTTGCAACGTTCGGTGACGAAGAAACGCTTTTCCAGGGTTGCATCCATAGTAACGATCGCCGCGCCTCGCAGGCCCGACCGCGGCGAGTTCCCAAATTTGTAGGGCGCCGGATTGGCGAACGCCGAAGTGTCGAACCACCGGCTCACAGTTCGCTGATCCGATGGCAGCTCGGGATTGTGCAGCAGGTCCGGCCGAAGCGGGCCGGCGGGAAATGCGCCGGTCGTGTTCGCGCTGGTCATAACGGTGAAGGCGGGACCGGATTCCGCCGTCTCCAGGATTCCGACCTTCCAGCCGCCCAGCACACGGTTCACGGTCCGATGGCCTTTGAACTGGGGCACCTCATACATCAACGTGACTATTAGCCGCTGCGGTACGTCGCTTCCACTGAGGGCTTTGTCCAGCCGGCGATTGTAGGCATCCATGTAGCTGCCGGTGCTGCCGAACTCGCTCGCGCCTTCGACATCGTCGAGAAACTTCGAAAAAGTGAAGTGAGCAAGAAACGAAAGGCCGCGGCTCATCCGCTTTTCCGCCCGGATGAAACCCCCATGGTATGTGGAATTGCCGATGGACGGATTGATCCACGCCACGTTGCTGAATTGCGGAAATGGCCGGAGGAGTTGGGAGTTGCCTGGGCCCATGAGCTGCGGTGGAACCTGATTCAAGCTGAGGTCGTTTGCAGTCAGGTGGTGGCTGACGTTGCCGATGTAGCCTACTTCCACCAACAGGTCGTGCGCGACCACGCGCTGGAGTCCGAGATTGTACTGGTAAGAGACTGGAGCGACCTGATTCGGGTTGAAGAATCCCACGGATGTATTCGGCTTCTGGCCTGGCGCAACAGCGCCGAGACCCGGCGTGAGCTGCGGAGGCGCAACCGCCGGGAATCCGTTCCGAAGCTCAAAAACGCTTTGTGTTTCGGCCTGCGCTACGGAGAACGCGGCGGAGGTCGAGAATCCCAGCGACGCGAGATCCCCGACTGAATTACTGATTGTCGTCGAGTAGAACACCCCGCCTCCGCCGCGGATAACCGTCTCGCCCTGGCCGGGAATGCGGTATGCAAATCCCAATCGCGGGCCGAAATTATTGGTATCGGTTTTGAAGGCTCGCACCGGTGTGCCGTTCACTCCGGCGAAAGTCACAACGCCAGGAGTTTCGGACACCGGGTTAATCGCGCTGGGATCGAACGAATTCATCTTGTTTCCGGCTACATAGCGCGGGAATTCAATTTCATAGCGCAAGCCCACATTGATAGTGAGGCGATCCGACAAGCGCCAGTCATCCTGCGCGTACAGACCCACGTAGGAAGCACGCGAGGGAATTCTGTCGGACACTTGAAGACTCGCGGCAGTGACCTCGCCAAGCAGAAAGCTGGCCAGGGAGTTGCCCGTCGTGGCCGGTGAGCCGGGCAGGTCCGTTATTAGCGGGCTGATCACAAAATCGCCCGCTGACCCGCGGTCCCGGATCTCGTCATTGGCGCCCATTCGGTATTCCGCGCCGAACTTCAGTGCGTGTTTGCCGTGAAACCAGGAGAGGCTTTCTAAAAATTGCTGATCGACGATCGGCGTCTGAAAACGAGCGATCGTGGTGGGGTTTCCGAGGGCCGCTCCTGTGCTGGGTATTGTGATGTTGCCGGCGACCGTACCTGCCGGCACGCCGTAACCCGGAATCGTGAAGGACGGAAAAGCAGCTCCGCTCACGCCGGTCAAGCCGATCTTTGCGGACGCGTTTTGACCGAAAACGGATCGATCCTCGATGAACTTGCGACGCATCTGTGAATAGCTGAACTGGTTCGTCAGCGTGGGGCTGAAGATATGCGTATACGCGCCCAAAATGCTTTGCACCCGGATATCGGTCGAATCGGATAACGGATCGGCGACAGGAATCCCATAGGTGCCCGGGCTGTTCGTATTCGCGTCATTGATGTAATAGCGGACCGTGGCCATGTCTTCCGGGCGGAACTGATGATCGAGGCGTCCGACAACGATATTTCGATTCAGCCGGTTGGGGCTGCTGCCCACGAAATTGTTCGCATTTGTGATGGTGCCGGCGCGGTTGGGCATGGGGAAGTAGCTCATCGCGGCGATAGCGACCGGATCGAAGCGAGACGCGGGAATCACATTATTCGCGAACGGCTGCCGTGTGCCTGCCGTCGAACCCGTGGATGGATCATAGATCGGCACCAGTTTGCCGGAACTCCCGCGCAGATCGGAAAGATCCCCCCGCCGTTCCAACAGCGTCGGAACCGTCGAAGTAGTATCGAAGCTGATCACCTGGCGGGTCTGCTCCCACGTCGCGAAAAAATGAGTCTTGTCTTTGCGGATGGGGCCGCCCGCCGTCCCACCGTACTGATTCAATCGAATCGGCGCGCGGTTCGCCGCAAAAAAATTGCGGGCATTGAAGGCATCGTTCTGCAACGACTCAAACAAGCTGCCGTGATACTGATTGGTTCCGGAGCGAGTCGACATCGTAACCACTCCCCCGGTCGAATGCCCGTACTCGGCCGCATAGTTGTTCGCGATCACTCGAAACTCCTGCATCGCGTCAACCGGCAGACTGGCCATCTGCGACGGGCGATTCAACCCGACCACGTTGTTGACACTGCCGCCATCGAGAATAAAATTCTGATTTCGCGCCCGGCCTCCCGCGACGGAAAACAAGGGATAGTTTTCAGCGGTCCCTGCCCCCGTGTCGATCATAATGACGCCGGGCGAAAGCGCCGCCAGCGAGGACGCTGCCCGGTTCGGCAGCGGTAGCGCCGCCAGCATTTGCCGATTCACCTCCTGCCCCACGTTGGAACTCTGTGATTCGATCAAAGGTGTGGCCTCGGTGACAGTAACGGTCTCGGTGGTCGAGCCCAACTGCAGTTCCAAATCCAGCGCTAGAACTTGACCCACCTCCAAGCTGACCGGCTGTCGAACCAGCCTTTGGAATCCGTCCGCCTCCACTTCCAGCCGGTAAGAACCTGGCAGCAAAGAACCAGCTCGGAACATACCCTCCTCGTTGGACAACGTCTCTTGTGCCGCTCCGGTCTGTTCATTTACCACTTTGACCTTTGCCTTGGGAACAGCTAGGCCACTGGCGTCTTTCAGCGAGCCCGAAATCACGCCGGTTCCGCTCTGGGCAATCGCAAGCACCGGCAGGATTGCCGGTATAATCAACAGCTTCCAAGGAAAGGCCATATTCTAGATAGAGAATAGGATGATTGCCGACTCTTGTCAAGAACTATGTCGTGCGGGCATGCCATTCCGCCCCCCGATCTTGCCCAATTGGAACGATAGTGACCATAGAAACTTTCGATTGGAATTCCCGTTCGGCCCCAGCTATTATCAATTTGAAAGTCGCGGTGCTTCCAAGAGCCCGCGGTTGAGATCCCCGCTTCCGATCTTCCGTTTTCCGGCCCAGTTAAGCCTTCACCACTTAAAAATTGAGCTGCCACCGTTGTAAGTGAAATTGCGGCGAAAGACTGCAGACACTCGGAGGATTACTGTGACCAAAATAGGACCACTTTTGTTTTTTTTAACAGCGGGGCTCTGCCCCGCTCAATTTATTGGCGGACGTTGCTGTTCACCGGAAGCCACGCCTGCCCAGATGGATCGGTCGCAACTGACTCCCGTTAACGTCCCTCTCGAATCCAGAGCCGCGGACGCGCCGTCCGGCGAAAGCGTTTCGGCTGCCCGTCTTCTTCACAACCCGCCCCGTAAGGCGCGCAATGCCTTTATCCGCGGTGTAAAGCTTTCAAACACCCGCGACTACTCTCGCGCGGCTGCGGAATTTGCCGTGGCGATTGGACTGGACCCTGATTTTTCCGAAGCGCACGGCAACCTGGCCGTCGAATACACCTGGCTCGGGCGCCTCGACGAGTCGGTCCCCGAATTCCAACGCGCCCTGCAACTCGATCCGGCCACCGCCCTCCATCACGCGAACTTTTCCTTTGTGCTGATTCAGCTCAACCGTTGGACCGAGGCCGAGGCTGAGGCCCAAACCGCCGTCGGGCTGGATCCGGGCGATGCCGTGGCTCAGTTCTTGCTCGGTTGTTTGCTGGCGCGTCGCGCTGAGACACGAAATCTCTCCGAAAATCATCTGCTGTTTGCCGCGCGGAGCCTTCCCGAAGCTCACCTTGCGCTCGCGCGGGTCTACAGCGCCCAGGGAGCTATGCAAGGCGCTGATACGGAAATGAAACGCTATCGCCAAGCTGCCGCACTCAAGAGTGAGCATGACCCCAGGATGGGCTTTTTGCCAGGACGATAAAAACGAATTCGTCGGAAACGGAGGAAATATGAAGCTGCAGGACGTAATCTTGAAAGCCATCGCGAAGAAGATCACCTGGCTGGATGCGGCCGAGATCGCCGGCCTGAGCGTCGCGACCATCGCCCGGATGCGCCAGAAGTACCAGGAATTTGGCTATGACGGCTTATACGATCAACAGCATCGGAAGCGCCATATCCACCGCGTGCCGCTGCCGACCGCGGAGAAGGTGCTGGCGCTATACCAGCAGTCCTATTCCGATCTGAGCGTCCGGCGCTTCCACCAGAAGCTCCGCGCCGATCACGGTATCCGCCTCGACTATAGTTGGCTGAAGCAGGCGCTGCAGGGAGCCGGGTTGATCCCGCCGCCCGTCCAAAAGACTCCTCGCGTGCAGGTCCCCAAGGTCACGACCTCCTCGCGCCGCCGCGTGCATTTCGTCCGGGTGGCCTAAGGCTCCAGGCTTGGGCAAGTCGCCTCAGAACCGCGTCACTTCGGTAAAGTTGAACCCGTGCGCCTTCATCGCGGGCGCCACCATATCAAACGTTTCCTCGCCGCACGCGCGCACTGGGGTCGACATCGCCTCCACGTTCGACAACAGCTCGATCAGGCTCTGATTAAACCGGAAATTGCGCACGCCCGCCACCACAGTCCCGTTCTCAATTAAAAACGTGCCGTCGCGCGTCATCCCGGTAAAAATCTTCTCGTAAGGATCGACCTCGCGGATATACCACAGACGCGTCACCAAAACGCCGCGTTCGGTGGATTCCACCATCTCATCCACCGTCGTCTCCCCGCCCGCAATCACGATGTTCATAGGCGCCTCCCCGACTTCGTTAGGAACGGGGAATCCGTGCCCCGTAGGCACTACACCCTCGGCCGCTGCGGTTTGCCGGCAATACGCAATCTCGCGAACCACTCCGCGATCCACCAGCGTCAGCCGTTTTCGCAGCACTCCTTCGCCATCGAACGGCGCGCCGGATTGCAGCGGGTGTCGAACCTCATCGAAGATCGTGATGTCGTTGCCGAACAGCTTTTTGCCGATGCGATCTTTCAGGAAACTGCGGCCATCCCGGATTGCCGTGGCGCTGAAGTCCCCGAACATCTGTCCCACCAGGTCCAGCACCGCAGCCGGTTCGAGAATCACGGTATAGCGCCCGGCCTGCAATTCGCGCGGCGCCCGCGACGTCACGGCTTTATGCGCCGCTTGCCGAGCCAATTCGAGCGGTTGAAGATCGCTACCTCGGGACGCGCTCGCCTTGGCCCATCCCGAACTGTCAGCCGCCATTGCTGTAATTGAGAACCGCGCCATCGTCTCCGTATACGAGACCGAGACCCCGCGCGAATTCAGCAGCGAAAACGTCGAAAGATCGGTCGAATAGATTCCGGCCGCCGTCTGCCCTGCCGCTTCTACGTGGTGGATCGCTTCCGCGACGGCCTCTGCCCGCTCCTGCGGCGTCACGAACGCGGTTCTTTCGTCAAACCGGTCCAGTGGTGCCCATTCGCTTCGCTCGGCCAGCGGGAGCAGATCCGGATCGGCCTCCGTCAGTCGCGTGAGGGCCACCGCTTGCTCCACCACGTCCCGGATTCCCGTGCTGTCCAGCCGGTTCGTCGACGCCCGCGCTGTGCGTCCGTCGATCAGCGCGCGCACCGAAAGCTGTGCCGCCCGCTCCGCCACATTCTGGTGGATCGTGTTGTTGGCGAACCGTGTCAGCGCTTGCGAACTTCCCGACACGATCGCTTCCACATCCGGCACGCCAAGCGACCGCGCTTTCGTCACTACTTGCTCGAAAATGTCGGCGGCGAGTTGCGGCTCATCCGGCATACGCGCTCCCGACCTTGATCTTTTGAAAACGCGCCGGGCTCGCTCCATGGCCCGTACCCATCACCTGCTCGGGCTGTCCTTTGCCGCAGTTTGGCACTCCCCATAACGTCCAATGTTCCGGCCCGGCTATGGCCGTGCACGCATTCCAGAATTCCGTCGAGATCCCGCTGTAACTCGGGTTCTTGAGCATGCGCACGCGCTTGCCCCGCCGCATCTCCCACCCGATTTCACAACCGAACTGGAAGTTGTACCGTTTATCGTCAATTGACCAGCTCCGGTTCGTCTCCATGTAAATCGCGTGGTCCGCTTCAAACACTTCCTCTAGCGATTGCCGCCCCGGTTCCAGGCTCACGTTGGTCATCCGGATCAGCGGGATTCGCGCCCATCCGTCCGCCCGCATGCAGCCGTTCGACCGCGCTTCCCCAACCAGCGCGGCCGTCTCGCGCGACGTCATGTACCCCACGAACTGTCCGTTCCGGATGATATCGGTCGATCGCGCCGGCACGCCCTCATCATCAAAGGCGAACGTTCCGAGCCCCGGCCCGTGCTCCATCCGCGCGTCGCACACCACGTTCACGATTTCCGATCCGTACCGCAGTTTCCTCAATTGGTCGAGCGTAAGAAAACTCATGCCGGCGTAATTAGCCTCACTGCCCAGCACGCGGTCGAGCTCAATCGGATGCCCGATCGATTCGTGGATCTGTAAACCCAATTGCGAACTGTCCAGGATCAAGTCGAACGTGCCTTCCGGGCACTGATCCGCCGCGTGCAGCGCTACCGCTTCTTCGGCGATGCGCGGCGCGTTGTCCAACAGCCGCAACTCATCCACCAACTCGTAGCCCTTTAGCTGGTATTGCCCGCCGAACGAATTCGGATAGGAGCGCCTCTGGATCTCGCCGTCTTTGTAGCTCAACGCCGAGAAGCCGGCGCCCGACAGGTACCGCGTCTGGTCGATGACGCTGCCCAGCGTCGAAGCAAAAACCTGGTGTCGACGTTCGAAATGCATGGACGTCTCTGCCAGGCTCACGCCTCCCTGCCGGCGCAGTTCCGCATCGACCGCCAGCAGAGCGCCCAGTTGTCTGTCAATCGAGACGGTAAACGGATCCACCCGGCATGGCGCGGTCCATGTCGCTTCGTACTTATCTTCCGGCGCCAGCTCCACTTCGTGTTTGCGGGCCGCCGCGCTTGCCTTCGCGATTTGGAACGCCAGTTCCGCCGCGGTTTCAATGCCCTCGGACGTCAGATCGTCGGTGGCCGAAAACCCCCAGCACCCGGAAGCCAGCACGCGAATTCCGATTCCCATCGACTCCGCGCCGGAAACATGCCCCACCTTTCCGTTCTTCGTCGAGACCTCGCGTTCCCGAATCTCCAGACCTCGGACGTCGGCATACGATATTCTGCGCCGGGCCACCGCGCCGAGCGCGTTCAAAGTCAGGTCTTTCATCGCGGCGTGATGAGTCCCCCGAGTTTGTCCTGCTCGCCCGAGGCCGTTCGCGGAAACCGCGTAGCATATGCTTCGCCGTACTTCAGCCCGGTGCCTGTGTTGTAAAGCACAATCCGGTCCGACGCCTTCAAGAAGCCCGACGCCAGCAGCTTTTCGCACGCCGTCACGCACGAAGCCCCTTCCGGCGCCGCGAAGATCCCTTCCTGGCTTGCGAGCTGCACCCCCGCTTCGAGCATCTCGGCATCGCTTACCGCGATTGCCGTCCCGCCGCTCTTTCGTACCGCCTCGAGCACCAGGAAATCCCCCAGAGGTTTCGGAACGCGCAAACCGGATGCCACTGTCTGCGCTCCCTCCCAGAACCGGCTGCGCGGCTCATTCTCCTCAAACGCGCGCACCACCGGCTGGCACCCTTCGGCTTGCACCGCCACCATCTTCGGCCGCCGGCTCCCGATCCACCCCAGACGCTCCATCTCCTCGAATGCCTTCCACATGCCGATCAACCCGACGCCTCCGCCAGTCGGATAAAAAATCGCGTCCGGGAGCTCCCAATCCAGTTGCTCGGCCACTTCGTACCCCATCGTTTTCTTGCCTTCGATGCGATACGGTTCCTTGAGCGTGCTGATGTCGAACCATCCCTCGGCGGCCGACCGCTCCGCCACCATGCGCGCGCAATCGCTGATCAATCCGTTCACCAGAGTCACCTGCGCGCCGTAAGCCATGCACTCCAGGTAATTCGATTGCGGAACATCGCACGGCAAAAAAATATGCGCCTCGATGCCCGCTGCCGCCGCGTAACCAGCCAGCGCCCCCGCGGCATTCCCCGCTGATGGAATCGCTACCTTCCGGATCCCCAGCTCCACGCACATGGAAATCGCGCACGAAAGCCCGCGCGCTTTAAACGACCCGGTCGGATTCAGCCCTTCGTCCTTGACCCAGAGGTTCTCCGCTCCGATGCGCGAGCCCAATCGCTTGCTGCGAATCAGCGGGGTCCAGCCCTCTCCCAGGGAAATGATGTGCTCCTCGGCCGGCGGCAGAACCGGTGCGTACCGCCACATATTCGGCGGTCCGTTGGACACCATTCGGCGCGGCCACCGCGAGCGCAAAACATCGAGATCGTACCGTACCAGCAGCGGCCCCCCGCAGCTGCACAGGCCATTCACTTGACCGGCATCAAACCGCTGTTGGCAAAGGCTGCACTCCAGATGTGTCGCTTTGGGCATTCAGCAACGAGTCTAACATCGCGCAAAAAGTCCCATTACGTCCCCATTACTCCTGGGAATTTCCTCAAACCCGGTTCCATGTTCCGATTGAGCAAGCACATGGATTTAGCCGACGCACTGATCTTCGCTTTCGCCGCCGTAGTTGATCTTGCGGTCCTGTATTCCTTACGCCGTTACCGCCGCTGGCAGCGTCAGAGGCCGAAAGAGCGCATCGCCCGCAGCCTCACATTTGCCCTCCGCCACGCAAAATGGGCGCTGGAGTGAATTTCGCCGTCTTTGCGGAATTCGCGCCTGTCCCCATTTTGCTCACTCATACATTGCCGGATAAGCTTCTTTCATCTCCCGCGCCAGTCCCCGCGCCATCTCAATCTGAATCAGCGGACCCTTCCCTAACCCCGGGCAATACCGCGCCGCTTTCTTCCACTCCCTCCGGCTTTCTACTAATTCCGGCCAGAACGGAAAGATCCGGCACTGTGTCGGCTTGACCGGATGAATCGAGCACCCGCCGTCCTGCAGAAAGTGGCAGCGCGCCTCGCCCGGCACTCGCAACCGGATCCGCTTGCTCGTTCGGTAGACGTACTGCCGTTCAAACGCGCCCGGCGTCATCCCAAGAAACTCCGCCGCCCGCCTGACGTCTTCTTCCGTCAACCAGACAAACCCGCGCTGCGTGCAACACTCCGTGCAACCGGGCTGACACTGAAACCGCAGCGCCTGCGCCATCCCTCATTATGGCTCCTCACGTCAATTCCTTATACAAGAAAGTGGCGGCCTCCAAAGCCGGCGAATCCGTCGCTCGCGAATATCGCGGAATCACTCCGATCACCACATAACCCAACGAAAGGTACAAAGGCTCCCCCGTGTCCCCGGTCCGGGTGTCCAGTGTCAGCAGTGTGCGCCCCTCCGCTCGCGCCAACTCTTCCACCGCGATCATCAGCGCCCGCGCAATCCCGCGGCGCCGCTTCTTGGGATGCACCATCAGCTTGATCACATCCGCGCGATGCCGCTGGTTCGGCGGCGTGGCCGGCACTAGTTGGACCGTTCCCACGATTTGCCCTCCGGCGCGCGCTACCAGCATCCGCCGCTTCCCCCGCCGCACTTCCGGCAATACGGAATCTCGCCAGAACGCCCGCGCCTCTTCCACCGGAAACGGGTGTACAAAGCTGATGCTCGCCCCCGCATGCACCGACGCATGCAGCATCTCTGTTAGCATCTCCAGTTCGTCATCCACGCTGCCGTTCTCGCGTCCCCACTCCGCGATGTCAAACTCAGCCATTCTCTCCGCCGCTTCTTTCATGGGTGCACCATGGCGACCACATACCGCGCCGCCCCTTTGCCCACACACTCGAACCGGGTCGGACCGTTGAGTACGTATCGCAGGCAATCGCGTGGGCTCAGCCGGTACCGTTTCCCTTCCACCGTCAACTCGAGTGTTCCCTCGAGCATCCATAAATGGTGTTCCAGCCCTGGAATCGGAGAGGAATCGAAAGTCACCGACGCCCCCCGCGGAAACCGCACTTCCACCATTTCGCCTCGCAGCCCCGCACCGGGAGGCGAAATCGCCCGCCGCACATAGCGCGACCCCGAATCTTTCCAGACCGTTTGATCCGCCGCGCGAACCAGGTTCGCGGGTTGGCCTTCCGCCTCGGCAATCAGCCGCGAAAGCGTCCACCCGTACGCCGCGCAGAGTTGGCCGAGCATGTTTGCGGTCGGGCTCAACTCCCCGCGCTCCATCCGCGATAGCGTCGCCCGGCTGATTCCCGTCCGCTCTGCCAGCGCCTCTAACGACCACCCCCGCTCTCCACGCAGTGTTGCCAGCCTTTTCGCAATTCGCCGCTCCACCGCCTCTGCGGCATCGCTTCGTGTCTCTATCTCCATATAGAGATAATATCTCAACATAGAGAGTGTGCAGTTCTTCGGCGTGCCCTTGATAGACTGGCACGAGATATGAAACCCCAGATCGATCCGAGACTTCCTCGCCGGAAAATCATCGCTGCCGGTGCCACCGGCCTCGCCGCGGCGCTTGCCATGCCGGGCAAGGCGAGCGCCGCGGACTGGACTCTTGCCGAGAAGGCCAACGTCCAGACCGTCACCGAGTTTTGCGCCGCCTGGTCCAGCCACAATCTCGATAGACTGATGTTGTTCTTCGCGGACAACGCAGCTTACCGGGTCACCGAAACCCAGGAGCCCAACAAGGGAAAGCAGGCAGTCCGCGATCGCATCAAGAGCTTCCTCGATCGCGTGGACAAGTTCGAAGTCCTCGACACGCTCGCCAAAGGCCCCATGGTGTTCAACGAGCGCATTGATCATTTCACCGGCGGCCCGCTGAAGTCCTGGCATGGCGTGGGGGTGTTTTTTCTGAAAGAGGGAAAAATCGTCGAGTGGTACGACTACACCATCGCGCGCGATCCGGCATAAGCAGATGTGAGGCGCCATGCCGCGTTTCTCTTTTCTGCTTCCGGCACTTCCGCTGTTGGCGCTCGCGCAGCCGGTTTCTCCTCCGGTCCGGATCGTCGGCAATCTGTACTATGTCGGCGATACCGATCTCGCCGCGTACCTGGTTGTAACCCCGAAGGGCCACATCGTAATCAACTCGGGTTTCGAATATTCAGTCAATGAGATTCGCGGCCGGATGAAAGCCTTGGGCTTCCGCTTTAGCGATATCAAGATCCTGCTCGCCACTCACGCCCACAGCGATCACGTCGCCGGTATGGCGGCCATCAAACGCCTCACCGGCGCCCGTCTGCTCGCCATCGAACAGGAATCCGAACTGCTCGAAACTGGTGGCAAGACCGACTATCTGTTCGGCGGCGCCGGCTGGTTTCCGCCCGTAAAAGTCGACCAGACTTTCAAAGATGGCGACAAGATTGAGCTGGGCGGCTCAACTCTCACCGCATACTTGACTCCCGGCCACACCAAGGGCAGCACCAGCTACACGATGAACGTCATGGAGAGCGGCCGCGAATACCACGTTCTCATCGCGAACCTTCCCAACATCAATGAGGGAACGGTGCTGATCAAGAATCCTCAATATCCAGGCATTGCGGCCGATTACGCGCGCAGTTTTGAAGTGTTGCGCCAACTCCCGTGCGACATCTATCTCACCTCTCACGCCGGCCAGTTCGGCCTCACGGCCAAATATCAGCCCGGAAAGCCGTACAGCCCGAATACTTTCGTCGACCCCTATGGTCTGCCCCGCATTCTGAATCGTCTCGAGCAGGAGTTTCAAGCCGAGTTGGCGGAACAGCAGCAGGAAGAGCAGGCGATCCAGGATCGCAAGCGATTCAAGGATGTACTCCCCAACTGATCCGGCTTCCCGCTTCTAGTTGGATCCAGTCAGTCCAAAATCGGCGCGCTACACTTGAGGTTGGAGGTCGCTCTGCAGGAAATACCGGCGACGGAAAGCGGAAGTGGGTTCGTTTCGTCGCCCGCCCTCATCTTGTTTGCTCACGGCTCTCGGGTTGAATCTGCTAACGATGGCGTCCGGGCTGTCGCCCGCGATCTTGCCAAAATGGGTTCGTTTCCCAATGTGACAGCTGCCTTTCTCGAGCTCGGTCAGCCCGACTTGGCGGGCGCTGTTACTGCCTTGGTGAGCCAACGTATCCGGCAGATCGTCGTAATCCCCTATTTCCTGACGCTCGGACTTCACATGGAACGCGACTTGCCCCGACTTGTTGCAGCCATCCAAGACGTTCACCGCGGACTCGACATCCGGGTTGCTCCGCCTCTGGAAGGCCATCCAGGATTGGTCAGCGTCCTCCTGGAACGTGCCCATCAAGCGCTGACAATTGATAATAAGCAACTTATAAAAAGTTGACAACGTTCGACTAAAGTTTAATAATGGTTGTGTACTAAGCCGCCGGGCTCCTCCCCGACGGCCGCAATCGTAAATCTCGAATACCGTGAGGATTTAATAGTTATGGCAAAGATTATCGGCATTGACTTAGGCACCACGAATTCCGTGGTCGCCGTCATGGAGGGCGGCCAGCCCACCGTGATCGCCAATCAGGAAGGCGCTCGTACCACTCCTTCGGTCGTCGCCTTCACTAAAAGCGGGGAACGTCTCGTCGGCCAGGTGGCGAAGCGCCAGGCCATCACCAACCCCGAAAACACTGTTTTCTCGATCAAGCGGTTCATGGGCCGCCGCTATGACGAAGTAAGTGAAGAAATGAAGATGGTGCCCTATAAGGTCGTGCGCGGCGACAGCAACGACGCCCGTGTCGACATCAGCGGCAAAAAGTATTCGCCGCCCGAAATCTCGGCCATGATCCTCACCAAGCTCAAAGAGGCGGCCGAAGCTTACACCGGCG
>CAZKQQ010000121.1:0-20270 GCA_964554945.1 uncultured Solibacteraceae bacterium | reverse complement strand
AGAATGGGACGAAAAAATATTTCGGTGATTTGACTGCGGAAAGGTACTGAGAGAAGAGTACTAACGCCGGCCCTGCAGATTGCCCCACTCGCCCGATTGAATGAAGCTGGCCCAGTAGAAGGGGTGTTCGCGGCCGTTGTGTTTCAGCATGGCGAGTTGGGCCTGACGCAGAGCTTCGCCCCGGCCGAGCCCGCGCCGCAACCCCGTGTAAAACGCCGTCATCATTTCACGGGTGACCGAGTCGCTCACCGCCCACAAGCTCATGACCAGAGATTCGGCGCCGGCCAGCACAAACGCGCGGCGTAGGCCGTAAACGCCTTCGCTGCTGCGGATTTCGCCGAGACCGCTGTCGCAGGCGGAGAGCGTGACGAGGCGGGTCCCCCAGAGGTTCAGGCCGGAGGCTTCCAGTGCGGTAAAAATGCCGTCGTCGGAGGCGCCACTCCGGCGGTTCGCCCCGGCTAGGGCCAGCCCCGAGCGCAAGAGCGGATTGCTGGAAGCTTGCCCGGCAGCGGGAGGCAGAAAGAAGCCATGCGTCGCCACATGCAGAATGCTCGGCGCGTCCACGTGCTTCAGGGCGGATTCAGTGGCTTCGCTGCCGGCGATGACGCGAGCGTCGGGGAAGAGTTCGTGGATCGCGCGCGCTTCCTGGGCCGCTCCGGCTAGCGGAGCGAAATACAGGTCCTTCAGGTCCGCACCCACCGTGATGCTACGCCTGGCAGACGCCACCTGGAGAACGGGGGGCGGTTGTGTCTCGCCAAAAGAGGGATCGGCGACGATCAGCGGCGCGCTATGGCTGGCCCGGCGTTCCTGCAGCCGCAGCAGATCGCGGCCGCTGCTCAAGTAGGTGATGGAGTAGCGCTCCACAAGATATTGGCTGCGCTCATCGATGAGAGCCTGGAACGGCAGCAGGTTGAGCGATCCTTCGGGAGAGATCAGCAACCGGTTTGCATCCCCGATCAGGGGACGCAACGGCTGCATCAGCCGCTGGTCGAGCGCTCGCGCGGCCGGGCCGACGTCCTGGCGTTCCGGATCAGCTAGCGCGTTGCGGAAATCGTCCACCGCGCGATCCATGTCTTTGGCGGGTCCGAGTTCCTTCCAACGGACGTTACCGCTCGCGCGCACGACATACGCGATATACCGCCGTTCGCCGTAGGCATCCTGGTTGTCCTGCCGGGGATCAAAGGACCGCCACGTCGCGAACTCGATTAAGGCAGCGTTCTTGGGAATGGCCGTTTGCACGGCGGCCAGCGTGACTGGCTGTGATTGGCCTTGAAACTCGGCGCTCCGGCGACTGAGTTCCCCTTCCGCACGCTCGCGTTTCTCACTCAGATCCGCCAGCCGCTTCTGATAATCCACTCGTGACAGAAGACCGGGGCCACGTAGAGCCAAACCGGCAAACTGGCTCGTGGCGCTGTTCCAAGCGTCCAGCAGCGCCCGGTCCTCCGTGTTCATTCGCTCCCGTAAGGACACCAGGTTCAGCGACATGGCGTCCAGCACGCGGCCCTTGCGTTGCAGCGCCGCCAGCGCGGCGAGGCGAGCGGCCTCTTGCGAATCGGGCGCCAGCTTCACCTGGTAAGAAATGGTGCGGTCTGTCCGCTCCGCAACCGAATCGAAATACGCCAGCTTCTGCCGCTCCGAGCCAAGGGCCAGGTTGAGTTCCAGGTTCTTCTCTAACGCCGCGTCCGCCATCGTCTGGAATTTGATCGCGTTTTCCGCGTCGCCCATTGAGGCGTACGTTCGCGCCAGATTGCCCAGCGAGAGCACCGTTCGGCCGTGATACGGCCCCAACGACTTCTCCCACATCTCATGCACGCGCGTGTGCAGCTCGATAGCCCGGGGATAATTCCCCAGGCTTTTGTAAACGTTCGCGGTGTTGTTCAGGACAGACCCGACGTCGGGATGATCCGGGCCCTTGCTCCGTTCGAGAAGCGCCAAAGCTCTGGTGTAGAGATCAAGAGCGCGCGGAAAGTCCTTGCGATACTCTTGTACAGTAAGGGCCAGGTTCCAGAGCGGGAAGGACAGTGTGGTGCTATCCGCGCCAAATGCCTTCTGCCCAACGTCCACGACGCGTTGCAAGATGGGTTCGGCGCGCGCGAATTCTCGGCGGGAATTGTACAGTACGCCCAGGTTGTTGAGTGCGCGCAGGAGCCGGTAGTCCTCGGGCTCCAATGCGCGTTCATCAATGGCCACGGCGCGTTGAAGGTCGTCTTCCTCCTTTGCGAAATCCGCGCGGTCGTGATGCACCGTGCCTGTGCCCAAGAGGCAGGTGGCGAGTGCCGGATGGTCCTTGCCGAGCGTCCTTTCCACCGACTCGCAAGAGCGAGATAGCAACGGTTCTGCCCGGGCATAATCGCCCACATAGCCATAAACGGTTCCCAGGTAACCCAGCGTCGTCAAAGTCTCGGGATGCTCCGGGCCGCGTAGTCTCTCCTGCAGGTCGAGAGCGTGCCGGAGCAGCGGTTCCGCCTGGTCATAGGCGCCAGCCTCGCTCAACACCAAGCCCAACTGCGAGAGCGACCGGGCAACCGTACTGTTCTGCTGCCCTAATTCCCCTTCGAAGATCTCAACCGCGCGGCGAGCGAGAGGGATGGCCTTGACGTATTCTTCCGTGCGAAACAGGCGGTGGGATTCGCTGCCCAGAGTCAGCGCTTCATAGAGCCGTCGATCGCGTTCAGTAGCGGCGCGAATCTCGGTGAGCCGGATCTCATAGGCCCCGGTGGTGCCGCGGTAGGGAGCGCGGATCTCGAGACGGTACCTACCGCCGGTTGTTGCCACGAAACCGGTGGACTCTTCATCGCCGGAGCGCTGCGGCGCGGGAAAGTCGACAGAACTGCCGTCGGGTATGAAGAGCCGCGCGGTGAAATCGATCTCACGACGGCGCAACACCAGTCCCGCGTACTCACCGTCGTGCATCGCAATCGAGAATTCGTGTGTTTGAAAGCCGGAAATCTCCCGCTCGATGACTTGGCCGGGCGACAGAGCCGTGGGCTCTCCTGAGAGAGCAGCGCCGGCAGCGAGCAGGAATGCGCTCACGTACCTCATGGAGAAACCACCCGAAACGCATAGTTGGCCAGCGGCTCGGAATTAGCGCCGGCGGGAGAGATCTGCAATAAGTACGCTCCCGGCCGCAGCAGACTGCCCGGCACCGACACGGATATCAGCCCGTTTACGGACTTCAACTCTTCGCTGCGCCAGAGGTTCTGGCTTCCAACCCCATCTTTCAGTACGGCCACGTACGCGGGAGAGTCGTCTGTCTCTAACTTCAATGCGAACGCTGCGCGCTCGGCACCCGCCGGTACGGATATTTCGAGGATACTGCCGCCGCCTCGAACCGGCGGCATCAGGACCATTGCCACCACAGGTGTCGCCGGCGCCGCGCGCTCGCCGCGGACCGCCCGCGCCGCGCGTTCCCGTTCCGCCTCCAGCGCTTGATCGTGCAGGCGCCCGTTCTCGTACAAAAGAACCCCGGCTAACACCAATGCCGCCGCAATCCCCCATCGGGGGATCGTCAATGGTGCAGCAAACCAGCCGCGCAGAATCTGCTTTTCTTGTGAACCCAGCCCCAGTAGCGCCTCCGCAAATTTGACCTTCTCGCGCCGGTGCGCCGAAGAAAGATAAAATGACCGGAACCGTTCCAGCGTTTCACCCGAAAGTTCGTTGTGCAGATAGGCATCGACCAGATCGTTCTCAGCGGCCCGCAACCTCCAGACGAAATCATCGTCCGACACGCTCAGCTCATCCAACCGCTCGGTTTGGTCTTCCGGCAACGAGCCGAGAAGGTACCGGACCAGGATCTTGTCGTCTCGAATTGGTTCGGCGGGCACGGGTATGGATCCTATCTAGATAATGCGAAATTCCGAAAATGCGTCGGGCGCCTGGTCACTCGAGCAGGCACGTACACAGGCTTCCAGGCGGTCGCGAATGCGGCACGCACGGATACTCAGTGCATTCATCGTCACTCCCAACCGCGCGGCTAGTTTACGCCGAGAGTCGATCTTCGCCCTCTGTTGCCCTTGGTAGTAGCCCAGGATCAATTCGCGCTGCTCTGGTTCCAACCGGTGCAAGCAGTGTTCCAGGCAATGCAGCATTTGCTCCGGGTTTTCGGCAGTCTCTCCCATTTCCGCGGGCGCCGGCAGGTCGCCGGTCTCGATCGGCAACGCCGTTGCTTGGCGCTGATGCTCCAGGAATACGAACCGCGCCACGATGTAACAGTAATGGGCGGGCGTCGCTCTGGTGATGGCGCCTTCCTCTTCCAGCCGCCGGGCCACGCGGCTCAGTGTCTCATCCGCGAGTTCTTGCGGCCCGCGGCAATTTTTCCGGTCGAAGTAGGAGACCAGCCGCCGGTGCATCTCCAAATACTTTTGGCCGCTTGAATCCGAACCCTCATCCAGCCACTCCAGAAAGCGGCGAAAGGCGTGTTGATCGGGCGATATTTCCGGTTTCTCCCCGCTCTGGCCCGCTTTCATCGCAGTGTCTGGCCCCCCTGCATTTATCCATTCTATCCACGTCCTCCCTCCTAGGGGTGCGTGCGATCCTGTTTGAAGTAAGCGCCTTCGGGCTCCGTCTGTGGACACAACGTCTGAAGGCGGATCGACGACTGAATCATCAATCACCTTGCCGCGGTTTGGAATTGAACTGGCGGTCGTGGCAGCCAGCATTTCTAGGCCGGAGAGCCGGCCAAGTCTCAAACCACTTCCCAGGGCTCGATATCCCCCGCGACAACGCGAAGCATTGGATGAGGCCTGAGCTTCGCTTTAACCAGCACACGCGCCCTTGATTGATCGCGTAAACGCAGCTTCTTCCTAAGGTGCTCGCGCTCAAATTCCAGTTGACCCCGGGTGACGGGAATTAGAATCTGACGCTTCGGCCCCGCAATCTTTGAAGCGTCGAAGGTGTAGCCTCGTACGCGGGCCTCATCGATAACACCCCATAGATAGGTGCTGATCGCCCCAGCAGGATTCTTGCTTCTCTGAAATCGCTTCAATTGAGGGTGAAAGCGGTAGCCAGTTGTCTGACCGAGCAGCACTTTTTGAGCGAGCAGACCTTCCCGCCATAGAGCAAGTAGCCCCATACGGTCGAGGAGCGCGGGGTGCAAGGACCAGAGTCTCATCGTTCGAAGGAAGGCTAACACAACCGCGAGTTTGTAATCACGTGAACAGTTACATGGAAGGCGGATGGGTAGGACGCCACTGGGACTCCGGTGGGCAGGTTCACCTGTCTGTCATTGACGACCTCCGTCGCGCACGATATGCTGTCGAAGACTCACGATGAGATTCCTCCTGGTGCTAATTTCCGTAGTTGCGTTCGGACAGTCGACGAAGTTCGAGCCGCCCCGGCAGGCCGATGGGCACCCCGACCTGCAGGGGGTCTGGCGCAACGAAGCAATCGTGGCGGCGTTCAACGTCGAAGGGCAGGAGGCGTTTTATAACGAGCCGGGTGGCAAGTCGGTGATCGTGGACCCGCCCGATGGGAGGCTGCCCTATCTGCCTGCCGCGCGTAGACAGGCGAATTATAATCACGTGCATCGCGAGCGCGATCCGACCGGCCACTGCCATACACATGGCGTGCCCCGTTTGCTTGTGCCGCCTTTTCCGATTGAGATCGTCCAGGACAGCAACGACGTAGTCCTGCTGTCCGAGACCGAACACAGCCTGCGCATCATTCCGCTGGACAGCAGCCCGCACCCGAAAAACCATCGCTCCTGGAATGGCGATTCCCGAGGTCAGTGGAAGGGTGACACCCTGGTGGTGGATGTTAGCGGGTTGAACGGGAGAACGTGGCTGGATCAATCTGGAAATATCGTTGACGAAAACGAGCATGTGGTGGAACGGTACACGATGACCGCGCTCGACACGATTGTCTATGAAGCGCGTGTCGAAGATTCCACCCTGTATTCGCGACCATGGACTATGCGCATTCCATTACGCCGCCAGCCGAAAGGCACCGAGCTGATTGAATACGACTGCATCGAAGGAGAGCGGAGTGAGACTCACTATCCGGGCGCGCCGAAGAAGTAACCGCCTTCTGCTGGCGGTGTTGTTGGCTGCGGCAATCTGCCGGGCCGCGGACCTGCGCGGAATCTGGATGACTGACCGCAATGCGGATGCCGGCCTCGAACGCGCGCACGTCATCGTCGATCCAGCGGACGGAAAGATTCCATATCGCCCCGAAGCGGTTGCCAAACAGAAGGAGAATTTCGCCAATCGCGCGGCGGCCGACCCGGAAGCCAGATGCTTTCAGCCGGGCGTGCCGCGCGCCGCTTATGTGCGATCGCCCTTTCAGATTTTCCAGAACGGCCGCGCGGTCTACATCGTTTATCAGGACGTACACACGTACCGCATCATTTATCTCGATGGCAGTCCGCACAACGAGGGACTCGGCTACGCGATGGGCGATTCACGCGGCCACTGGGAAGGCAATACGCTGGTGGCGGACGTCACGAGCTTTACCGACTCCACATGGCTCGACGCTGCCGGCAATTACCACAGCGACGGACTGCACGTGGTCGAGCGCTACACCCGTATAAGTCCGGACAACTTGACGTATGAGGCCATCATCGAAGACCCGAAGGTTTTCACACGTCCGTGGAGAATTCGAATGCCGTTGCGCCTCCAAAAGGGGATTCAGATCGTGGAAGACGAGTGTGAAGAAGGCGAGAATGGGCGCAGGCATCACGTGCCTCTGTTCAAACAAGCGCCGTAATTCAGCAGATCGTATCAGTCCCTACTTGATCTCTTTGGGTAGGTGCTGAACGTCCCTTTCATTTTCCAGGCAAATATAGTCCAATAATTCTGTATCGGGGGCGAGGATTTGCGTAACCTTGATGGTCCACGGCTTGGTGTACGCCTTCGAATCGTCGACCGTGAGCTCGATCTCCAGTGTCCCGTAATTTAAGCGCCGGAATTTTTCCGTGACCTTAGCCGCATCCGTGAGAGGGCTGCCCCCGGTATCGAGCCACAATCCATCACGGAATCCGATGGTCTGCACCACCAGCGTGTCGCCTTCCCATTTCGCGGACGAGTAGCCGTTCCAGGCCGGGTTCGGGTCCACCGGCAGCGGCCGCCCATCGGTGAAGATCTGGCGATAGCTGGCGTTATGCTCATTCAGGATTACCAGCAGGCCTGGAATCTGGATCATCTTGCGGAACAAGGGAAAGGGTTCCAGCCGCACCATACCGGGCGGAAAGCAGCGGCTCAAAGGATCGTTGGGACGAGCAGCAGCCCTGGTCTTCCTCACTACCTCGGCGGCCCACGGCTGATAGGGGAGTCCACCTTTGATAGACTGGCCGAAATTGGCAAACTCAGGGGGAACGGAAACTTCCGTCGCGCAAAACACATTCCGACCCGATATGGTGCCGTTGATGGCGTTCGCCACCGGGCAAGACAAGCCCCAGATTCCAGAGAGATCGGGTTTGCCGTCAGGCGTGCGGGGTGCCGGCGCCGTAAGGTTCGGCTGGCCGTCTTGCAGGCGAGGAATGCCGGCAGTGGGATAATTCAGCCACTGCGCGAAAAGAGGTGAACCAATCAAGCAGAGAGTGATCCTGGCAGCGATGTGCATCGGAGTCAATTCTACTCGTTTTCGGAACAGGTGAGCGGCCCGCCTCGCAGCCACGAGTTACGCGCGTCGATCCACATTTGGCAGGGTTGCTCGCGCGTTGTAGGTCATTGCGTCGCGGGCTCGTGCAGGATCGGAGTTTCGTTACGAGTTCGTGAATGAGCCGTCGGACCGCTGGTTCAGCAACATGCCGGCGCGGTAGGTATCGTATCTGCCGATCTGGGTGAGCTTGGTTCTGTCCACCCGCCGATCGTTGGGCCACAGCTTTCCTTGCTTGAAGTCGTAGACTTTTGGCAGGTACGGCCATGTGCGCGTTCCGTCGCCGAGCATCTCCATCAAGGCCGTGAGCGATGGTGCCGCGAGCCGCGCCACAGAGTGCTTGGCTGGGTATTTCGTGGGCTTACGCCCGGTACGTGGGTAGACCCGGCAGCGAGAAAGCCCCGTTTAGCCTTGTCATGGTAGACGTGCCAAAGGCACTCACCGCCGCCCCACAGATCAGGTTTCCTCCTGCATCCACCACTGTTCCCTGGGCGAAAGGTCTGCTTTAAGGGTGACGTGCTGTCCATTGAGCAAATAGAGCTCAGAGGCGACTTCTGGATTACTGCGTTTGATTCCCTTTCCGATTAGCCCGTTATCGACCCACAATCAAGGTCCGATCCGCTTATACTAATGAGAATCATGCTCACGACATTCCGCGCTAGTGCTCTGGTGGTGGTGGCGGCGAGCGGTGTTGTTGCGCAGTGGCAGAATTATCGCGACCCGCAGACTCCTCGCACTCACGACGGCAAGCCCAACCTGGCGGCGCGCGCGCCCCGACTGAGGGGCAGGCCCGACCTTTCCGGCGTATGGCAAGGTGAAAGGACGCCGCCTCGGGAACTCGCGCGCGTGCTGGGAGACCAGTTCAACGAGATTCAGATCGACCCGCAAGACTTCACCAAGGAGGCCTTCGACGTCTTCTGGGGCATGAAGCCCGAACAAGAGCCGTTGACCCCCGAAGGCGCGGCGGCTCAGAAACGCCTCCAGGCAACCCCGCATCAATGGCCGCACACGCAATGCCTGCCGGCCAGCGTTCCGGCGGATCAGTTCGTGCTGAGCTTCAAAATCTTTCAAGCGCCGCGCGAGATCGTGATAGCCACCGAGATCGGTTCGCCGCTGCGTCAAATCTACACCGATGGGCGGGCGCTGCCCAAGGATCTGGACCCGACTTACATGGGCTACTCGACTGGCAAGTGGGAAGGCGACACGCTAGTGGTGGAGACAGCAGGGTTCCGCGAAGGCTGGCTCGACGCTTTTGGGCACGCGCGCAGCGAGCAGATGCATATCACGGAGCGCTACCATCGCCGCGATTTCGGTCACATGGACGTGGAATTCACCTTTACCGATCCCAAGTACTACACGCGGCCATTTTCAATGAAAGCCGCCCTCCGGCTGCTCCCGGACAGCGATCTGATCGAGTACGTCTGCACCGAGAACGAAAAGGACCGCTCGCACTTAAGGTGACAGGCGGGCCGAAATCTTCCTCCTCAGACACTTCCTTCGGAAGCCGCCTGCCTCTGTGTGGCTGCCCCCCCATCTGGTATGGGGAAGACGCGTCGCGCGGGTTCGGACCCATTTCGTTGACATAGTCCAGCCGCGTGGCGCAATTTTGGCCGCACCGAGAGCCTGAGAGACGGCTTCCGTGAATTCTTCCCCGGAGTTCCGTTACCAGTTCGTGAATGAGCCGTCGGGCCGCTGGTTCAGCAACATGCCTGCGCGGTAGGTATCGTATCGACCGATCTGGGTGAGCTTGGATCTGTCCACCTCCACGCCCAGGCCCGGCCGATCGTTCGGCCACAATTTCCCTTCCTTGAAGTCGTACACTTTTGGCAGGTACGGCCAGGTGCGCGTTCCGTCACCGAGCATCTCCATCAAGGCCGTGAGCGATGTTGCCGCGAGGCACTGGACCAGCGCCGCTTCGGAAATTGGTCCGGTGAAGTGGGGAATCATTCCGATGTAATGAGTCTCGGCCAGCGCAGCGATCTTCATGAATTCCGTGATTCCGCCAACATTCGGCAAGGTCACGCGAGCGTAGTCGATTAGCTCGTGCTCGATCAGCTGATTGATGTCCCACTTGTAGCCGAACTGTTCCCCAACGGCGATCGGCACGCGCGTGCGCTGGCGAATGTGCTCATAAGAGTTCACGTTCTCGCTGCGAATCAGATCCTCGCAGAAGTACGGATGCAGGGGTTCGAGCATCGTCGCGAGATTGATGGCGTCGCTTGGATCGAGCTCGGTATGAAAGTCGATCGCCCATCCGCCATCTCCAGTCGCTTTGTGCAGGAGCACGCAATCGTCATACATCTTGCCGACCAGCTTGAAACGGTCCACTACGCGCTCGCGCGGGTTGTCGGTGGCATATCGATACGTGCGGAAGCCTGCTTGAACGCAGGCGCGCGCCGCATCTTCCAGCGTTCCGCCACGAAATGGATAGGCGGTCGAGTACAGCTCGATGTAGTTTCGCGATTTTCCGCCCAGCAGTTGCCAGACCGGGACGTCCAGCGCTTTTCCCTTTAAGTCCCACAACGCCACATCCAGCGCGCCCAGGGAATGGAGCTTCTCCCGGCCGGCGGGATAGAAGTAGCCCCGCATCATCCGCTGCCACAGATTGTCGATTCGGAACGGGTCCAAACCGATCAACATGCTTGCGCATTCGTCCATAGTGCGCGGTTCGCCGCCCTCGCCGATTCCAACCAATCCCCGTTCGGTCTCAATCATGACCACGTTGGAGGACTGATTGACCATCGGCTGGCCCTGGCGTCCCTGCGCGTCGCCGGGAGTACTGAAGTAATGCACAACCTTGATCTTGTCTTCAGGCAGCGCGAACGCGCGGGCTGGGGACAATGACCAAGCCGCAGCCCCAAGGGCGCCCAGCCCCTTAATGAAACCGCGACGATCTAGTTCGAGCCTCGGAAGTGTGGATTTCATCGTGAAGTTTCCTGCCGAGTTACAAGCGCAGACAGCTACTTCTGAATGGGATAACCCTTCCAAAGATATTCGAGTGCCTGCGGCAGAGTCTGGTTGATCACCTTGGCGTCAACGTGGCCCGCGTTCTTCGCGTAAACGAACTGGTAGTGGTAGCCCTTGGCCTTCAGGACCGCGGCCATGCGCTGGTTGGCGATGACCCAATTCCGGCGATTCGAGGATGCAGTGTCGGCGCCGAGGTCATTCTGTGCGACCTCCATCCAGACGCGCAGCGGCTTGGCCGGATTATCGGGAATGAAGTGTTCAAGATATTCCCACGCGCCATGCGGCGCTTCGGGGCCGTTCCGCAGATCCACATATGTGCCGGAGTACGTCAGAACGCGGTGGTAAAGCTCCGGTTTGAACCAGGCCATGGTAAGAGCCACGGCCCCTCCCGAACTTCCGCCGAAGGTCAAGCGGCCTTCCGGTTCTTTCGTAAGCTTTATGTGGGCCTCTTTTTCGGCGCGCGGAAGAACCTCGGCTTCCACGTAGTCGGCGTACTTGGCCGAAACGGTGTCGTATTCCATGCTGCGCTCGGGGCCGCCATTGGCAATCATGACGGCCGCCATCACCGGAAGCCGGTGGTCGGCAATCATGTTGTCAAGAATCGTCGGCAAGGCGTAGCGCATTCCGTAGGCATCCGCCGACACGATCACGGGAGCGGCAGTGCCAGGCACATACTGGGCGGGAACATAAACGCAAACGTGCCGCTGGAACGGCCCGTCGATGCCGGGATAGAATTTGCTCTCGGCCGAATCCATGACGAATTCAACAACCCTGCCCTCGGGAACACCGGCGCGTTTGGTCTGTTCCGGAGCGGGCGCGTACTCGGGCCCGATGGAATAATCGCCGTCGCCGGCTCCCGCATGCCAGGCAGGCAGGTCTGAGAGTCTGGCTATCGCCGCGCGGTCTTCCGGCGTTGCCGGAACCGCTTCGCGAGGAGCGCGCGCCGCCGGCGGATTCGCGCGCGGAGCCGGAGGCGGCGGCGCGCACGGACCAGCGGCCGGGGACGGCCCCTGTGCCAGCGCGAATTGCGCCATCACAAATAAACCGATCACGACCTTCATTTCTGTTCTCCCCCGGAAAGGATTGTACTAGGAAATCAGGTTGAAAATCACGCGCCTGCTCCGCGCGAGAATGCCGTCGGTTCGCCTTTGGACTGCGAAACGAGAGCGTCCGCCTGGGTAGAGCGGGATCTTTGATAACATTCTTATGCCAAGCCAAGCCATGCGATACGACAACCACCGCCCGATCCTGATGGCTCTTCTGATTCTCGCGGCCGCGATTCCGGCCAGGGCCGCGGACGATAAATGCGCCAGCCTGACCAGTCTGGGTTCATCGCAGTTTCCGAACAAAACGACAATCATCCGTTCGGCTGTCGTGAACCCGGCTAGCGAGGCGACTACCGGCCGCGGCGCTACTCCCGCGCTGCCTCAACATTGCGAGTTGTTCGGGCGAATGAATGAACGCACCGGCGCAAACGGGCAGCACTACGCGATCAACTTTCATATGCGCCTGCCGGCTGCATGGAACGGCAGGTTCTTCTTCGAAGGCGGCGGCGGATCGAATGGAAACATCGGCCGCGCGCTGGGCAACTTGCAGGGCCAGCAGGCCACGAACGCGTTGGTTTTGGGATACGCAGTCGTTTCCCAGGACGCAGGCCATGACAACTCGATCAACAACGACCCGAAGATGAATGGCACCCAGACATTCGGCTTTGATGAACAGGCCCGGCTCGATTTCGGCTACAACTCCTACGATCAGGTGACCCAGGCTGCGAAGGCGCTTATCCGGATCTACTACGGGAAGGCGCCGGAACGTTCCTATTACGTCGGTTGTTCGGAAGGCGGACGGGAGGCGATGATGATGTCGCAACGGTTCCCGGATTATTTTGACGGCATTCTTGCGTGCTCTCCCGGTTTCAAGCTTCCCAAGGCGGCCCTTGCTGAAGTCTGGGACACGCAGGCCTTCGCGGCTGTCGCGAAAGACGAGCAAATGAATGATCCCAATGGCGAGCCGTTTCTAAACAAGACTTTCACAGATGAAGATCTCGCCCTTGTTGCCGGCGCGGTTCTTTCGGCGTGCGACAAGCTGGATGGCGCCGACGACGGCATCATTGCGAACTTTGGCGCCTGCACGGACGCGCTGGTGAGACCAAAGCTCGACGCGCTCACCTGTCAGGGGCAAAAGAATGCGAGTTGCCTTACTGCCGCGCAGATCCATGCGATCGAGAAGGTCTACGGTGGCGCGAAGAATTCGAAGAGCGAGCCGCTTTACGCTCCATGGCCCTGGGATGCCGGGGTTGGCGGGAAGTTGGGTCCAGCGTACAACCCGGGCTGGCGTATCTGGAAGATCGGGATGTTCAACGCGGAAGGCAACTCCGGCATCAATGCGACCCTGGGGGCGGGAGCAGTGTCGGCGATATTCACCACGCCGCCGACCCAAGTTCCCTCGGCCGGCGGTGCACCTGTTGCCTATCTGCTCGGATTTAATTTCGATACAGATGCGCCGAAAATTTTCGCGGAAACGAATGCATTCCCGAAATCGGCGTGGGACTTCATGATGGCGAGTTCTACGGATCTTTCCGCTTTCAAAAAGCATGGTGGCAAGCTGATCCTGACGCATGGAGTGAGCGATCCGGTATTCTCGATCGATGATGACGTTGTGTGGCTGAACGAAGTCGACAGGGTGAACAGAGGGAAAGCTTCGGACTTCGTTCGTCTATTCGCGATTCCGGGGATGAACCATTGCGCGGGAGGCCCGGCCACCGATCGCTTCGACGCCTTCACGGCGCTGGTCAATTGGGTCGAGAAGAAGACTGCGCCTGAAAAGATCATTGCTTCGGCGGGACCGGGCAGCCCGTGGCCGAACCGCACTCGCCCGCTTTGCCCCTACCCCAGCTATGCGAAATATCAGGGCGCCGGCAGCATCGAGGACGCTGCCAGTTTCGTCTGCAAGTAACAGCGATGTCTGTGGCAGTGGCCTGCGGAACTCGAGCAGATGGAGTTCCTTTTGGGCGACTAGCGATAAGCGCTGTCTCTTCTGGGGTAAAATCCTAAATCAAACGGGCCCATCAGCGGAATGCCGTGGTGCGGTCCGGATACGGAGGTGTTTCCGTGCAAAAGCCATCGATCCTGTCGGCCCTGACAGCCGCATTGTTCCTTTCCGCTGCGAACGCGCAAGTTCGGGAGGCTGACGTTACTGGCGGCCGCGTCACCGGTGTTTCCTCCGACGGCGTGGTTTCATTCAAGGGAATTCCGTTCGCCGCGCCGCCCGTCGGCCCGCTGCGGTGGAGATCGCCGCAACCCGTGAAGCCGTGGACGGAGGCGAAACCGGCCTCCTCGTTCGGCCCTGGATGCATCCAGAATGCAGCCGTTGCGGGCCGGTTCGGTGAGCCCGCGGCGCTGAGCGAGGATTGCCTTTACCTCAATGTCTGGACGCCGGTAAAAGCGGCCAATGACAAATTGCCGGTAATGGTCTGGATCTATGGCGGCGCATTCACCGGCGGGAGGACCAGCATCCCGACTTATGACGGCACTCACCTGGCGCAAAAAGGAGTTGTCCTAGTGAGTGTGGCGTACCGGCTCGGCGCTTTTGGATTCCTAGCGGATCCCGAACTGACCCGCGAGAACGGAGGCTCGTCCGGGGATTTCGGCCTGGAAGATATGATCGCCGGCCTGAAGTGGGTGAAGACCAATATTGCGAAGTTCGGCGGCGATCCTTCGCGCGTCACAATTTTCGGCGAATCTGCCGGCGGGATCGCCGTAAGCATGCTCTGTGCTTCCCCCGCGGCGAAAGGCCTGTTCCAGGGAGCGATCTCGGAAAGCGGCGGCAATTTCGGGCCTGGCCGAATTGATAACGGCGCGGCGGAAGGCGGCGTCACCATGGTGGCTCTGAAGATGGCCGAGGCCTCCGGGCATCAGTTTCTCGAAAAGCTCGGCGTAACCGACATTAAATCCGCGCGTGAGCTGAGCGCCGATAAGATCCAGGCGGGCCTGGGACAGGGGGCGCAGACGCGTTTCTGGCCGGTCTTTGACGGCAAGATCTTACCGGGCGATCAGCACGAATTGTATGAAGCCGGCCGCTTCAACGACACTCCGGTGCTCATAGGAACCAACTCGGACGAGGGCGCGTCATTTGCCCGCCCGGGCGTGACGACGGCGTCTTTCGAGGAACAAGTCCGCGCGGGTTACGGCAAACAGGCCGATGCCATTCTTGCGGCGTATCCGCACGCCACCGATGAGGAAGCGATGCAGTCGAGCCGCGATCTTTTTCGCGATTCCGTCTTTGCGTGGCCCACCTGGGCTTGGGCATCCCTGCAATCGCAGAAAGGCAAGGGCAAGGCCTACATCTACTATTTCGACCACAAGACGGCGCGAACGCCGCACGGCGCACAACACGCGGCCGAGATCGGCTATGTGTTCCACAATCTGGGAGGACGGGGCCCGGCGCCGGAACCAGAAAACATTGCGGTCTCGGACCTCATGAGTGCATACTGGACAAATTTCGCGAAGAATGGAAATCCCAACGGGCCGGGTCTTCCCGAGTGGCCGGCCTTCGCCGAGTCCTCCCAGCGAGTCATGTATTTCGACGGCCACTCGGCCTCTCAGCCAGTTCCGAACATGACGCAAATTAAGGCCATGGACGCTTACTTTGCGTGGCGGCGTGAACAGGCGAGAGCAAGTAAGCAGCATTGAGCCGCTGCGAGCTCCAGGTCAAAGACATGCAAACCAGAGGACTCTTCCAACTCGCTGCGGTACTGATGCTGGTCGGATTGGCGGGCATGGCGCAGGAGCCACCGACAATCGCCATCACTGGCGGGAAGATTCGAGGCAGCGCACAAGGCAGCGGCGCAGTCTTCAAAGGTATCCCTTTTGCCGCACCGCCAGTCGGTGATATGCGCTGGCGCGAACCAAGGACAGTGAAGCCCTGGCCCGGCATTCGCGACGCGACGAATTTCGGGTCACGATGCATGCAGAATGGCGCGAACGTCAGCGAGGATTGTCTTTATCTCAACGTCTGGACGCCGGAATGGCCTCCGAAGTCGCGCAAGCCGGTAATGCTGTGGATTCACGGGGGCGGCAATTTCGCGGGGGCTTCTTCGGATGCCATTTTCGACGGCGAGAGTCTGGCCCGGCGCGGCGTGGTGTTGGTCAGCGCGAATTATCGGCTGGGCGTTTTTGGATTCTTTGCTCATCCGGAATTGACTGCCGAATCCACACACCACGCCTCCGGCAATTATGGATTGATGGATCAAGTAGCGGCTCTCAAATGGGTGCGTGACAACATCGCGAAGTTCGGCGGCGACCCGCGGAACGTCATCATCTTCGGCGAATCTGCGGGTTCGCTGGACATCAACGTGCTGTTGACCTCGCCTTTAACCAAAGGCTTGTTCGTGCGACTGATCGGAGAGAGCGGGCCCGTGGTCGCACCTCCGTCGCTGGCCGAAGGCGAAAAGAAGGGTCTCAGTGTCGGCACAAACTTGAAGGCCAATTCCCTGAAAACACTAAGATCCGTGCCTGCCGAGGACGTGCAAAAGGCCACGGGTCAAGGTTTGTCGTTTTTGGGGCCGCTACTGGGGGTTGTGGTCGACGGCTGGGTTCTGCCGAAACCTCCTTTCGAAGTATTCGAAGCCGGGCGAGAGCATCGAGCGGACCTTCTCCTGGGTTCGAACGCGCGAGAACTCACGCGGCCGTTTTTTCGAGTCGCCGGATTGCGTGAGGGAATCGCGGCTCAATTCGGGGCATCAGCGCCTCGCGCCCTGGAAATCTATGGCGTGAAGGACGGTCAGGAGCCGCAACCGGACCCTGTGTTCGGAAGCGCAATGGCGCAATGGGCCACCGACTTCCAGTTTCGCTGCGGCACGGTCGCACAGTTGATCTGGCATTCGCGCGCAGGCAACACGGCTTATCAATTTCAGTTTTCGCGCGTTCCTGCGGGGAGAGAAGCGGTTGGCGCGGCGCACGGGAGCGAGCTTCCTTATGTCTTCGGAACCCTTTCGATCGCGGCGCGTGCGGCAAATGCGCCGAAATATGATTCGGTCGATGCGCTCGTGTCCGATCACATGCAGCAGTACTGGACGAACTTTGCGAAGAGCGGCGACCCCAACGGCGGCTCCCTCCCGCATTGGCCAAAGTTCGATCCTACTGCGCGTGCTTATATCGACTTTACGGCAAGCGGCCCTGTCCCGCGCGAAGGACTGCGCCGCGAAGCTTGCGATCTGTTCATCGAGAACATCAACAGAGAGTGATCATGCGCACCACCCAACGAATGACTCAATCGCCATATAGAGGTATCGGTTTTGTTGCGCTCACTGCGCTGCTGGTCTGTGGTTGGAACGGTATAGCCCAATCGCGTGGGGGCGCTCCGCCGCGGCCGACCACAGGGTCGGGGCCTTACCAGGCCGTGATGGAAATGGATCCCGGCTTGCCGGACCACACCATTTACCGCCCCGGAGATCTATCGGCGCTGAACGGTGCCAACCTTCCTCTGGTCATCTGGGGCAATGGCGCCTGTGTAAACGCGGGGAACTCGTTCAGCAACTTTCTTACGGATATTTCGTCCTACGGCTTCCTGGTGGTTGCTTTGGGGCCGATTGTCGATCGCCCGGCGTTTGGACCTCCCCAGCCACCCGCCGGCCCGGCTCCGGCAAGACAGGCGGCGATCCAACAGCCGACCGACACGACGCAGCTTCCTCGCAATCTCCCTCCGGCAGCAACGCACCCCTCGCAAATGATTGATGCGATCAACTGGGCGGCAGCCGAGAACCACCGCGACGGCAGCAAATACTTTCAACACCTGAACACCGGCAAAATTGCCGTCATGGGCCAATCCTGCGGAGGCGTTCAGGCGATCGAAGTTGCCGCGGACCCGCGCGTGACCACCGCTATGGTCTGGAACAGCGGACTCTTCGCGCAGGCATCGAATATGGGCGGCGGAAAGACAATCGGCAAAAAGGATCTCGAGTCGATTCACGTTCCGATGGCTTACATTAGCGGGGATGCAACCGATATTGCGTTCAACAACGCGAACGCCGACTTCGAGTACGTAAAATCCATTCCGGTCTTTCGCGCCTGGGAAAGGGGCGTCGGACACGGCGGTACTTATAACCAACCGAATGGCGGCGAATTCGCCGGTATCGGAGTGGCGTGGCTCAATTGGCAGTTGAAAGGCGATCAGCGGGCATCGGAGATGTTCCGCGGCGCGGACTGCGGTTTGTGTGTGAATCCGAAGTGGGTCGTGCAGACGAAGAACTTCAAATAAAAGCTCCGTGAGCGCTTCCGTTCACAATTTGTGATCTGCTTGCCCGGCCTACTTACTTTTCTTGGCTTGGTCCTGGACCGCAAGGCCACCGGTGATACCGTCCACCTGGTAGCCGGTCTGGATCTTTCGGATCTTAGTGATTTCGGCCGGCGTGGCCGTCTTAGGATCCACGTTGGCAATGCTGCAGGTGAAGCCCCGTAAAGTGCACTCGGAGGTAGTGTGCTTGATGCCCCGTTTTTTCATTTCATCGCTCATCAGCTTTACCACGTCCTCATGCATGATGACGGCGTTATTGGGCACGAATGTTCCGACGCCAATCGCATAATCAATAGGCATGAGAGGCTCCACGCTCGAACCGAAGTTGCCATCGTTCTTCTTTCCGAGATCATGGGCACGGAGATCGGCGCCTTTATCGATCAGGTAGCGAACAATATTGATGTCGCCGAGATTGGCCGCCGCCATCAGGGGAGTAATGCCGTAACCGTCGGCATGGTTCACATCTTCGCCCAGGTCCACCATCAGCTTCACGGTTTCCAGCCGTTCAGCGGACGGCCGCTGGCGATGATACCCGTTAATGAATGCGAGACCGCAGGCGGCCGCGAGGGTTGTCTCCCGATCACTCGATTGAATATGCGGGTCGGCTCCGTGAGCAAGCAGGAGCTTGACGAGTTCGATGTCGCCGGCAAAGGCGGCGCGCATCAACGCAGTGGCATAAACGATTCGCGGCGAGCCTTCGCGCATGCGAGCCCTGGGCGTGTTATTTATCAGGGCATTCGGGTTCGCTCCGGCGTCCAGAAGCTTCTTGATTAGCGGAAGCGGATCCGTGGTGACCATCCAGGGGAAGTTCGGCGCAGTCTCCATGTTGCGGCGATCGACTGCCCAGAATAGGGGCGTGAATCGTTGGGCGTCGGCGTGGTTCACATTCGCGTGACTGTCGATGAGCAGAGATGCGACGTCGTAGCTGCCGTTGAAAAGCGCGAGCCCCAGAGCATCCTTGCCGTCTGCCCCGACCGCGTTGACATCCGCGCCGGCCCCGATCAGGATGCGTGCGGATTCGAGGTCATTCTCCCGCGCGGCGAACATCAGCGGCGTCATCCAGCCGCTGGCAAACTCCTCGGTGGTTTGATTCGGTTTCGGCGCGACCGCGGACGTTCCCTCGAATCCTCTTCCGGA
The DNA here is from genome assembly GCA_964554945.1 of uncultured Solibacteraceae bacterium. GTDB lineage: Bacteria > Acidobacteriota > Terriglobia > Bryobacterales > Bryobacteraceae > PSRJ01. The sequence goes on along the minus strand of CAZKQQ010000121.1, from coordinate 1,280 downwards.
GGCCGACGGCACGAAGTTGGATTTGGCGTTGACGTCTGCGCCCCGTTCCACCAGGAGCTTGGTCACGTCCGGATGCAGTTCGGAAATCGCCCACATTAGTGCCGTCGTGCCGCCCCAGGTTTCTTTCGCGTTTACTTTCGCTCCGTGATCGAGCAGCACTTTGACCGCATCCACTTTACCGGTCCGGGCGGCAATCATGAGAGCCGTGTCGCCGGTGTCGGATACCGGCGCATTGGGATCGGCGCCCGCCCCAATCAGGCGTTCCAGAATGGCCGCGTTCCCGTTTATGGCAGCGAGCAGGATCGGTGTGGCGCCCAACTGATTGGCCGCCGAAGCCTTCGCGCCAGCGTTTAGCAGCAACTCCGCCATTTCCAGGTCGTTGGCGCGAACCGCCCAGTCGAGAGCTGTCGTTCCGTCAACCTGCGGCGCATTGACGTCGGCTTTTTTGGCCAGCAGCGCGCGGACGGCGGGCCGGTCGCCTTGCATCATGGCGTCCGCTACTTCGCTGCGACCAGCGGCAGAGATACCGTACGCCAACAGGAACCCAATCACAGTTGTCTCAATAGCGTGTCTCATCGCCATTATGTTGTCCCTACTTATCTTCGTTGGTTCCCCAAACGCGGGCAAGCCATTCCACAAGCTGCTCCAGTTCCTGGTCCGAGAGCTGCGCGCCTCGCTCTCTCATATCGACCAGCGTCACACGCCAGGCCTCCGCGGCCTTTCTGGCCGTCTCCACACGCTCCATGCCGTGGCATTTGGTGCACGCCCGGTTCAGCAAGCGGATTGCCTCCGGATCTGAAAAGAAAGTGGTGATCTCGGGGGGAACATAGGTTCTGGGGAAGGGCTTCACGCCGGGTCCAAACTTCGACACCAGCCAATCGAGCAGGAGATTGCGATCCGCATCGGAAAGATCGGCTTCGCCGGACTTGTGCTTATCCGCAATCAGTTTCTGCCAAGCTGCCCGATCTTGAGCGTAGTAAGCATAATCGTCGATCCCGTGGCAGTCGGTACAGTGTTTGCGGATCACTTCCCACACCGGCCCATCGGGGCGCGCGACTTGCGGCCTCGTCATGCGTCTGAGTTGGGCCGCAGCCGGAGCGGCGAGACAAAGGCAGGCCATCGCGGCGCCGATGGCAATGTGCGCGGTTCTCCGTCCGATCATAGTGATAGCGGCTTGGTGCTGGAGCCGAACGAATCGATCTCACTCACCTGCCGGCCGCTGGCATCGTACTTGGGAAATTTCTCAATCCCGTATTTGTGCAACACGGCGAGCAGCATAT
>CAZKQQ010000120.1:0-20398 GCA_964554945.1 uncultured Solibacteraceae bacterium | reverse complement strand
GATCTCTCGCGCGTTTTTGGACTCCGGATGACAGCCCGTCTGTGAACGGCTCAGTGGATGCGAATTTCCTGCAGTCACGGCTGGCGGCGTATGTTCAAGGAATCCAGGCATACGTGGTTGGGCGGCATCCGGGAGTGTGGTTCGAGCTGCTCTGGCCGCTTGATGTGAATTTGCCGGAGACCAGGCGGTTGAACTGGCACGTGAACCTGCCGGCGGCGTGGATGCAGAAGAGCGGTTCGGGATTTGAATCGTTTCTCTGCGAGGGATTCCAGTTCGGCGGCATCAACCACAATGTGGACGAAGTCGCACGGTGCGCAGCCTATCCGTTTTTGGAATTGGGATGGTCCGCCGACGAGTGCGGATACCTGATGGGCCTGTTCAATCCGGGATGGCCATGGGAACGCGAGTTCCTGACGGGCCGCCGACAGTCGCCAGCGATTGTGAAGATCTGGGCGTACGACCACATCTGCCTATACGGTAGAGGCGTGCCTCTGCCGGCGGAATCGCGGTCTGGTTCGATGATGGAGACGGGCGACTAAAGCGTCATGCCGCCATCAACGCAGAGGACCTGGCCGGTAATGTAGTTATCGGGCTCCAACAAAAACCGGACAGCGCGCCCTATATCTTCGGCGCTGCCGAAGCGATTGATCACTCCATCCTGAAGAAAGCAATCGTACTTGCCCGACGCGATGCTCGCCTCGGCCATTCCTGCAGCCATTACACCCGGACTTACGACGTTGACCCGAATATTCGGGCGGCCGCGACATTCCTTCGCCAGAATCAGGGCCGCATGCTGCAGCGCCGCTTTCTGCGCAGCATAGACACTGGAGCCGGGAAATAATGCATTGGCCTGCATCGTGGAGAATAGAACGATCGCGCCCTCAACGCCTGCGGCCTTCATGCGAACGGCGGCCTCACGGGCCAGCAAGATGGGACCTTCATAGTTGATTTGGTGAGAGCGGGCCATCGCTTCTTCAGTTTGAGCGGGATCGGCAACTCGTGCAGGATCGCCGGCGAGAACCACCAGACCATAGAGCGCCGGGGCGGCATCGAGCAGGCGCATTCGATCGGCGGCGCGCGTCAAATCGGCTTCGACCACTACAGCGGAGTCTTGCCAGCGGGCGGCGCGCTCGCGATTCGAGCGGTAGCCCAGGATAAGGCGGGCGCCTTCGCTGATCAACAAGGAAGCGACGGCGCTTCCCAAGCCTCCGGTGCCGCCGGCCAGCACCAGTTCCCTGCCCTTCAACGACTCAACCAACCGCGACACCCTCTTTGGCAGTTACCGGCTCCGTGACGAGTTCCTGATCGAGCGCAAGATATCCGCAGGCCACGACCACCAGAAACATAGTCAGCACTTCGCTATCACCGAGGTTGTGCTCAAAGAAGCCGGCCGAAAGAGTCGCGAGCAGGACCGCAATGCCGCCGTGCAGCAGAAAACGCCGGTCGCTGCGTCCTGGCGGAAGGGAGCGGAGACCGCGCGCGAAATCCCAACCAATTTTGAGCAGCATCCACATCAAAACCAGCATCGTGGGAATGCCGCGTTCCGCGGCGAACTGAAGATAGATATTGTGCAAGTGGCCGTACCAACCGGTTGGGAGCGGACGCGGTATGTCAGCGGGAACGTACTCGTCAAAATGGAATTTGACACCTTCGGGACCGACCCCCAGCAGGGGATGTCTGCGAATTATTTGAATGCCGGTCCGCCAGGTGACCACACGATGTTCGTTGGAATCGATGCCGGTTCGGGGATGAGTGACGGAGGCGATCCGTTCGCGAAGCTCGACCGGGGCGAGCAGAAATACCAGAACCGCGACGACCGGCAGTGCCGCCAGCAGCCATCGCCGCCAAAACCAGATCAGATAGATGCCGGCAAAGCCGCAACCGAGCCAGCTATTGCGCGTCATTCCCAAAATCACGGCCAGCGCCATCAACGCAGCGCACAGTAACCAGACCCAAGTACGGCGCAACGCGGCCGGCGAGAAAAATAAAAAAGCGGCCACCATGGTGAGCGCGAACATCTCCTGGCCCGAGAATGTCATCCAGTGACTCATGAATCCGGTGATGCGATCGCCCGGCACGTAGTAGTCGTAAAAACTGATATGGAGCTGCTGCGCTTCGCGCACCTTGCCGAAGAACTGCACCAGACCTCGCAGCGCCACCAAGCCACCCAAGCCGGCCCACGTGAGCATCAAATATCGCGCCAGAGCCAGATCCCGCAGGGTTGAAAACACCACAAGCAGGATCAGGAAAACATAAAATTTCCGAACTCCCGGCAAGCCGGCGGCGACCTCTCCCGAAAACGCCAGCGAAAGCACGGTCCCCAGCATGAACAAGATCAGCGGAAGCATGATAGGAGGCCAACGGAGCTTTTCCCCGGACAACAGCAAAGCAATCACCGCGAGTGCGAGCAACGTTTGGGAAGCCCCGATGGATATGAGGATAGTGGCGGCGGAAGCGAACGCCAACCAAAGCGCGGCGCGCGACAAAAATGGCTGCGTCTGATTCATACCGGCTGCAATTCAGTATGTCACGTGGAGCGACAGGTCTGGCGGCTGATCCAATCTATAAGGGCGTGGTCGACCCAAAAGCGGTGCGGCCGGCGGCCGATGAAGCCGAGGTGGCCCCCGTTTTCGGATGCTACCAACTCAACGCAGGGGTTCGGAAGCGCAGGGTTTGTGGTGACGCACGAGAACGGCACGAGAGTATCGTCCTTGGCGTGAATCAGCAGGGTCGGGACGCGAATAGTCTGAAGAAAGCGCGAAGCGGATTGCGTGTTGTAGTAATGCGCGGCGTTGCCGAAGCCGAACGAAGGGGCAGTGATGCGATCGTCGATTTCCATGACCGAGCGCAGGCCGTCGAAATCGGCGCGACGATAGCGGCCCGTGGCGCACAGGCGTACCCGCATGCGGCGAACGAACCGGTGTTCATACAGCCGATTGTCCAAGGCCGCTATACGCCGCGAGCAGGCGGCGAGATCGAGTGGCGCGGAAACCGCGCACACACCGCGAAGCAGAGGGCGCGCGGTCTCCGCAAGTTCCCCGGCCAGCTTTAACACAACATTTCCACCCAGAGAGAAGCCCACCAGAAAAACAGGACCGCGGCCCTCGCGCGCGAATTGCCGCAGCACAAAGAGGAGATCGCTGGTGAGGCCGGCGTGATAGAGGGTCCGGCACAAACGTTCAGTACCGCCGCAGGTGCGCATATGAAAACGGTGTGCGGCAAAACCCGCACGCAAAGCAGCACCGCTCAAACTGCGGATGTATCCCGACTCCCCGGACCCTTCCAGGCCGTGGACCATGACGATTTCACCCAGGGGCCGACCTTGCGGATACTGTGACTGCACCAATACCTCAACTTCGGGTTCGGTGCGATACAACCGGTCGCGGAGCGGAAAACGCGTCTCTTCTCCATAGCGCCTCCACAGATGACCGGCAATCGTTTGAAGATGGGGGTTCCGAAAAAGTGGGCGGAAGGGATGCATCAGATTGACAACGGTTGCCGACAATTATAACGAAGAAGCGCTTCGGGGCGGTCGCAGTTCTGTGCCGGAACCGGTCTCAGCGGGCGCCAACTTCCTGGGCGGTCCTGCTCCTCTTGATCCAACGATAGGCCGAGACAATGCTGCCGACCGTGCAGATCACGATCAGCCCAAACAGGAGCACCTGTACAACCGTATAATTCGCCCATACAAGAATCTGGTTCCCGAAGCGTAGAGCGAGCATTCCGACAATCGTGAAGCGCACCAGGCGCGCCGCTCCGATCACCGTCAGCAGCCGCTTTCTCGGATATTCCAGGGCCGCCGCGGCCATCACGAAGGGGGTAAAGGGAAACGGCGGCGGCGCAAGGCTGGCGACGGCCAAGGCCCAGCCCGCGCTTTGATTCACCTTCTTCTTCACGTAGTCAAGACGTTTGCGCGGAAGGTGCTTGTCCAAACCCTTCTCTCCAGCTTTGCGAAACACGTAGTCCAAAAGCACACACCCGAGCACGGAACCGGCGGTCGACGCGACGGCGTAGTACAGGACTGCCATGATGCTCCGATTGCGGACTACCAGCGCGACCACCAGGAGATCGTTGCCAAAAGGCGCAAACAGAAATGAGGAATCCAGAATCCCGAGGAGGACGAGGCCGATTCCCCCGAATTTCAGAATGAAGGCGAACAAGACCCCGCTGAAATGCTTCACTTCGGCGATCCGGTACACGTTGGGTGCCAAACCGGAGCCGGCACCGGCGACAAGATCGCCGGCGTGAATGGCGTCGAAATGGGCAGCAACGCGGTCGAAGTAATCTATCCTGTCGGCAGACTTGACTGCGCACTCTCCCGAAGACAGCCCGATTTTCGTCGCCATCCCGCGCTGCCCCTAGCACAATTCTTAGGACATCTAAAGGATTTTTTTTCTTATCTTTAGGTGAGCCAAAAATCACTTGCGCAGACGCCGTGCGACCGTATAAACTCTTACATTCTCGCTGGCACGCCCACCGGGAGGGGCATGCGAAGAGATGGACCTGGATCCGGCTATTCGATATCTGCGCGCGGAAGTGGAGAAGTTGGACCGCGTGATTACCTCACTGGAGAAACTACTGTCGGAGCCAGGAGCTTCCCTGGAACCGACACTCAAGCGACGCGGCCGAAAGTCGATGGGGGCTGAAGAACGGCTGCAGGTCTCGGCGCGAATGAAGCGTTACTGGGCGAAACGCAGACGCGGATCGAAGTGAAATTGGAAACCGGCCGTGTCGCGGACTACTGAACGCCGGCCGTCTTAACTTTCGGCGGAGCGCTCGTCTGGACCTTCTTCGCGCGAAACGCCGCCCATCGCTTCCGGGCCGCATCAGCGATCCGTTTTTTTCCAGCCGCGCTCATCTTTCGCCTGGCGACAGGCACTGACTGTCTGGCCGACGCAGGCTTGGCTGTCTGCCGTAGCGCGGCCCACCGTTTACGCTGCGCGTCGGCAATGCGCTCGCGCGCTGCCGCGCTCAACGCGCGCTTCTTCGATACAGGAGAGCCTCCGGCGGCGGCGCCAACGACTGCACCACGGCGGCCCAACTGGCGCCGCAGCTCCGCAATCTTTTCCTCAATTTCGGAGCGCTGTTGCTCATATCCAAGCAGCGCCGCATTCAAAAAATCAGTGCCGCCCACCGATGCGGCCAAACCCGATCGTCTACGTGCCATGATCGCGATTATACCCTCATGAGATCAGGACTGCTGAGCGCTTGCGCACACGTGCTGGCTGGACTGGGCCCTGATGGCAGGACCGTTGCAGAGAAAAATGCATAGCCAGAAAGCAGGAGCACCCATGGCAACCGATTTAAAGAACAACATAGGACTGCAAGATCCACGCAAAGCGGGACCTCAGGTCCAAGAGCCCCAGCAACAACCGATGCCCGGCAGCGACGCCGAGTTAATGCCGGCTGCGGATCATGGCGAGCATTCATACCGGGGCTTCGGACGTCTGGAAGACTACGTCGCCGTGATTACCGGTGCCGATAGCGGCATCGGCCGCGCAATCGCAATCGCATTTGCGCGTGAAGGAGCGGACATTGTCGTAGCGTACCTGGAGGAAGACCGCGACGCGGATGAAACCATCCACTGGGTACAAGACGCGGGGCGGAAGGCGCTTCGGATCCGCGGTGACATACAGGACGAGGGGCATTGCCGCCGAATCATCGACCAGACATTCGACGAGTTCGGCCGCCTGAACGTGCTCGTCAACAATGCCGCTTTTCAGATCACGAAAGGCAGCATCGAGGAATGGTCATCGGAAGAATTCTCGCGGGCATTCCACACAAACGTGTTCGCAATGTTCTATCTTTGTAAAGCAGCCATGCCGCGCATGCTGCCGGGCAGTTCGGTGATCAACACCGCGTCCATCCAGGCGTACGAACCGAAACCGCCGCTTCTCGGGTATGCCGCAAGCAAAGCGGCAATCGTGAACTTCACGAAATCATTAGGCAAAATGACGCCGCAGAACGGCATCCGGGCGAACGCCGTTGCTCCCGGGCCGGTATGGACGCCGCTGATTCCCTCTACGTTCCCCCCTGAGAAGGTGCGTCAGTTTGGAAAGGATAGTTCATTCGGGCGGCCCGCCCAGCCGGCGGAAATCGCACCCGCATACGTGTTCCTCGCCAGCAACGACGCGAGATATATGACCGGTGAGGTGATTGGCATTACGGGCGGCAAGATGCCGTTCTAACTCGAAGTGCTGTTGCTAACATGTTCGGCATATTCAGCGAAACGAGGAGCCGATAGTAATAGACCTCTGCACGCACGTTCCTGTTGTGTGCTGCGTGGATAGGTAATATTTTCGCTCTAGATGGAAGGTCATCAATAACTCTTAACTTCAGCTTTCTCCGCCGTTTATATAAGTTTACAAGATCTTAAAGTAGGAATATAATGATGATGCCCCGGGGAGCCAAAAGTGCACCCCGATCCGGCGGCAGAACAGAAGGTTCTCAATGCATACTTTACGTTCCAGTGTGTTGCCCTCTCTGTGTGTCTTGTTGGTTTTGCCCGTAATATTGTGGGCTAAGAATACGGCCGATACAGCAAAACCTAAAGCAGCATCATCGGCGCTTGCTGCAACCAAGAGCGCCATCTCGATCACCTTGATTCCCTCTCGCGAGCAAGCTGTAGCTGGTTCGTATTTTGGAATTACCGCACGCGTCGAGAATATATCAGAAAAGCCTGTATACTTCACCCCCAAATCGTTTACTATGACGCCGCCCCCTGAGCTGGATCCAGATGGTCCCAGCGACTGGCAGGCCTTCTTCGCGGACATTCAAGTTCCAGGCGTTGACACAAACAGTGAAGAGTATTGGACACTGCACGACAACACCGTCATCGCTCTCACTCCTGGCTCGAACGTCTCTGCGTTCTGGAGTGGGAGATTCCATAGGCCAGAGACAAGTGCGTTTCGGCAGTTTGTCCGCAGCCTGTCATTTGCTCCCAGCAGGTATACCCTCACAGTGGTGGGTGCGTATTGGGATACTCCCGATGGCCCGACCAACAAGGCTGCCGCGTGGCATACGCAGACAGCGGAAATGAACGAGGTTATCAGCGCCCCTCAATCCGTGATACTTTTCGGTGCCGGGATCGGCGGAGTGTTTGCCTTCCTGTTAGTGTGGAGATTCAATAAGTCCCTCTATTCCGGGTGGGGGCGGGGGAATGTCGTTGGTATGCTGTCGGCCATTTCGTTGAGCATCATCGTGACAATTCTTATTGCGAGACTGTCGGATAGCCAGTTCATCATTCGCGTCACCGTCAACGATCTCTGGGGTGCGATGGCAGTGGGCTTCATCGGTGCGGCGTCGGGCCCCGCGATTCTGCAAAAGTTCGTCAGCGCGATGCGTGGCGAACCGGCGCCAGGAGACAAAGAAAAGCAACCGGCGGAAAAACGACTCCCGCCCGCAGTGGGGCCGGATGACGCTCAATCCGCGATCGTTCATGAAACGCCGGGCCATGAATCGGGCGTGATCAAGGCCGCTTGATCCCGGTTCCAACAACCTAGCGAGAGACGACTAGCCTCCTGCTGCACGAGAGTATTGGCGGATGCAATACCTGGCTCGCCACTTTGCAGCTCGCTGAGTGGGTGCCTTCTCAAAACCCGGCATAATCAGGCACGTCACATGAGTCCCACACCAAGGCCTTCAATCGCGTCTTCGTTTTATTGGTGAACAAGAACAAGTGTCCGCTCAACGGATCTTCGCCCAGACGATCGCGCACCCAACCCGTGCAGACCCTCGAACCCCTTGCGCATGTCGATCGCTTCCACCGCGTCGACTCAGCCCGTCCCGTTCCCGTCGAAGCGATAGTAGCTGGCGCGACTAACCGGGTCCAGTTTCACGATCCGCCTGATGATCCGTCCGCCGCCGGGCTTCACTTCTTCTCTGACCTTCCGCAGGCCGACATCCGATGATCCTCGTAGAGAAATAAACAATCTGCCGTTGATTATGTCTCCGCTAAGACAAACGCTGGATAGCTTTAAGTGCAAGAAAGCCGGAAGATCAGCTTATTGCGAAGCGCGACATTGTCGTGGTAGGAACGTCTGCGGGAGGAGTGCAAGCTCTTCAAAAGTTAGTTTCTGGTTTGCCAAGCGATTTTCCCGCGGCAGTCTTTGCGGTTATGCACATCCCGGCTTGGCGGCAGTCAGAGCTGCCCGAAATACTTGAGCGAAATGGTGCCTTGCAGACGTCGCACGCCAGGCACAATCAAGTCATTGAGCCAGGCCATCTCTATCTTGCTCCACCCGACTACCATCTGTTGATCGAGCCTGACCACAGGATGACTCTCTGGCACGGACCTAAGGAGAATAATTTCCGGCCCGCGATTAACCCGCTGTTTCGCTCGGCAGCCGATGTCTATAAAGAGCGAGTGATGGGCGTCATACTATCTGGCTCTCTAGATGAGGGGATTGCGGGACTGGCATGGATAAAGCGCCACGGAGGAATAGCCATCGTCCAAGATCCGGAGGAAGCGGCTTTTCCGAGTATGCCGCAAAATGCGCTGATGCATGTGCCGGTCGATTACACTCTTCGCAATGCAGAAATCTCAAAACTGCTGGTCCAACTTGCCAATGGACGGCAGGGGAGGATGAAATCGTGAACCGCGAGCACCTTATTGATGCCACTTGTCCTGACTGCCGTGGGCCGCTGAGTAAAATCAATGACGAGGTTGCTTTAGAATTTCAGTGTCTCATTGGGCACAGGTACTCGCCGGCAGGTCTACTTCAAGGGCACGTCGAGGCGCAGGAAAGGGCTTTGTGGGCGGCGGTTGTCGCGTTGGAGGAGACACCGAATATAGTTAGCGCTGTTGCTTCATACATGCAGCCTGACGTCCTGCAAGAGCTTCGGGCAGAAGCTGAACACAAAGTCCAGCAAGCGAGACAGCTTCGCGCAGTACTAAACGATCTCAAACCCTTTCGCACTGGTTGGTGAGATTAGTCCATCCGGGCCCTGGTACATCAGGCGCGTCTCGCTGGAGTCCCTTCCAACGCAGTTGGGCCTCTAGCACGCGGCTACGCCACAAGGTTTCCAATTCTTCCCGCTTGGGATCTCCCATTTGGGTGGTCGTCCACGGACCATTCCAGACGAGGCGGCGCTTCATAGCCCGACGGCGACGACGCACAGCAACTCCTCAGGTTGTCACGATCGTCCACCCAAATGTGTTGTTTGTGACCGAGAAATACGCTGGTTTGGTCCGTTCGGCGTGGAAAAAGATCTTTGGCTCGATAAATGCCATGATTCGGCCGTCTGGGTGAAATTTGGCGATTCATGACATTATCGTGATCGGAGCTTCTGCGGGTGGCGTCGGAGTGTTGATGGAAATAGCCAAAGGGTTGCCCGCCAACCTGCAAGCCTCCGTCTTCGTGGTTGTCCATGTTCCTCCTGGGGTGAAATCAGAATTAGCAGCGATTTTGAGTCGGAGCGGCCCCATTCCCGCCCTGCAGCCGTCGACGGGAGACAAGATCGAGCGCGGCCGTATTTATGTGGCGCCGCCCGATCGACACCTGTTGATCGACGATGGTCACATTGAACTCTGGCGGGGTCCCAAAGAGAATCGGTTTCGACCGTCCGTTAATGCGTTGTTCCGCTCCGCCGCCGTGACGTACAAAGAACGCGTTGCGGGCGTGGTTTTAAGCGGGGTGCTCGACGACGGGACGACCGGCCTGTGGTGGGTAAAACGGTACGGGGGTGTCACGATCGTGCAAGATCCAGGCGAGACGAAGTTTCCGGAGATGGTTAGTAGCGCTATGGAACATGTGGAAATCGACCACATTGTAAGAACCAACGGGATGGGCAAACTATTGGATCAGCTAGCGGATGGCTTCTCTGCGAAGCTGACGGAGCAGCCATGGAAACGAAGCAGAGCTTAGAAGTTACCTGTCCGGACTGCCGCGGCCCGGTATCGGAGTGTCGGATCGAGGGGCTGGTCGAGTATCGATGTTTGGTGGGACACACTTTTTCTCCGCGCTCGATCTTGGAGGCCCATTCCGAAGCGCAGGAGAAAGCGCTCTGGGCCGCCGTGGTGGCACTTGAGGAGGCCTCGAACATAGTGAATGCGGTGGCCTCTGAATTCAGTCCGGCTGTGGCACAAATCCTCAAAGAGCAGGCCGAACTGAAAGCAACCCAGGCCCAGCAGATCCGTGAGATCCTGGAGCAGCTGGAGCCCTTCCAACTCCCCTGACAGGAGCCGCCAGATCCGTGGGAAGGTTGCAATCGTTGCGAACCTGCGGGACACTTTGTTCAGCTTCCGCACAACCTTTATTCGATACGAATCCTCAGAGCATCGTAATGCTTTCGGGTTGTGCGCGGAGGATGAATGAAAAAGACAAGAAAGAAGCAGACGCCGCGCCAGCAGAACTCGCGTCAGCCGATCGCGAAGGCGTTCGCGGCCGCGGGAACTGTTCCCGGCCCCTCGATCGAAGTCTGTCCGGTGGTTGGTTTCGGCGCTTCGGCGGGCGGGCTGGAAGCATTTACCGAAGTTCTGGAGCACCTCAGCCCGGACACCGGTTTCGCTCTCGTATTAGTGCAACACCTGGACCCTAAGCACGCTAGCATTTTGTCGCAGCTGCTGGCGCGCTCCACCAAGCTCCCAGTATCAGAAGTCAAAGAAGGCACACTGCTCGAGCCCAATCATGTTTATGTCATTCCGCCCGACGCGGGGATGCTGGTAAGAGGCAATCGCCTGCACCTGGAATCGCGCCCCCAAGGTCAGCATATGCCAATCGATACCTTCTTCCGTTCCCTAGCCAAGGACCGGGCCGGGAAAGCCATCGGCATCGTTTTGTCGGGAACCGCTTCGGACGGTACCCTAGGAGTCAAAGCAATCAAGGCGGAAGGCGGAATCACGTTCGCACAGGACGCGAACTCGGCCAAGTACGACGGCATGCCGCTCAGCGCCATCGGCTCCGGCTGTGTCGATTTTATTCTGCCTCCCCAGAAAATTGCGGAGGAGCTCACCCGGCTGCGCCAGCATCCCTATTTAGTTCAAGATCACACCGCCAACGAGCCCGTTTCCCGGCAAGAAGAAGGATCCTTCGAGGATATCCTGAAGCAGCTTCGAGCAGCTACTGGAGTGGATTTCAGTCTGTACAAACCGGGCACAATTTACCGGCGCATTATGCGCCGAATGGCGTTGCTGAAAACGGAGAGCGCGCACGCGTATGCGCAGATCCTCAGACAAGATCACGGCGAGTTGTCGCACCTATACCAAGAAGTTCTTATTAATGTAACGGCTTTCTTTCGCGAGAGTGTCACGTTTGACGCCATTCGGACGCGTATCCTGCCTCTGATTACGAAAAACAAAAGCAACGGAGAATCCGTCCGGATCTGGGTGCCTGGTTGCGCCACCGGAGAAGAGGCGTATTCCATCGCGATCTGCCTATTGGAATACATGCGCGAGACCGGCAAGGAGATGCCGATTCAGATCTTCGGGACGGACCTCAGCGAGTCGGCTCTGCAACGAGCGCGGACAGGCGTGTATCCCGAGACAATTGCGGCCGACGTTTCGGCAGAACGGCTGCGGCGTTTCTTTGTGAACTCTTCGGAGAGGTCGGGGGTGTAGTGCGGCAGCGCATCCCGAAAACATTCGTTCAGATGCAGGCCGATGAAACGTTTCAGGTAATCCAAATTGCGGGGAGCGGAACCATTTATCGTCGATCGGCAGCTGCATGGTGACGCCCAGCGCCATGCCGCGCGGGATGATCGTCACTTTGTGGACCGGATCTTACAACAAGGATTACCTGTTGTCCCAACTGGCCATCCTGATGGGCGGCCGCATCGCCGAAGAAACCCTGCACGTCGGGACGGCCCACCACGACGCGGCGGCGCGAGTAAACAGCAGTTACCAGATCGCACGATCGATCCGGGACATGTGCGTTTTTGCCCGCCAAAATATTACCAAAGACCCGCCTTTTTCAAAGCTGGACCTGATTCTTTGCCGAAATGTGCTGATCTACCTGGGGCCTGCGCTGCAGGTGAATGCCATGCGTTTGTTTCACTATGCGCTCCGTCCCGACGGCTTTTTGGCATTGGGGTTATCGGAGAGCACGGGCCCCGGAGCGGAGCTTTTCGCGCCACTCGACAACAAATTGAAGATCTACTCCAGAAGGCCGGCTCCTACCCCGGTCACGATGGATTTGGGAACCTACGAGGAGCGGCGGCATATCATCCAGCCACAATATCTGGCGCCCCCTCCCCCGGAAGTCAACATTCATCGCAAGGCAGACCAGATACTTCTAGCTCGCTACTCGCCTCCGGCTGTCATCGTCGACAAAACTCTCCGGATTCTCCAGTTTCGGGGGCGCACGGCGCCGTATCTGGAACATCGGCCCGGCTTGGCAAGCCTGGACCTGCTGAAGCTGGCATCGACGACTCTCGGGTTGGAAATTCAGAATCTGGTGCGCAAGGCCGAAGCGAAGGGAGCCACGGTTCGCGGCAAGGCGCTGCCGATTTCGTCCAATGATGGGGTTCGCAACGTGGTGGTCGTGGCCAGCTCGATCGAAATACGCGCCGGCTCCGAACCACAGTTCCTGGTGACTTTCGAGGAGCTTCCGGCGGCGGACAAAATGAAGCGGGCCAAGAAGGCCAGCAAAGTCGATAGCCGATATTCGGGGCTAGAGCAGCGGATCCGGGACCTGGAGCAAGAGCTGGCGACCACGCGGGAGTACATGCAAGGGGTAATCGAAGAGCAGGAAGCTTCGTCGGAAGAACTGAAATCCGCCAATGAAGAGATCCAATCCGGAAACGAGGAACTGCAGAGCACCAACGAAGAACTGTTGACGGCGAAGGAAGAACTCCAGTCGACGAACGAAGAGTTGACTACCGTCAACGAAGAGATGAACAGCCGCAATGCCGAGCTGAGCCAAGTGAATAATGACCTACTGAATCTTCTGAGCAGCGTGAACATTCCGACTCTGATGCTGGGGAACGATCTGCGGATCCGGCGGTTCACCCCGCAATCGGAGAAACTGTTTAATTTACTCGCCACGGACATAGGCAGGCCGGTGAATGATCTCCGTCTGAAGATCGATATAGCGGACTTACTGGATTTGTGCCGGGAAGTGCGGGATGAACTCACCCCCAAAGAGCGGGAGGTCCAGGACGCCGACGGCCGCTCGTATTCCATGTGGGTGCGGCCGTACCGGACGGCGGAGAATCGGATCGACGGCGTGGTGCTCTCGTTGTTCGACATTACCGAGAGGAAGCAGTTGGCCGAGGCGCGCTACCGTCGTTTGTTCGAAGCGGCGACCGATGGAATCGTGATCGCAGATGCAAGCAGCGGGGAGATTATTGACGTCAATCCCTTCACGGTCCGGCTATCCGGATATGGGCGAAACCGGCTGATCGGGGTGAAGTTTTGGGAGAGCCCATTATTCCAAGATAGTGACCTGGACGAATCCCTGCTCGAATACGTCCGCGAGAAGGAATCGGTGCAGAAGAGCCTTTCCATCCCCACTGCATCGGGGCAACGAGTCCCTGTTGAAATCGTTGCCAATGCCTATGCGGAGGCCGACCGGCGGGTGATTCAATTCAACATCCGGGACACCCGCGCGCGCCAGTGAGCCTGGGGATTTTGCCGCCTTCTCGTGTTTTCTTTAAGTTGCTGAAACCGCAATCCACGAATCATTTTGTTCGCAGGGATCTCAGCCCGTTTGCACAAAACATGTACAGGGAATCAGCCAAAGGTTTCAGTGTTTGGTGGCTAAGGCTCAGGAATCGCGGGCAACGGCGAACCGGCCAGGCGATCTCTGACCAGCTTTGCGAGCAAAGCCGCGAACGGCGCAATGTTTTCCTCGACACTTGCTTTTTCGAGCGCGGCCATGTAGGTCTTGCGTTCCGAGAGCGGGATAACCGTCCAAGGATAGCCGGCCGCCGCCATCATCGTGTTCATGAGAAACCGTCCCATGCGCCCGTTGCCGTCCATGTAGGGATGGATATAGACAAAGATAAAATGCCCGAGCACTACCCGGACAGCCGGATGTTCCTCTGCTCGCAGCAGATCGAATAAGGCCGGCATGGCATCCCGTACCGCCTCCTTGTTCAGCGGGACGTGCATCGAGTTGCGGATAAAAACTTGGCCATTGCGATAACCGGCAAGGTCCGAGGCCCTCAACAGGCCCGCCGTCACGCTCGGCGCGAACATCTCCCGATACCAAGCCCGGTGATCCTGCTCGGCGACGGCTCCCGGATTTTCTCCCCTCAGCACCTTGCCGATGCTCTGCTCCACAAGTTGGAACGCCTGCCAATACCCGCGTGCGGCCATGACGTTACGCTGCGCGCGGTCTTGTTCGTGAATCTCGGGATTCCAGTTTCCGCTGCGCACCCTCTCGATCAACGAGGCCGTGACGCGGTAGCCCTCGATCGATAGCGAGTGATAGGCATCTGTCACGTAGGCCTGTTCCACGCCTTTGATGTAAGCGGCCTTGTTACGCGGCAGACCCGGCGCGTTCGGAAACGCCTCAATCACGGGCCCTCGCATCTTCTGCCAGAGAAGCTTGATCCGATTGACATAGGGTGAGGTTTCCCGCGGTGGCAGCGTCACGACCGGCTGCTCGCCGAATGGATCGCTTTCGCGTGGGGCGTAGCCGGCAGCCGTCATGGTGGCAATGATCTCGTCGGCAATCGCTCCTCGTCCGCAGTTGCGGAACCCGGCGGCCAGCCTGCCCGCGATGGTGCTATGTCCGCCCTCCAACAGCTTTCCCAGCAGATCGGAGGCATCACGGATCATCGCCAGGGCGGCGCGGGCATCGGTCGCCTGATTCATGAAATACCGTGGCGAAGCTTCGATCAGCGCAGCCTCCAACCTGTACAGGCGCAACCCATCGCTTTCGACCCTGTCAGCGGACGGTGGCAGCGCCGCCTGGAGGTCAAAAATCGACGTTCCGTGCGGCAGTTTTGTCACGCTATTGGTTCCCTTGGGCGAGCGTGCGGCTAATTGGCGGGGAACTGTGCTGTTCCCAACGTGGATCGACAACGATTGTTCCGGCGACAGACTCCAGTTCTTGTGGAACCGATGCTCCAGATAAGCCGCGGCGAAACGCCAGAAGCAGGCATACCAGGCCGTGCTTTCGCCCTTGCGGTCGTCGGGTCGGCTGGGAATATACCAGCCCTTCATGACCTCTTGCAGAAAGCCGTTCTTCAACAGGCGCTCCCGGTGAGTTCTGGTCAGGTCGCGCGCTCGAATGGCGGCCGCGCCGTTGGCGTTCTGGATCTTTTGCAGAACCTGAAGGGATTCGGCGAGTTTTTCGGAGGGAGTCGCCATGACGTGTCGCAACTAGGTTTTCGTGTTGTCCTAAAACTAGGATATCATGTTGTTCTATATCTAGGCTATCCGGTCGAGGACTTTCTAGGCTATTGCGCTTCGACCAAAGCGTAGCAGCAACGAAGATCTCGGCGACGCCGAATTCTTCGCCGCAGAAGTAGCGGCCGATTCGCTTATCACTCTCTCATGTTTGACAGACGCAGAAGATAAAGAAGGAAAATCATCAGCAGGAATCGAGTTTCGAATCCAGCCTTGTAAATCAACCTAAATCATTGATTTTAAATTAGGTGGTAGCGCTAACGGGAATCGAACGCGCTTGGCATCAGTTCAGTTCGGTTCGCCTCGGTCTAACTAATAGCAAGTACGTTCAGTTGGTATCGTACAAACCCGCCAGGATCCGCCACAGACGACCGACGTCGTCACTCAGTCGTCACTCTTAAGAGCCTTCAGTGGTCCGGGGACCAGCGGAAATAATTCGCAGCGTCCTACACTCCCAGGACAGGTAGCAATGAGTCAGGAGGATCGTTCCCCCGAGGCTCAGGTTCTTCTCGACATGGCGGATCTCGTTGTATGCAATCGTGACCGGCCGGGCGGCATGGTCGGGAATCAGCGTGAACTGCTCTGAATCAATCGAGTGAATATTCCCGTGGACCGCGCGGGCACCTTTGGGATTGACGACGATGTGCTGCCCTACTCCCAGCGCAAGCACCACCCGGCGCGCATCTTGGGGATCGGCGTGCTCTTGAGCAGTATAGCCCCGGCCGGATAGCTTCAATTGACGCACGTCGCTTAAGCGATCTGCTGCGAAGCACGGCTCGCTTTTGTAGTTATCCCGAAGTTGTCAATAACGGAATCTCGGAGACGGGCAGCCAGCGCAACAGCATCAGCACATTCGGCTCGTTGAATGTCGTGGCGAACGCCATCAGATCGCCGAGATGTCCCCCAGGATTGTCGCGGTAGCGCACAAATAGGTCCGACGCCGCCCGATTCTCCCACCCCCGCTGGCGTGTATCGCACCGTCGATACATTTGCGCTTACAAATGTTTCGCCAAACGATTACAATTCCGCCAACGAATCGTAACCTTCCGTCGAACATGCTGCAGGAGGGGGCAACTGTATGCTTTACACAACCGTCAATTTCGCGTGGCGGGATTCCAAGGCGGCCGGACGGTTTTCGACCGGAGTCTGTCTTCACGGGCACACCATGCATTCCGAGGAGTGCCTGAACTTCCTACCCCGGTACTTACGCCAGGTTCCCGGTATTGGGCGGATCGTTGAGGGGTACGAGCGAGGGCCGCAGGCCGTGGACTTTGCCCGATCCTGGTGGACTCCGCCGCTCAGCCCGGCCTCCGCCTTGCACGTCGAACAGGGCCAGATCGCGGCGATGGGCTTGCGCCCGTTGGTGTCCTTGACTGACCACGACAATATCGAAGCCGGCATGTCGCTGCAGGTGGCGGGGGATCGCGACGAGCTGCCGGTTTCGGTGGAGTGGACGGTGCCTTACGAGCGATCGATTCTGCATATCGGCGTACACAACCTGCCGCCCGCTTCCGCGCGTAGCTGGATGCCGGTTCTGGCGGAATATACCGCGGCGTCCCAGGAGCGGATTCTCCCGGAACTGCTGAGCGAACTCGCGAACATTCCAGACGTGCTGCTGGTTCTGAACCACCCGTTCTGGCTCGAAGAAGGCGTCGAGGAGCAGGATCACCGGCGCGCGCTGAGCCGGGTCCTGCGCGAGTGCATCGACTGGTTCCACGCGTTCGAACTGAATGGGACCCGGCCGTGGAAAGAGAACGCGGCGGTCATTGTGTTGTCCCGGACGCATGGCGTGCCGGTGATCTCGGGAGGGGACCGGCACGCGTGCGAACCGGCAGCCTGCTTGAACCTTACTAACGCGTCTTCGTTCCCGGAATTCGTTTCCGAGATCCGCGGCGGTTACAGCTCGGTGTTGTTTATGCCTCACTACCAGGAATTGCTGGCTCTTCGTGTTCTGGAGGCAGCCGGGGACATTTTGCGCCCGTATCCGGAGTACCCAGGAAGAGAGTGTTGGACCGATCGATTCTTTTGTCGCGGGGATGATGGGGTGGTCCGGTCGCTCGCCGCGGCGTGGCAGGATCGGGTTCCCTGGATGCTGTCTGCCACCGCGGGAATTCTGCAGTTGTCGACCGCAAGCAGGCTGCGGCCGGCGCTGCGGCTGTTCCTGTCACAACGAGGAGAAATCCTGCCTTGAAAGCCACACTGGGGCGGATCTCGATTTCACTTGCCGGGCTGTCGCCGGAGACCATTGCTTTGATAGTAGCCGTAGGCTTCGTTCTGGGTGTTTTTCCGATGTACGGCGTTCCGACTTTGCTGTGCGTGGCGGCAGCTCTGATTCTGCGGCTGAATGTACTGGCTGTTCAGTTGATCAATCAGATGTCTTCTCCGCTTCAACTCGCATTGCTGATCCCCTTGGACCGCTTCGGCGCGCGCCTGATAGGGGGACATCCCGCATGGAGCCTTGCGGCCGCTGCGCGAAATGCGATTGTCGGATGGTTCTGCCTCTGCGTGCCGCTCGGGCTGGTTCTGTACTTGTTCCTGCTATTCACTCTGCGCCGGCGCTATGTTCGGCTTTTGAAGACCCATATTCTTGGACCGGATCCGACGCTCCCTGCCCGACGGAAAGGCGAACGGTTTTCGCCCGATCCCGGAATGGTTTTGGACTCCGTTGGTACTTCCCAAGTTCGGTCCGCTCTTAGCTTTGGCTCTGGTCTGCAAATTGCACATTTCCGACAGCGTTCGTGTCCTTTACGTCGCTCTTTGCGTCGCCCCGCCGGCAGGGCGGTAGTTTGCTGTGTGCCCTTCCTTTTCCGATCTCATATACGTCCGGGATTCGCTGCAGGTCGCTGTATACGACTAGAATCAGTTTTTCCAGTTCGTTGCCATCATCCTCGCACCAGGACAACAGCAGCGCGGTTACATTTCCCGACGCCAGCATTCGAGTTATTCTATCTCGCGAATAAGGCAATTCCAATCAATGGCATGACTGAGTCAAGCACGAGATCGTAAACGAAAATGGCACGCGGAACTGTGTCATAGTCTACGCACCCGGGACGAACAGGTGCAAGATAAGATATACCAACCACGCGATCATTGCGGACAGCGGAATAGTGAGAAGCCAAGCCCATAGAATATTGGTGGCCACGCGCCAGCGGACTGCCTTTAGCCGGTTTACACTCCCGACGCCAGCTATCGCACCGGCAATGGCGTGGGTCGTCGAAACCGGTAGTCCTAAGTGGGTCGCGACCAATACGGCGATACTAGCGCCCGTCTCCGCGCAGAAGCCGCTCCGAGGCTTTAGCCGGGTTAATCTCGTACCCATCGTGTGTACAATGCGCCAGCCCCCGCTGAGCGTACCCAACGCAATCGCCGAATACGCCGACAATAACACCCAGGCTGGAATCTCGAAAGCCTTCAAGTAATGCGAGGTGTATAAGACGCCTGCAATGAGTCCTGCCGTTTTTTGTGCGTCGTTAGAGCCGTGCGAAAGACTAAATGCCGCTGCGGATAGCAATTGGAACCGCCGAAAATGCTTGTCCATCCGATAAGGGGTCGATTGTTTAAACATCCAGTGGACACCGACGGCAAGCGTAAATGCGGATACGAGGCCGATCAAAGGTGCGACGAAGATAAACACAAGCGTTAAGGGCCAGTCTCTGCCATTCAGATTCAACGCCGAAAAACTGTGGCTAAACCCCTGCATGAGACCGACCCGAGCAAGGCTCGCTCCCGCATAGCCACCGATGAGAGCATGCGAAGAACTGGTGGGTAGCCCCAGGAGCCAGGTAATGAGATCCCACGTGATCGATCCTGCCAGGCCTGCCAGGATTACATAAGGCGTAATCAGATTGAGATTGACAAATCCCTGCCCGACCGTGCTGGCCACCGCCGTTCCGAAAATGAAAGCGGCTGCAAAATTGAAGAATGCGGCCCAAACCACAGCCTGGAATGGGCTCAAGACCCGTGTCGCGACTATCGTGGCGATCGAATTGGCAGCGTCGTGGAAGCCGTTGATGTAGTCGAATATTAAGGCAACACCGATAATAGTGGAAGCCAGAGTGAACGGGGACATGTTAAAGTCCGCGAATTATGTTAGGAGACGAGCGTTACAGCTTCATTACGATCTGAGTTCGGGCCATCTCGCATAGTGCGACGGCAACGCGGCCTAGCGGTCCGGCCTGCCGCCGGACGACGCATATCATCTGAAAACTAATTTCCGAGGAAAAAAGGGGGAGACCGGCACGTCAAGTGCAGGTCTCCCCGAGGGTTAGAACCGTATTGGAAATTGCTAGAAATTGAAGCGCAGCGACATCTGGATCTGGCGTTGCGCGCCCAATCCAACGTCCTTGCTGACCGTGGAATTGTAAACGCCGAACGCCGCGCCCGCGATCGAGGGCGTGTAGGGCTGCCCAGGCTGAAGCTGGTTCGACGCGGTTCCCAACCCAGTCGCCAGAACCGCGGGAGGGTTAGCGAAATTTGCCCGGTTGAGGATATTGTAGAACTCCGCCCGGAACTCCAAATTACGTTTTTCATCGATCGCAAACTTCTTGTGCGCGGTGAAGTCGAGTTGGCTGAGTCCCGGTCCGTGCAGCGCGTAACGGCCGAGGTTGCCGAACTGGCCGGGTTGGGGGAAGGTGAATGCGGCGGGGTTCAGGAAGAAGCGCTTGTCTCCCGTCTGCAGGAACGGATCCACGCCCGGAACGACGCTGGGCCGGCGATTGCTGCGGAATGCGCCGCCAAAAGGATTATCCACCACCGCTGTCGTCTGCACTACGCCGCCGGTGACGATTGGGGATTGCACGAATTGATTGGTGCCGTTGATCTGATACACAATGTCCGGCCGCGAGACGGTGACATCAACCGGCAAGCCGGTGCGGGCATTATAAATTCCGCCGACTTCCCATCCGCCCGCCACCAAATTTGCCGCTTTGGATTGGGTCTTGATCGGAAGCTGGTAGAGCACCGAGGTGTTCACGCTATGGCGCACGTCGAAAGCATTGTTGCCGCGGTCCTGCTGGAAGTTGAACGGATTTTGGGTGGTCTGCGCTTCGTTCGACCCACCCGTGTCGCCGATGCTGTGTCCATAGGTCCATTGCAAGCCCGCCG
>CAZKQQ010000119.1:0-20456 GCA_964554945.1 uncultured Solibacteraceae bacterium | reverse complement strand
AGCTCCAGCACATTCCAGCCGTCAGAGCGCGAGGTTTCGATCATCGCGGTCAGAGGTGTGCCGATGTTGCCGCCTACCTGCACGGGCAGCCCCCCTTCGCGCAAAATGTGGCCGATCAGGCTGGTGGTGGTGGTCTTGCCGTTGGAGCCGGTGATCCCGATGGTTCTCCCTTTCAGAAAAGGCGCCGCCAGCTCGACTTCGCCGATGACGGTTGCGCCCCGCTGGCGGGCCTCTACCAGCGGTGGAAGATCGAAGGGCACATCGGGGGAGAGCACGATCAGGTCGCGATCCTGGAACACCGACGGCGTCTGCGGCGCGAACGGAATTCCTAACCGCGCCAGCAGTGGAGCCGCCCCGGGAAGCTCGCCGAGTGGTTTAAGGTCGGTAGCGGCAACCTGCGCACCTTGCTGCGCCAGCAACTCAGCCGAAGCCATGCCGGATTTTTTCATCCCCACCACCAGCGCTTTGGTCCCGTTCAGCCGCATACTATCTCAGCTTCAACGTGGTGAGGGCGAACAACGCGAGCACCAGGCCGGCAATCCAGAAGCGCGCGATGACTTTCGATTCCTGCCAACCGATCTGCTCGAAATGATGGTGCAGTGGCGCCATTTTAAAGATGCGCTTGCCGCGCAGCTTGAAGCTTCCCACCTGCAGCATCACCGAGACGGCTTCCAGGATGAAGATGCCGCCGATGAACAGCAGTAGCACTTCCTGCTTGACGAGGACCGCGACTACAGCCATAGCGCCGCCCAAGCCCAGCGCCCCCACATCGCCCATGAAAATTTCGGCCGGGTGGGCGTTATACCAGAGAAAGCCGAGGCTGGCGCCGGTCATCGCTCCGCAAAAAATGGTGAGTTCCGAGGAGCGCGGGTTGCGCCCCAATTGCAGGTACTGCGCCAATTCCACATTACTGCCAACGTAAGTCAGCACCGTCAGCGCTCCGGCGGCTATCACCGTCAACCCGATCGCCAGGCCATCGAGGCCGTCAGTCAAATTCACCGCATTCGACATGAAGACGACGATCAAGGCCAGCACAATGCAGAACGGCGCCACGCCAATTGCATAAGTCCACGGGTTATGCATCAACGATTCGATCAGAAGCGACGGTTGAAACTGCTTCGCGAACGGGATGTTTACCGTGGTGGAGTAAGCACCGAACGCGCGCAGGTAGAGCAGGCCGACGCCGATCGCGAGGGCCAGTCCGAACTGGTAAATCAATTTGCGCTTGCCCGACAGGCCCAGGTTACGCTGATTCGTGACTTTGGCGTAATCATCGAGGAAACCGATCCAGCCATACCCGAGTAGCGACGCAATGGCGATCCACACATAGGGGAATCGCAAGTCCGCCCAGAGCAGAGTGGGAATCACGATCGAAATAATGATAAGGACGCCGCCCATAGTCGGCGTGCCGGCCTTCTTCTGGTGCGATTGGGGGCCTTCTTCGCGAATATACTGCCCGATCTGAAACTGCCGCAGCCGATTGATGAGCCAGGGCCCGAGCGCGATGCAGAGGAACAAGGCTGTGAGGCTTGCGAATCCGGTGCGGAACGTGGTGTAGCGGAAGACGCGGAACGGGCTTACGTACCGGTACAGTTGCTCGTAGAGAAGATAATAAAGCATCGAATTCTTACGCTAACAGTCTTTCCAAGGCGCGTTCCACCTTCACGCCGCGCGAACCTTTAAACAAAACCGCGTCGCCCGGGCGCGCCGTTTGACGCACCCATGCGCCCGCATCTCCCGCGTCTTCGAAAAAAATCGCGGCGCTCTCCGGAAGTCCGGCGCCGACCGCCGCGTCGATCATGGAGCGAGCATCCCCGCGCACCCCGATCAAGAAATCAATCCCCCGCCCCACTGCATAACGCCCCACCTGCTCGTGCAGCTGCGGGGAAGTGCGGCCCAGTTCCAGCATTTCGCCCAGCACCGCAATGCGACGCTGCGCCGGCGTTTCGCGCAACACGTCGAGCATGGCTCGCGCGGCTTCGGGGTTGGAATTGTAACAGTCGTTCCAGATGACGACTCCGTTCCATTCCAGGCGCTCGCCGCGCATTTTTCCCGCGCTGAACGAGCGCACGGCGGCGGTCAATTTGGCCGGCTCGATGCCTAGAACGCCCGCTACCGCGATGCCTGCCAGCAAGTTCATTACGGCGTGGCGCCCCGGCAGAGCGGTTTCGAAATCGATGCCGCAGACGCGAAAACGCATCACGCCGCCCTGTTGTTCGAGAGCCTCGGCCCGCACACTGGCAGATTCGGAGAAACCGAAGGTCACCGCCCGTCCAGGATGAGTTTCACTGAACCGGCGAACTCGAGGATCGTCAGCGTTCAGCACGGCTACGCCTTCCGGCGGCAGAGCTTCGATCAGTTCCCGCTTGGCCGCGGCGACGCCGTCAATTGAATCGAAGCTTTCGGCGTGCGCGAAGCCGACGTTGGTAACTACCCCAATATCCGGCCGCGCTATCTTCGCCAGGTCGCGGATCTCTCCGGCGTGGTTCATCCCCATTTCCAGCACGGCGACGCGGCTTTCATCCGGAAGGCGCAGGACCGAGAGCGGCACGCCGACATGATTATTGAGGTTGCCAACCGTTTTGCCGACCGGCACTTCGACTGATAGAAGATGAGCTATGGCGTCCTTGGTCGTGGTCTTGCCCGCGCTGCCGGTTACGCCAACCACCTTGCCGCCCCACTCCCGACGCGCCCAGGCGGCCAGGCGCTGCAGCGCCGCCAGGGAATCGCTCACCACCAGTTCGCCGGCCTTCCCGGTGCTCCGTTCCACGATCGCTGCGGCTGCGCCTTTCTCCAGCGCAGCGGCCACAAAATCATGGCCGTCAAAATTCGGCCCGCGAAGGGCAAAGAACACATCTCCGGGATTCTGTGTCCGGGTGTCCACACTCCAGCCCGTTACCTTCACGGACCGGGCGCTCCCCTCTCCATCCATGACGCGCGCTGCTTCTTGTAGTTCCAGGGTCATGGCTTGGTGTTATTGTGAAACCCGTAACTCTTCAGCACGTCCCGGGCCACGGCCCGGTCATCGAAGGGAAGGGTCTGATCCTTGAGAATCTGGTACGTCTCGTGCCCCTTTCCAGCAAGAATGACAATGTCGCCTTCGCGAGCTTCGCGGATGGCGCGGGCGATGGCAGTGGCCCGATCGGGCTCCACGATGTGAGGCACATCCACGCGGCGGATCCCGACCAGCGCGTCATTCATAATGGCGAGCGGATCTTCGGATCGCGGATTGTCGCTAGTCAGCACGACGAAATCGCTCGCTTCGGCCGCCGCCTGGCCCATAAGGGGCCGCTTGGTGCGGTCGCGATCGCCGCCACAGCCGAACAGCGTAATCACACGCTTCGGATTCAGCGACCGCGCTACGGCAATTACGTTGCGAATCGCGTCGTCGGTGTGCGCGTAATCGACCGCTACGACGAAAGGCTGTCCTTCATCGATTCGCTCGAACCGGCCCGGGACTGCTCGCAGGTTAGCGATACCCCGCGCGATCACTTCCGGGGGAATGCCATAGGAAAGGGCCGCGCCGCAGGCCGCGAGAATGTTATAGACATTTATTTTTCCGATGAGCGGCGATTCCATGGGGAAGCGTGTTTTGCCGAACTGAATCTCAAACCGGAGTCCATCGAAGCCGGAAGAAACCTGGCGCGCCCGCAATGTCGCCTCCGCTCCCAAACCATACCAATAGATTTCGGTTTCCGGGGGGAGTTTCATTCCCTGAATGTTCTCATCATCACGGTTGAGCACCGCCACTTTGGGCGGCGGCGCGCCGGCGCCCTCGAATAGCAGGCGCTTGGCGGCAAAATAAGCCTCCATCGTGCCGTGGAAATCCAGGTGATCGCGCGTCAAATTGGTAAAGATAGCGGTGTGGAAGTGGAACCCGTACACGCGCCCCAATGCGAGCGCGTGCGAGGAAACCTCCATGGTGACATGGCTTCCACCTTGCTTTTCCAATTCGGAGAACAGCCGGACCAACGCCAGCGACTCGGGCGTAGTATTCACAGCGGGAAGCACGCGTCCGGCCAGGTGATATTCGATAGTCCCGATCAGCGCCGTGGTATGCCCGGCGGCTCGCAGCACCGAATCGAGAAGATAGGATGTCGTGGTTTTGCCGTTGGTGCCGGTGATTCCGGTCAGGCCAAGACGCTCGTCGGGCCTTCCGTAAAAATTCCGCGCCGCCAAAGCGAGCGCCTGCCGCCCATGCTCCACCTGGATCCAGATGCCGTCATAACCGTCCGGCGCCGCCGACTCGCTGGCCACGGCCACCGCGCCGCGCCCACGCGCGTCCTCGGCAAAGCGGCGCCCGTCGGTGCGGCTCCCCGGAAATGCGAAGAATAAGAACCCTTTCCCCACCCGTCGCGAATCAAATTCCAGTCCGTCGATCTCCACTCCGGCAATACTCGGGGAAAGGGACTGCTTCAACCCCACGCCCGAGAGTATTGCTCCGAGTTTCATCTCACGAACTGGACCCGAATACGTTCTCCTGGATGCAAAACCGTTCCCGGCGGCGGCACTTGCATACGCGCGACTCCGCTACCGTCGGGCAAAATGGTCAAACCTTTAGCCGCCGCTTCGGCCAGCACGGCGCGCATCGTCTTGCCGCGGAAATTAGGCGCGCGCGGACCCGCTTCCGCGACGATCCCTGACGTGTCTTCGTCATCGTCGGCGTCCTCAAGGATGTTCGGCTGGTCGGAACCGCTGTCCCCGACGCTCAGGTCTTCCACCGCCTTCTTTGCCAACAGCGGCGCCGGGGGTTCCGGCAAATCCTTGGGAACGTCCAGAACCCGAAGTGCTTCCGTCGCGACCGCGTGAAAAACCGGCGCGGCTGCTGCGCCTCCAAAACCAGCCGTACCGTGGGTTCCGTTCAACGTTACTACTACTACGATAGCTGGATTTGTCAAGGGCGCAAAACCGATGAACGATCCGTTGTAGGTGTTGTGCGAGTAGCGGTGGGTGGCCATATCGAAGATCTGCGCCGACCCGGTCTTGCCGGCCGTCGAGTAACCAGCCAGCTGCGCATTGGGCGCGGTGCCGCCCTTCATTACGACACCCTCCATCATCTGGCGCATGGTGATCGCGGTTTCCGGCCGGATTATGCGAACCCGAGCCGCCGGTTGCTGGAGACGGCCTCCTTTCTTCAGTATGAGGCGCGGCTTCACCAGCAGACCGCCGTTAGCGAAAACCGAGGCCGCGCGGGCCAGCTGCACAGTAGTCACGCTTACTTCCTGACCAATCGAGACAGAGGCCCAGGAGGTCGTACCCCAGCGCTGCAGCTTTCTGAGTTTTCCTTTAGATTCGGCGGGCAACTCGATTCCGGTCTTCTGGCCGAAACCGAACCTGCGGGCATATTCGTAGAGGTTGGCTTGCCCGACGCGGCTTCCCACTTCGATGGCGCCAATATTGCTGGATTTGGCAAGCACGGTCGCCATCGGAATCACGTGCAGTCCGGCATGGGAATCGTGAATCACGCGGCCGGGCAGCTTGAGCACGCCCCCGTGACAGTCAATCGGACTGTCGGGACGGAGGTCGGTGGTTTCGAGCGCCGACGTCATCGTGATCACCTTGAAAACGGAGCCGGGTTCGAAGGGAACTGAAACCGCATGGTTCTGGCGGCCGGCCATGTTCTCTCCGGATCCGGGCGGCTGGTTAGGATCGTACACCGGATAACTGGCCATAGCCAAAACATCGCCGTTATAGGGGCTCATCACGACAACGCTGCCGCTGGCCGCATGTAATTTCTCCACCTGAGCCGCAATTTCGCTCTCCGCCACAAACTGGAGGCGCTCGTCGATGGTGAGCGTCACCGGCGTTCCCACGCGCGCTTCGGAATCCAGCTGGGAGTCAATGCCGCGCCGCTTCACATCGGTAAGAAGGCGAATCTGGCCCGGCTGGCCTCGAAGCTCGCGATCGAAAGCTTTCTCGATTCCGGCATTGCCCTTTTCTTCAAAGTCGACGGACCCCAGCAGGTGTGCCGCCAGAGCTCCCTTGGGGTAGTGGCGCTGGCTTTCGCTTACGAACTCAATCCAGTCCAGGTCCAGATTGCGAAGGTTCTGCGACTCCTCCGGTGTGATCTGCCGCTTCACCCACAGAAAACCGCGATGGTTCAAATAAGCATTCTTCATCCTGCCGTAGAGTTCCGTCCGATCCAGATGCAACACCAGCGACAGAATCTCGGAGGCGAGGTCCAGATCCGGCACCTTCAGTGGATTGACGTGAACGGATTCGGCCGGCACGCTCATCGCGAGCGGCTGGCCGTTACGGTCGAAGATGGTTCCGCGAGGGGCGGGAATTTCGATCAATAATTCCTGGCGGGCGCGGGCAATGTGCTGATACTCGGCGTGGTGAACCACCTGCAGCGAGACGAGTTTTCCAAAGACGGCGCCTCCCCACAAGAGGACGAGGACTGCCAGGATTAATAATCGCCGTTCGGCCATATAAAAAGAAAAAAGTCAAAAGTGAAAAGCCAAAGGTCAAAATTCAAAAGGAAGCAGGTGCTCGGCGCGCAGCAAACCACTCAAAAAACGGCGGCGCAGCCGCCCGCCAAATCACTTTTGACTTTTGACTTTTGACCTTTGACTTTTGACTTTTTCTGTCGGGTCTCCCTATTGAACCATTGCCACGGCCGAGTCGCTCCTCGAATCGAGATGCATCACCTGGCCGGACGCGGGCGTCACCAGATGCTGGGTCTTCGCCAGCTTTTCCAGCCGGTCGGGCCGAAGCAATCCCGCTTCCCGCAACTCGAGAACGCGCTGCTCAGTTTGCAGCCGCCGCTCTTCGGCGCGCAACGATTCCAGTTTGTAGCCGGCCAGCGTTCCGGCCACGCTCGGCGCCAGCAGGACGGCCAGCAGAAGCACGGCGGCGCAGGCGGCGCCGATTGCGGACCAGCACGCGCCGCGCGCCTGGGGGTCGGCCTCGCGCACGAGCCGGGAATTGTCGATCTTCTTGCAGTAAAAAAACACGTCCTCGAAAGGAAGCGGCCGCAATTGGAACGGGTCCCGGTCCGCCCGTAAGGGCGCCGGCCGCGAGCCGGTTTTGAATCGCGCGGGCGTCTCAATTCTTCGTAAAAACGCAGGCAGCGTTGCCATGCTGTCTCCCTTGCTTGTCCCCTAAATCCGCTCCAGCGCGCGCAGCTTCGCGCTGCGCGAAGCCGGGTTCCGGGCGGTTTCTTCCTCGCTCGGCTGAAGCGGGTGCTTGGTTAAGACTTTCGCGCGCGCCTCTTTTCCGAGCTGCCTGAATCTTTCCTTGACCTTTCGGTCGTCGAACGACATGAAACTGATCACCACCATGCGGCCGCCCACCGCCAACAGATCCGGACCAATCTCCAAGAGACGGTCCAATTCTTCGGGCTCTTCGTTCACGGCCATGCGTAAGGCCATGAAGGTTTTGGTGGCCGGGTGTAATCTTCCTGTCCGCGGCACGGCCCGCTCCACCACATCGGCCAGATGTAGTGTGCTCCGTATGGGCCGTGCGCGAACCAGGGCTCTGGCTACCTTCCGCGCCCTCCTTTCTTCGCCGAGCTGAAAGATCAGATCGGCAAGTGCCTTCTCGGCAGCTTGATTGACGAGATCGGCGGCTGTCATGCCTGTGGACTGATCCATTCGCATGTCCAGCGGCCCATCCGACAGAAATGAAAATCCCCGGTGCGGCTCGGTGAGCTGATAGCGGCTCACGCCCAGATCGGCCAGCAACCCATCCACTCTCGTGAAGCCCGCTTCCCGCACGGCTTCCGGCAGAGAACTGAAAAGCCCATGATGAAACCGGATCCGCGGCGCCCACTCGGCCGTATTCGCGCGCGCCATCTCCAGCGATTCCGCGTCGCGGTCGTTCGCAATCACCATCCCCGTGGTTAGCCGTTGCGCGATCAGCGCCGCGTGCCCGCCCAGGCCCGCCGTAGCATCGAGATATACACCATCCGGACGCACCGCGAGAAGATCGATTGCCTCGCCGGCCATCACGGAGAAGTGCATACATCATCAATTCAATCCTGCGGCTTCCAGCTTCGACACGTCATCGGCAGCTGTTTGCGCGGCCTCGCGCTTGCGCTCTTCGTAAAGCTTCTCGCTCAAAACTTCGATCCGGCCCTTATACGCGAACAGCTTCACGGATTGATTCTCGATTCCAAGTTCGCGGCGCAACTCCGGCGAAAACAAAATGCGACCTTGCGCGTCCATCTCCGATTCGGCCCCCAAATCGGCGGCGTTGAACGCCACATTGCGGGCGATTCGGGGGTCTTCACGGTAATTGTCAAAGAATTTTTCGTTTTCACGCCAAACCGCAATGGGATATATTTGGGCAATGCGGCGGTCCAGACTGGTGACGAACAGCTTCTTCTCGCGTAACGCGGCGAAGAATTGCTGGAAGGCTGCCGGCAACTTGACCCGGCCCTTGTCGTCGAGCCGGGCAGGGTACATACCCCGCGGGGGCTCGACCATCTCCAGTTGCTGACTCCACTCTGCCACATTTCGTCCCCATGAAGGCCAAAATCAGGCCACAACCAAGACGGGCACGGCATACAATCCTTTGCAAGCGATTTTTTGGAGAAGTGTTTGATACGGGACGAGTTATCTATACGCAACCAGATCTACACTGATTCTGCAACACACTACATATAGACATGATAGCGAAGAATAGGCGAAGATGTTAGGGAACCCGAGGCAATCGCGAATCCCTATGCTTCTTACTGGAGCGTAATCAAGGACGCGTTGCTGACGTCAAAGGTACCCGCCAGGCCCACGGCAACATAAAGGACCTGGTTGCCCGTGGGCACACTCGCATCAACCTGGAACGTAACCTCGTCGACGCCAACCAGATTTGGGGCGCGCCGGGCGCTCACTACTCGCATGCCGGTGTTGTTGATCGCGACGACCACGTTACCCTGTGCAATGGAATCCGTGCCCACGACAGGAACTGAATTCGTCGCAACCGCCGGCTGAACCTGGCCCATCCCGGTGATATACAGGCGCACCGTTTCGCCGGGCTGGACGCGGTTGGTTGCGCTCGCATATGATCCATCGGATCGAACCACCACAGCGTGCTGCAGGTTGTCGGAATCGGTGAACACGAAAACGCCGGGACCGGCGACGCGCATCAACACGTTCACGGTCTTGGAAACCCCGTTCACCGTGACGGTCACTGGAACGGAGTCGGATGGCGTCACATCACAGGGCACCTGGAAAGACGCCTGTTGCTGCCCATTCACGTTCGACACGCTATACAGAGGAGCGCGGCTGCTACCGAACGAGATCGTCACCTGGGCGAGCTGGTAGGACAGCGGACCGAACATCGGGCTGGTAACAATGCCCTGGATATTGGGAGCAATTCCGGGGGCGATCACCGCACCGACTCCGCAGGGCGTCAGCGCAGAGTGGATCTGATCGCTATTGTAAAACCCTGCGCCATTCACGAAACTGGTTGGCGTTATGCTTGGTCCCGGCGGGGCAACCGTCAGATTAAAGGATACGGAGAAAGGGCCCGTAGAAGCAGTGACGGTGATCGCGCCGGCAGTGCTGCCGGCCGTCACGGTGACCGAAGCCTGCCCACTGCTGTTAGTGGTGACGCTCGTGGCACTCAGGGTTCCAGGGCCGCTAATCGCAAACTGAACGGGGATGTTCGCTCCTGATTGGTTGGCGGCAGCGTTCACCTGGACCGTCAAAGGCTGGGCGAAGGCTTGCCCGAGCGCCGCGGTCTGCCCATCGCCGGACGCTTTGGTTAGGCCGGAGATCGTAATATTGACGTTGATGCTGAAACTAACCGAGAAGGAACCGGTCGACGCAGTCACCTGAACGGCGCCCGACGCAGAGTTTGTCAGCGTGACATTCGTCGAGACTCGACCGTTAGCATCGGAAGTGGTCGTGGTATTGGAGAGAGTGGCGGTGCCGGCGGGAGTGACGCTCCAGGTGACTGGCACACCCGAGAGCGCGGTTCCTGAGGCAGTATCCACTTCGGCCACCAGAGCCGCCGCCAGCGCCTGACCCGGATTCGCGCTCTGCGGGCTCCCACTTATGATCTTCATGGCGCCAGGCACGCCGGGATTGACCTGGATGAATTCCGGACCGAACGTGGTATATCCCAATGGACCGGTGCCATTCAGTTGGGCTTTGGCAACCCCACCTACGAGAACCTGATACGTACCCGTGCCCGCGATCGGACCCATCACCGGAGTACAGGTAGCGAGCCCGGTGTTGTCCGTCAATACGGATCCGGGATCTGCGCCCGCGGCCGTCGCGCAGGCTACTGACGCGCCGGGCGTGTAGCTCGGGTCCGGGGTTAGCCGCACGGAAATATTTGAGATTGGAAAAGTCCCAAAATCCTGGACCTTCACTTGGATTGCCGGGCTACCCGTACCGCCAGCAGTTCCGGTGATCGTCACGAAACGACCGGACGGGACCTGCACGATCGCGTAATCGGTGGAAGATTCCTGGGCGCCTGCGGTAAGCGTGAAGATTACGGCGGCACTGGTGTTCGGCAGCGACGCCACAACGCTATAGACCGATCGGGCCGACGTAAACACTACGTTAAGGGTGTTCGAACTGGTCCCATCAGTGCCGGTGACCGTCTGTGCGGCAGCAAGCGAGTTCCCGGATATCGCCGAGACAACGCTCCAATTCACAGTCGCCCCGGAAACCGGCGCCCCCTGCGCATCGGTCGCCAGCACCACCAGCGGCTCAAATCTCGTCATGGACGTGTTCAGGCAAGCAGGGCAAACCAACTGCCCATTCCCGGAGACCACGGCGAGACTGGCGGCCGTCTGCGCCAGCGCCGTACTTCCGAACCATCCGCACGCAAGCACCGCCGTGAGAGAAGCGTTTCTAAGCCCGATCAAGAACAGCCTCCAATTCCGAGAATGGGGTCCAAAAAGATGGCGCGAGAGATGTAGTTTATCATTTCATTCTGCCCGGGCGCAAAGGTTCCGGCGGAAACGAGAGGCAAAGACGTTCTTCGGAACGGCACGAGACTGGCCCCGGAGCCGGGTCTTCTGAAAGTCTTGGGGATAATTGCGCCGGGCGGGATCAGCAGCTAAGGGTTGGTGAGTGTCACGAGGCCAGAAACTGCAGTCAAAAAAAGAAGGGGAGCCTGCGCCCCCCTTCCATAAAGTGAAACTAAGGAATTACTTCTTACTGGACCAGCCCTTCGCTGCCGCCTGGGATGTTAATTGCGGCACGAGGAGCGTTGGGATTCATCACCAGCGCAAGGTAACCCATCGCGGAAGACTGGATCGTGCTGGTCCAATCGGCCACGAAGGCAAACCCATGCGCGTACTGGAAGTTGCAAACAGCGATCATATATCCGCTGAATCCACTGATTGCGGGGGAACTGGACGCCAGCGAAAATGCGTAGACAGTACCTGCTGCGATAGTGGGCGAAGTTGTCGCCGCCGTTGTCGGTGAACCGTACCAGTTGTAAGTGCAGGTACCGGTCTGAGCTGTAGTGCCCAGCGGGTCTGCAGTTGTGTTTGCGACCGCAATACCGGTGTCAAAACCCGCTGCGCTGGTCACGTACGGGAACAACAGCAGCGTACGGCATTGCGAGATCGTGAAGACGTTCTGAGTGGTACCGGGATCCACGAAGTTCGGGACCACGGCTGTGGAGGTGGTTGGCGCGTAGGTCATATCGGCGGCCACCGTGCCGGTCGGCGCTTGAGCCGCCTGCGTGATGAACACCGAGAATGTCGCTGTGTCCAGCGCGCTTGCGTTCGCGTTCAGCACTTCCCAAACCGCAGTAGCGCTACCGCCGCTTACTGAAAGTTCGACGTACGGGTACCCGACGGTGCCAATGACGGTCGCTGTCCCGAATAACGGTGACGCAACTACCGGCGGGACATTCGTATCAGGGGTGGCCTCCGCACCAGGCTGCAGCAGCTCTGCAAACACACCCGCGGTATTGCTGCCGACAGTCGTTGCATTACTGCCGGGGGTAGCGCCGACGGTGTAGAAGACCGAGGGTACCGTACCCACGTTGGCGACAGAGACATTTGTCGTCGTCACGTTGGTGAACGACACAAACAGGCGTGCGCCGGATGGAATGTTGCTGAAGTTCGCTTTCAGGCGCGTACCGAAATCGGCCAAGCCGGGCGTAACGTTATTGACCGAGAACGCCGGCACAAAGTCAGATTCCGAACTCCCGTTAAAGGCTCCCGGAATGTTCTGCACCGTCGTACCTGACTGACCGGAGTTTACCGCGCTTGTCGGATTGACGCGCGGTTTAAACGCGTTGTTAAACAATTCAGTGAAACTGACGTTCCCGGCGAAGCCCACAGTCAGCGGATTGCAATTGGTCAAAGAAGCGCCTGCCGCCTTAACGCTCAAGCTCGTGGTAGAGGTACCGAGTGAGGGGCTGACAGTCTGCGTGAACGAGAAAAGTCCAGCGCCGCTGGTTCCCGGCCCTGCGCCGGCCTGTACCGAAACGGAGCCAAAGATTTGACCGCTGGCCGTGCTCGCATTTACGCGAACGTTGGTGACGCGGTAACTCCGGGTGGAGTTGGTTCCCGGCGGAACTACCGGCACGCCAAAGAACGTCAGCGAGTTTCCGCTCGAGACGCCCTGATAGATGTTGGCTGCGGAGGTGATGCCCGGGGCACCGAGCGCGGCCGAAGTGCTCGACATCACCGGAATTCCACCGATGATATTCGGGTACGTGTTGCAACCGAAAAGGGTCGCGGGGGTGAACGCACATTGGATCTGCGCAGCGCCAGTCCCGAAGCCGGATACCTGGGCAGTGCCGGAATTCTGCGGGTCGTCGATGAGCAACAACGATTCCGACAAGTTAAAGCCCGAAACCGTCTGCAAAATCTTGCTCGTAACCGGCGCATTGAACGTCACGGTGATGTTCACGACCGGAGCGAAAGTCGTGCTGGCGGTGTTGACCCCAGTGCTGGTGCAAGTGATCAACAAATCCGAAACCAGCTCCGCCTTGCTCTCCGAACGGAGGTTGATATTTCCCTGTTGACTGGTGACAGTACAAGTCTGCACCTGCGCGCTGGCTAGCCCGGCAAATATCGCGAGCACGGCCAACGCAATAATACATCTACGAAATGCTGCCATTTCCTTCTCCTTGTGAATTGCGAAAATTGAATTGGTCGAAGTTCTCTTCCAACCTGAGCCTCAAAATCGAAACCCGTTCAGTCTACCTTGGGAACTTCTCCGTGTCGGGCGGAGAGCCATTTACCGGCGGTCGCAAAACCATTCCACCGGGACTTGCTGAAGTCCTACCTGTGGCACATGGCGTTTTTGTTTTTGTCTTCTTCTGTGCTCACCGGGGTACAAACACAAAATTGCAGACGAAAACCGGACGCGGTAAACTTATTCATACCCGATCGACGTCTCCATGTCAAGAAAATTCTTTGTCATCAATGGATAACGAGGCGCGCAGCGCGTTCGCTCTCCACAAAACTCCATCAAACTGGGGTGATTGAACCACGAGTAGACAGCCGGAGTCAATACTTTCGCATGGAATGGTCCTAAATTTTTTGTTGTGCCTCTGCGGAGATACGGTGCGACAAAAATTAGCTGACGTTCAGCCGGCAACGGCCTCGGCCAGATGCGGCTGATAGGTGCAGCGCGGATCTTCGGCGAGGAAATCGCCGGTGCATGCGTAAGCGCGCGAGCGCGATCCACCGCAGATTTTTTGATATTCGCAGACACCGCATTTGCCGCCGCGCTGCGTGGTATCGCGCAGGGTACGGAACAACGCCGAGTTCTGGTAGACATCCACCAGCGAATCGCGCAACACGTTTCCGCCAGTGATTGGCAGGAAGCCGCTGGGAAAGATCTCGCCGGTGTGGGACACGAACACGAAGCCCTTGCCATCGCTTACGCCCGCGGTGCGCCAGGCGACGCCTTTGGCGTTTTCGTTTTCGGTGGCACCATGCTCGGCCTTGATGCGCTGGGCGACGTAGCGCCGGTAGTGCATCGCCTCGGTGGTCTTGATACCGAACGGAGCGGTCTTGGAAAGCTCATACATGAATCCGAAGACCTGCTCGTATTCGGCGGCATCCAGGTCGTCTCCTTCGAGCGCGCGCCCGGTCACGATCAGAAAAAAGAGGCTCCACATGCGGGTCCGCACTTCCCTGGCGATCTCCGCCAGTTCCGGGAGGCGCGCCATGTTGCGGCGCGTCACGGTAGTTTGCAATTGCGTATCGAGGCCGATGTCGCGGGCGTGCCGGAGCGCAAACAGAGCGCGGTCGAACGTTCCGGGGATGCCGCGGAAATCATCGTGCGTGGCGGCGTCGGGGCCGTCGAGACTGATCGCCAATCGGGATATGCCCGCCGCTTTAAAATTCTCGATTGCGTCCGCCGTCAGCAGCGGCGTCGCGCTCGGTGTAACGTTGGTTCGCAAACCGAGAGAAACGCTGTAGCGGATCAGATCGTAAAGATCGGGCCGTTTCAGCGGATCGCCGCCGGTGAATACCATGAGCGGTTCGCCGAACGAGCGAATCTCATCGAGCAGCCGGAATCCCTCCTGGGTGGACAGTTCCTGCGGATGGCGCTCGGACTGGGCCGAAGCCCGGCAATGCACGCAGGCAAGGTCGCAGGCTTGAGTCACTTCCCAGATCACCAGCATCGGGGCGCGTTCGAAGTTCATCACGGTTTCGCTCCAGATGACAATGAGTTGCATTTCAGTCGCCATGTCCCATCTCCTTGAAAAGCTGGGGGAAAGCACTCAAATCAGGTTCGGAAGTCAGGCGTGTCGCTCAAAGCGTGGGGCATATGCCCCAGCGGACTCGGGTTTGCCGTCCACCGCGCACTATATCAATGGTTAGCTTCCCGGTGCTGCCCAAATTCCATGTAGTCACTGGGATCTGATTGTCCAACAATCAAATGGACGCATCCATGACTGAATCTTTCACCGATAACGGCGCGCTGGGCACCTGGAGCGCCGACCCGTGCCCCTTCGCCATCGAATATTCGCGAAAGGCGCTCGACGACATCCGGTTGGCCGTAGTGGATGCCTTTTTCTCGCTGCCGCGCGGCGGCGCCGAGATCGGCGGTATCTTGCTCGGCAAAGTGGAAGAGCACCGGATACAAATCCTGGATTATGCTCCCATCGAGTGCGAGCATGCATTCGGTCCGGCTTTCACGCTGTCTCCGGCTGACCAGGTTCGGCTGGGAGACACGCTGAGCCAGCCTTTTCCGGGAGAGCTGCGGCCGGTGGGCTGGTACCACTCGCATACACGCAGCGAGATCTCTCTGAGCGAGTCGGACCTGGATATTCACAATCGGTATTTCCCGGAGCGCTGGCAAGTCGCGCTGGTGCTGCGGCCGTCGACGCTGCAGCCAACGCTAGCAGGCTTCTTCTTCCGCGAACCCGACGGCTCGATTCACGCGGAAAGCAGTTATCACGAGTTCGTAGTAGAAGCGCTGTCGCTGCAGCCAATGACGGCGGGTAGTCCCCAGGCCGTGCCTGGACCCATGCGGGAAACCGAGCCGGACGCCGTGGTGATGACGATGCCTACGCCACCCGAAACCACTTTGTTGCTGCCGGTTCCCGGGGGAGCGCAAATTTCCGAGGCGGTATCTCACGTACTCGAACCGCCCAACGAATCCATGGTGGCGGACGTCCGCGAACTGGAGCACAGGACGGAACCGGAGCACGAGCCCGCCGTCAGGGCGGCGCTACCGGTGGAGGAGCCCGCGCCGGCGCCTTTCGAGAGTCACAGGGAACCGCCGCATACGCATCAGCTCGAATTGGAAGAGATGGATCCGGAGCCGGAAAACGCCCCGTCTTTTCTGGTGCACGACGAAGAAGAGCCGAAGGCGAAGCGCGGCTGGATAGGCATTGCGGCAGGCATAATTGCGGGCGTCGCCATAGGGGTTGCAGGCGATCAGATGCGTCCTCATCCGCAGCCGGCTGCCAACATCGCTCCAGCCGTGGTTGCCGCGGCCCGGCCAGCGCCGGCGCCGGAAAGCGCGGCACTGCGCAAGCAGAATAACGATCTCGCCAGGCAGGTTGCCAATCTTACGCAACAGAACGCCAACCTGCGCAAGGAGAATGCCGACTTGGGCAAGCAGCAGGCGGAATCCTCCAAGCAGCAAACGGAGCTGAGCAAGCAGCAGGGCGAAGCCGGCAAAATGCAAGCCGAACTCCGCCAGCAGCGCGACGATCTGGCGAAACAAACCGTCAAATTGAAAGCGGATTTGAGCGCGCAGACAGCGCGCGCCCAATGGCTGCAACAGCAACTTGAGGAACTCCGCCGGCAGCAACAGCGAAGAAGGCTGAGCATCCAAAGCACCGACCCGCTGCCCTAACCGTCACGGGCCTATCTAGGTCTCGGTCTTGTACTGGCGCATGTTCCGCGGGTTGTAGGCCCAATGAAATTCCAGCTCGTAAGCGAGCGAGCGGGCTAAACCATCCAGATCGGGAAACAACGTGGCGTGCG
Organism: uncultured Solibacteraceae bacterium; assembly: GCA_964554945.1. Lineage (GTDB taxonomy): Bacteria > Acidobacteriota > Terriglobia > Bryobacterales > Bryobacteraceae > PSRJ01. The sequence goes on along the minus strand of CAZKQQ010000119.1, from coordinate 4,084 downwards.
TAATATTCATCCGGTAGAGCTCGCGCATGCCGCCCTCGCGAACAGGATTGGTCAGGATAATCTTCGCCAGAATATTCGATTGATCCTGGTCGCTCAGGATATCTTCGACAGGGACATCCAGGACCCCGGGCACGGCGAAAGTGCCCGATTGGGCGATGAGGCGGCTGTTCATGGTGTGCGGCTCGCCCATCCAAATGAAGCGATGATGGCCTTTCAGAAAGTGACGCCGGAAGCTGCCGCTGATTCGGGGATCCATGCGGGCCAGACCGGTATCCACACGCGCCTTGTTGAGAGCCCAAACCACACCGTCAGCCCGGGTGCGCTCTAACGCGAAGAAAGCCGCCACGTAGGGCGACCAGGTGAAATCGATGAGCCGGGTCGGGGCGCCGTGGTGCTGCATCAGGGCCAGCCACTGAAAATCGTCGTCCGGGTCGGGAGGTTTATCCAGAAACTGGTGTGCCTTGCGCTTGAAGATGCGCAGAATCCGGCCCTCCTGTTCCGGCCATGCCTTCGGATGGACACCAAAGCCTTGCAGATACCGGGACAGTGAACTGTAGAGCGGACAGCGCTCGTCACGCTCGCCGCGAAACGCCCAGTTCGAATAGGGCGCCTGGGAGACCAGATTCAAGAACTCGTCCCACGTATCCAGCCGGAACAAGCGGTAGGTGCGCTTGGAGAGTCGTCGAGCTGCCATCTCTGAAGGGTAGTACAGCCGGCGGCCGATGCCGCCGGCCCATGCTCAGAATCAGAAGGCGAGCCGGGCGGCAATCTGCAACTGGCGCGCGCCCGACAGGTTGGTGTTGGTCGATGTGGGTGCGCCAAATCCCGTGGGGCTGGTGTTCTGCACCACGCACGCATTCGTGTGGCCTGTGCACACGCCGCTGCCCGCGGCGGCATAGTTATACTCGGTGTAATTCACCTGGTAAATATTGGTGAAGTTGAACAGATTGAAGGCCTCGCCAAGGATGGAGAACTTCCACCGCTCGTTGAAGCTGAAGGTGCGGCCGATCCGAAAATCCACGTCCTTGGTGCTGGGCTGAGTAAAGGAGTTGCGCGGCTCGTCATAAACGCGAGCACCGCTGAGCGCCGTACCCGAGTTATTATTGGTGCCGCCGGTCAACCCGCCGAGCACTCCTCCGGCCGGAGGATTGGCGCCGTTAATCTGGCCGCTGTACGGCTGGCCCGAAGCCGCAAACACGATGGTGGAGAAAGTCCAGCCGCTGGCCACGAACTTTGTGGCCCGGTTGGAAATGTTCTTGCCCCAGTCGGGAGTCCACACTACTGTGCCGGAGAACCGATTGCGCTGATCCAGATCGGAACGCGCATATTCCAGCGAGCGATTTTTGGGATCGACGGGGAAGTTCTGCCCGCCGCCGTTAAACGTTCCGAATTGACCCTGGATTTCGCCGCCATCCCTGGCGTATCCGAGCGTGTAGTTGGCGATGAATTCCAGGCCATGCGAGTAGCGCTTGCGGAACGTCAGAGCCATGCTGTTGTACCAGGAATTGACGTCGCTGAGACCCGCCAGCACCGGGCCGGTTGGATCGATGCGGGCCGTGTAGAAAGGCACCGTCAGCGACCGGATGGTGCTTCCGGTAGGACCAGTAATGTCGTAACTGCGCGTGGTCGTGGAGGGCGCCAGATTCTGATCGATAAATGCCGGCAGCCTCATTCCCCGGCTCACCACATAGCTAGCCGATAGGCTCATGTCACCAGCCAACTGGCGCTCAAATGTAACGTCTCCTTCATGAGCGCGCGGATTGGCGAAATCGGGTACTTGCCCCCGCGAGGTCTGCGTCAGGGCGGGCGGTGTAAAGGACGTCACCGTCGGCACGAGCGCGCCCGCGAAAGGCGCGACGGGTGTGCCGCCGGTGGGCGTGAATATCAGATTCGGGTAGGTCAGCGCCGGGCAGCTGGTCGGACTGCAGTTGAAAGTCTGCTGGATCACTCCGTTCTCCACGCGCGTCGCATAGAACATGCTGTTCGAGGTTTTCGCGTAGAACAAGCCGTAACCAAGCCGCACGACTGTGCCCTTCGAAACCTGCCAGGCCGCCCCAATCCGCGGCGCAAACTGGTGTTTGGGAATATTGATTGTAGACGTATAGAGTGAGGTGAGCGGCGTCGCCAGGTTCGGTTTGGGCGGCTGGGGAATGGTGGACATATCCCAGCGCAAGCCGTACGTGAGAGTCAGGCTCGGCTTGACTTTCCAGCTATCCTCCGCGAACACGGCATAGTCATTGTTGTAGAAATCGTCCCTGCCCACACCGGTAACCGGATCGTTCACCTGCACAAACGTGCTGAAGTGCCGTCCGGTCAGACCATCGCCGAGATTGATTCCCGCTACATCGGCCACCCAGTTGCTAAAATTGTTAGCGCCGGAGTAGTTGTAGACGCCGCCTCCCTGGAACAGGTTAATCAGCAACTCGTGCACGAAGTTCAGATCGCCGCCGAACTTCAGAGTATGCGTTCCATGCGTCTTGCTCAGCACGTCTGTAAACTGCAACCTGTGCTCGTCCGGGAACGCGGGCCGCGGCAGCGCATTCGGCAACCCATAGGTAAGAAAGTTCGTAACCGTCACGCTGGGAGCAGTGGCGTTGGCGGCAACTGTCTCGAGATCGCGCGACCACTGAAAGCGCAGGTTGTTGATCGTGGTCGGATTCAACGTGGAACTCCAGTTGGCGACCAGGTTTCGCTCGTGCGTGACGGCCTTCCCGTTCGCCGAATTGGAAGAGTTGTTGGCGGTCGTTGACGTGATATAGGAATTCGGGGCGCGGAAGTTATCGAAATTAAACGAGGCGCTGAGCCGGTTCTTGTCGTTGAGCGCGTAGTCCAGCTTGCCGAAAGCGATATCCTGGCTTTGGAACCGCGGGAAAGCCCCTAGATTACTCAGCACGAAAGCATTGGCGGCTGCGCAGGTGGCCGCGGGAATCAATGGCGAGCACGCCTGCGGGTAAGTGCCGCTGCTGGTGTACGAGATGGGATTGACTTTGCGCGATCCATCATAGGTCAGAAAATAGAACAGCTTGTTTTTGGCAATTGGGCCGCCCACGCTGACGCCGAATTGCTGCTGTTGGTGAATGGGCTGGGTGTAGATGCCCTTGGATTTTTGTAACGGATCGAGCGCGTTCAGCGAGGGATACCGCAAGTAATAAAACAGGTCACCGTGAATATTGTTGCTGCCCGATTTCGTCACGGCGTTGATGACGCCGCCGGCTGCCTGCCCCAATTCCGCAGAGTAGTTGCTGGACGCCACCTGGTATTCCTGGATCGAATCGAGGCTATAGACGTAAGGCAGCGTGGTGCGTCCCTTTTGCTCGGAGAAGAACGCTTGATTGTTGTTGGTGCCATCGACGTTGCTGCTGTTGTAGAGACCGGAAATTCCGCGGTACGAGGCCAGGCCCGTAGTGCCATCGTTTGTGACGTTAGGGGTCAGGAATTGAAATTGCGCCCAGTTGCGACCGGCCAACGGCAGGTTGTCTTTGGAAGTCTGGCTGACCACCTGAGACATTTCGGTCTTCGAGGTGTCGACGATATCGGCATCGCCGGTGACCGTGACCGATTCCTGAGTGGCTTGAATCGGCATCGATAAATCAACCGTTAATGTCTGGCCGACCTGCAGCGTGATGCCCGTCCGGACAACTTTTGCAAAGCCGGGTTTGGAGGCGGTAATCTCGTAGCGGCCCGGCTGCAAAAAGGGTGCTGTGTAGATGCCCACTTCGTTACTCGATAGCGGCAGTTCCGTGCCCGTGCCCAGATTCTTGATGACCAGCGACACACCGGGCACGATGGCGCCATTGGGATCGGTAACCGTTCCCCCAATTAGCCCCGACCCGGTAATCTGTCCCCAGGCCGCGCCGCCCAGAGTCAAAATCAGAATTGGGATAACCATACCAGTAACGGCAAAATTGGGTAATGACAAAGCGTGAAGGCGCACGAGTTCTCTCCTCTCAGACACACGGATACACGTGAACAATGTGAATAAGACATTCCGGCCGCCAGCAGACCCGGGGGCGGCTACACAACGACGCAACAAAGCGAATCGGATATCCACAGCATAACCGAATTCAGTTACGCGCGCATGTAA
>CAZKQQ010000118.1:17010-20544 GCA_964554945.1 uncultured Solibacteraceae bacterium | reverse complement strand
ATTCAATGATCCACTCCTCCGTACGGTACGGAAGTTTCTTCCATCCGAGATCTGTTTAGAAGCGGCCTCAGGAAGGCCGATCCAAGAAGCCGCAGGACAAAAATGAGCGTGGAACGGGGACAACTCTGTTCCCGTCCCACGTCGGCTAAAACGAGTAACGAATCGAGAGTTGGACATCACGGCCGTTTTTGGCGGTCGTGATCTTTGCTCCCGATGCTCTGTTAAAGAAGTAGTTGCCAGAAGGACCCAGCAAATTCGGGTGGTTGAACAGGTTGAACGCTTCTGCGCGAATGGTAAAGATGTTGCGCTCGATCAGGTGAATGGTTTTCTCCATGCCGAAGTCAACATCGTTGGTGGGCGGACCAGGGATGATGTTCGGTCGCGAATTGCCCTGGAGGTTGATCGTCGAAGTGGTTCCTGTGGTCGGGTCGGTATACGAGGTCGGAGTATGGGTTGGGAAGCAGGAGTAATCGAACCAGTGGCTGGCTGTACGCGCACTTCCCGACAGAATGCCGCTGCAGTTGCGATCCGGTAAATACAGCGTGGGGCTGTAAACGGTAAAAGGGACGCCCGTCTGGTACGTATAGATCCAGTTGGCCCGCCATCCGCCGAGGAACCCATCGAGAGCCGAGTTCCAACTCCGGCCGAACATTTCTCCCTTACCAAACGGCAAGTCGTAACCACCCGCGATCGTGATGCGATGGCGAACGTCGAAGTCGGCGTTACTCCACAGCTTGCGAGCGATATATCCCGACTTGTCAACATCCGTCACCAAGTTCTCCAGCACGTCGTCATTCGACGATTGCGCAAGCGCGTGAGACCAGGTGTACGTCGCCAACAAGTTGAAACCTCGCGCAGGAGCGCGCTTTAGCGTTATCTGCGTCGCGTCGTAATGCGAATTGAAACCTTTCGCGCGCAAGCCGAAGTTACTGAATCCATTGGCTATAGCCTGTTTGTACAGATTCTGATCGTAGGCTTGGATCGTTTCACTACCATTCAGGTTCACGCCATGGCTCCCGACGTAGGCGATTTCCGTCCCCCAATACTTTCCGAAGGACTGGCCGTACGTAAGGTTGTACTGCTGAACGTAACCGAGCGGGTAGTACGGCGCATTGGGAAGGAAATACCCTGGGCTGGTGCCGCGCTTGTATGCGAGGGCGCCTATTTGCTGTCCGTTGACCGTCAGCGTAGGCAACGGTTGGTCAACCGTGAACAGATGCGACTTGTTATCCGGCCACGAGCCAGCGTAGGCCGGAGTCATGCTGACCAGGCCCTGGAACGGCGCTACCCACGTTCCATACATCGTCGTGTAGGCGGTTTCCGTCGTATCGAAGATGCCGTAGCCGCCTTTGACGACGGCGTTGTCGCTGTGGAAGGGACGCCAGGCAAAGCCGAAGCGCGGCGAGAAATTCGTCGGATTCGGATTGTAGGGTCGGTTTGGTCCGCCGGTTTCATACTTGAAACGAACCAAATTCAACAAATCGGCAGGTGCCCCGGCAGAATACCGCGGCAATCCCGTCTTGAAATCGAGGGTCATAAACTCATTGTCGGTGTTCGCAAAGGGTTGCTCATAGTCGTAACGGACGCCGAGGTTCAGCGTAAGAGACGGTTTGACCTTCCAATCGTCTTGGACGTATCCGTCCCAAATATTGCGCAGTAGGTGCATGTTGGCCGGCGTGCCATTGGTTCCGCCAATGCCCACGTTGACAAGATTAGGTATGCCCGTCAGCAGGTCAGTGAAAGTTGAACCGGTAATGCCGTAGTACGCGCCATAACCGGGAAGGCCGTCGAGCAGACCGAAGTAATACGCTGTGCTACCCGAGTCGTACTGCCAATTGAACATGTCCCGCGTCCACTCGCCACCAAATGTGAAAGTGTGCCGGCCGGCGACCCAGACGAGATTGTCCTTGAAATACAACGTGTTGTCATGATGCTTGTAATCGCCGTCGTTGCCGATGTCGTAGCGCTGGTAGCCGATGGTATACAGGAGATTACGGCATGTGCCGGGAATTGTGTTGATAGTCGGATCGAACCCCCATTTTGCGCAGAAATTTCCGCCATTCGCCGTGAGCGCGAACTGACTCCCCGACTGTAAGCTGTCAAAGGACACCTTCGTGTCGTTCACCAGGCGCGGATTGAATACGTGGGTGAAGGTCCCCGCCCACGTCGTGGTGTGGTCCGCCTGATCTTTCTGCGCATACTGGTTGTATGCGCCAGGCTGCAAATTGTCGTAGTTGTTCAGGTCCCACGTACCGGTCAGCGTGTTCTTGTCAGAGACGTGCTCATCGACGCGCGCCATCAACTTCCGTTGACTTTCCGTCCCGCCGACGAACCCATGCCAATTCAGGAAGGGATCGCCACTGTAGTTCGGCGACGGCCACAACGACATCAGGTACTTGCCGACAGGTGATATCAATGAAGCGGGAAGAACATTGCCGGAGATCGGCTGTTGCGTATACGGATTCATCAGCACAACCGGTTTGCCAGACCACGGATTGATGGTATTGCTGACATCGCCGTTACGCTCGGCGTCGGTCGGCGCGAATCCCACAATCTGTTGGCCGGGTTCTACGTAGTGGAAACCCTCCCCGCTAAAGAAGAAAAACGTCTTGTTTTTGCCGTTGTAGAGGTGCGGGATGACCACCGGACCCCCAATCGTGCCACCGTATTGGTTGAACAGATAGTTCGCCAGCTTATTGCGAGGCCCGGTGTAAAAGTAAGGGAGAGCATCAAGCGCCTTGTTGCGGTGATATTCGTAGGCGGAGCCGTGGAAGGCGTTGCTGCCGGATTTCGTCAGCACGGTAATGACCGCGCCGCCGGCGCGGCCGTATTGTGCCGAATACATATTGGTGAGCACGCGGAACTCTGCAACTGCATCGAGCGCCGGCGACGATGCAATCGTGTTCTCTAAGGGATCGTTGCTGGCGGCACCGTTGACGTAATAGCTGTTCGTCGTGCCACGTGCGCCGTTAAAGCTTACGTCGACCCCGCCTTTATTCGGGTGAATGCCGCGCTTGGGATTGCCGCTGACCGCGCCGGGTTCGAGCGCTGCCAGTTGCAGGAATTCACGGCCGTTGAGGGGCAGGTGCTGGATCTGCTGGGACTCCAAAACGTCGCCGCGCTCGGCATTGTCGGTGTCCAAGAGGGGGGCCGAGGAACTGACGGTCACTTCTTCGTTCGCGCTCCCGACTTCCATCTTGATGTTCCCGTTTGTAATCGTCCCGACTGTGACGATTACCGACTGCAGTGTGACCTTTCGGAAACCAGGCGCTTCGATCGTGACGTTATAATTTCCGGGCGCCAGGAAAGACAGCCGGTATGATCCATTGCCATCTGTCTTGATCTTGGCCTTGATACCGGTCGCCACATTCGTGGCAGTAATGTTCGCGCCGGCAAGGAACGCTCCGGTCGAATCGGCAACGGTTCCTGTGAGGGCCCCTTGATTTTGGGTCTGCGCAATTGCGAAATATGTGCAGAACGTTATCACCAGCGCAAGCATGAAACTTCTCATAACCACCCCTCCTTATCGTCTCG
>CAZKQQ010000118.1:8372-16910 GCA_964554945.1 uncultured Solibacteraceae bacterium | reverse complement strand
TGTCACAATCTGCCGACAGTCGACAATGACTCCAGCATCATTCAGCATCGCAGATTGGCTCATCCTGGGTGGCTACGTCGCCGCGGTCAGCATCATCGGAAGTCTCTTCTATCGTCGCAAAGCTTCCGCTGGCGATTTCTTTTTGGGCGGGCGCAGTATGAAAGCGCTTCCCGTAGCGATTTCGTTGGTCGCCGCCGATATGAGCGCCATCAGCTACATGGGCGCGCCCGCATGGACTTACCGGCACAACATGGAACTCGTGTGGTCGAGTTGGTCCTACTTATTCGTTGCGCCGATCGTGATGTTTCTCTTCATGCCGTTCTATGCGCGATTCAAGTTCTATACGGCTTACGAATACCTGGAACGCCGTTTCGACCTGAAGACACGCCTCTTCGGCAGCACCACGTTCTTATTACTACGCGGTTCCCACGTCGCGATCGTGATCTACGCTCCGTCTCTGATTCTCTCGCTGATCACAGGATTACCGCTGGCGGGCTGTGTACTGATCATGGGTCTGTGTACGACAGTGTACACCACTTTAGGGGGGATGCGGGCGGTCATCTGGACTGATGTCATGCAGTTCACGGTTCTGTTGGCAGGGCTGGTGAGCGTTGTCTGGCTCTCGATTTCACACGTGCCGGGCGGCGCGCATACAGTGTTTAGCATGGCCAATCAGGCAGGCCAATTGCACCTGTTGAACTTCTCGCCCGACCTCACACAGTTGACCACATTCTGGGCGGCGGGAATTGGCGGCGCATTTATGGCGCTGTCGACTTTGGGAACCGACCAAGCTTATTTGCAGAGGTACTTCACGACGAAGTCGCTCAAGGAAGGGCGTCGTTCCATTTTGCTGGACGCGATCATCATTGTTCCCGTTTCGCTGGTGCTTTATGCCGTTGGCCCGGTGCTGTACACGTTTTACAAGTTCCATCCCGAGCGCTTGAACGGTTTGCCGTCGATGGACGCGATTTTTCCGTTTTTTGTCATGCGCGAGTTGGGTGGCTGGTTTTCCGGACTGGTGATCGCCTCGATCTTTGCCGCATCCATGGCGGTGATGAGCGCGGGCATCAATGCGTTGACCACGGCGACAACGGTCGATTTCTACAAGCGGCTGATCCGGCCGCAGGCGTCCGATTCGGAAACCGTCCTGGCAGGACGCATCGGAACCGTCGCATGGGGCGGTGCGGCGACAGTCGCGGCGCTGTTCGCAAATCGGTGGGGGCCGATTATCAATGCCTTCAACATGATCAACAGCTTCCTGGGCGGGCCGATCCTGGGTGTTTTCCTACTCGGCATGCTGACGAAGCGCACACGAGGCGACGCAGCCATCGGCGGCGCTGCGGCCGGCGCCGCAGTCAATGTAATGCTGGCCTGGAAAACTTCGGTCTCTTTCTTTTATTTCGCCATTGCCGGCACGGTCGTGACTTTCATGGTCGGATGGCTGATCAGCCAATTTCAGACTCCACGCAACCCCGCCGAACTGGGCGGATTGGTTCGGGGCTTGGATCCTCCGCAAGATGCTGTCAGCGCAGACTGGGTCCGGCCGGTTGCCGCGGAATAGCTCTCGCATGAAAGCCGCGCACCCGGGATTCCCCGAATGCACGGCTTTTTATGTTCACGACCTTTAGGCGACGTCTACTTCTCGTCCCTGCTCAGCACTCTGCAGAACCGCGTGGAATGCGGCGACTGTTTTTAGTTCCTCCTCGATCGTGCATCCGGTGTACCGCGTTTTCCCCTGGACAGCATCGAGATAGTGGCGCATCTCCCGCAGGTAGCAGGACTCGTAGGTGAAGCTGGGAGCCGTGGCAGCGGGAATTTCTCCCGACGCTGCGCGCTGTGCGGCCACGAGTTTGCTGCTCTCCCGGCTCGCTTCCATTGCTTCCGCCCAGTCGCTCGCCTGGTTAAACGCAAGTTCGTCATTGCAATTATCTTTGCCGCGATACACGCGAATCGTGGGCTGGTTCTGGTGCCACTCGATGGTGCCTTCTTCACCGACAATGCGAATATGCCGTCCGACGGTACCGCGCTCGATGACATCATGGTGAAAGAAACCGACCGCGCCGTTGGCAAAACGCATGAGGATGTCGTGCGTATCCGAACCGGCAATTTCCAGTGAGCTGATCTTTGCCAACCGCGCCTGAATGTTCGTCGTCGGCCCGAGCCACCAGTGGATGGCGCTCAGTTCGTGCAAGAGCATGTCCATGCCCGCCCCGCCGAGCTTCTGATCGGCCGCGTAGAACTTGCGGTAGTCCTCATAGGGGTGCCAATCGGGCAGATAATTTCCCAAACTGTATTCGAGATACAGTGGCCGGCCAACCGCATTTTGGCTCAAGAGGTCGTGGATGAGCCGATACGGCGGGTAATACCGAATCGTGTGGCTGACGCCGAGCACGTTCTTTTTGCTGGTCCGCGCTGCCGCTACTTCGCGTAATGATTTGTAGTCGAGCAGGAACGGTACCTCGGCGAACACGTGCTTGCCCCCGTCCACGGCTGCCCGCACGTACGATTCGTGCAGAGCGGGCGGAGTAGAGATGGCGAGCGCGTCAGGATTTTGCGCCAAGGCCTCATCCAACGAAGAATAACCAGGTACGTCGAATGCCTTTGCCACATGCGCGCACCGCTCGGCCACCGGCTCCAATAACAGGACGCCGCCGGGATTGAGATAGGTAAGATCGCGCAACCGGCGCCGGCCCATGGAACCTCCGCCAACCACAAGTACCTTCATGAGAGCTCTCCTTATAGATAAATGAGTAGTTCAGGCCACCGTGTTGGCCGTTTTTTGCCCGAGCACCTGCCCACGAATATCGACGCCAACTTCGTTGCTCCAGGCGTCCAGCAGGCGGTTATAGACCGGTCCTCCGACGGAGCCGTTACCGATCGTGACGCCGTTCACTTTCGTTACCGGCGCCATGCAGTAGGGTGTCGTGGTAACAAATACCTCATCCGCAGTGAGTGCGTCGTGCACTTGCAGATCACGCTCGCGGAACGGGATGTTCAACTTGCCGCACAGTTCGATAACCACCTTGCGGCTGATGCCGAGCAGGATGTTGCGCGGATGCGGCGAATATACGGTTCCATCTCTCACCAGCAGGACGTTGGACCCGCTGGTTTCTGTCAGGTTTCCCTGCAGGTCCAGCAGGAATGGCATGGCGCCCCTATCCACCAGATGCGCTTCCTGTTCGGCAAGCCACCAGTGAAGCCGGCTGCGGTTCTTTATTTTCGGGTCGACGCATTCGGGTGGAACGTGACGCGTCGAGGGCGTTACCAGGTGCAGCCCGGTTTCAAAGAACCTGCGGAACAGGTAGAACGGCACGGGAAATGAGTGAATACAGAATGTCGGCTCCAGCTTTGTTCCATCTGCGGCCGCCGATCCGGCATAAACGAAATTCTCGCCCGGCGTGATGAAGTAGACGATGGCAAGTTCCGCGTCCCGGCCGGCAACCTTGGAATTGTGGCGGACGATTTCTTCCGTAATGCGCGCTGTTTCCTCCGCCGAAACCGGCGGCGTTATGCGCGCGTACTTGCAGGAATCGTAAAAGCGCCGGACATGGTCCTCCACCCGATACGTCTGCTGACGGAAGGTGCGCAACAGATCGGTGACGGTGGCGCCGAGCACGATGCCGAAGTCATAAATCGAAATGGAGGCTTGCGATGCGGGCACAAGTTTCCCCCGCAGGAATACTAATGGTTCCGAGGATGTCATGATTCCCTACTCCTTTTCGGCGAGTACGCGGTCAACCGCCGCGAGCGTCGCGTCAATGTGCTCGTCGGTATGGGCGACCGAGGTGTACCATCGCCCATCCGGCAATACCATTACACCCTCATCGAGCATCGCGAGGACAAAGTCGCTGTATAACGCCACATCGGCGGTGAGCAGGTCGCGATACCTGCGCGCCGGACGCTCCATGAAGGAAACATGAAACACGGCCGCCTCGCCCGATGTCACAACCGCGTATCCGGCCGCCCGCAGGCGCGTTTCCAGTCCGCTGCGCAGGCGCGACCCGCGGCGCTCGAGATCGGCATACACCGCGCCATGGTCGCGCGATAGCACCTCGAGCGTCGCCAGCGCGGCGGCCAGCACGATCGGATTGCCGTTCAGAGTACCGGCGTGCACCGTGCCGCCGTCGGCAATCAACTGCATGAATTCTCGTTTTCCCGCCAGTGCGCTCAAGGGCAATCCGCCGCCGATTGCCTTCGCGTATGTCGCCAGATCGGGCGTAACGCCGTATCGTCCCTGCGCACCGGCGAGCCCAATCCGGAATCCGGTGATCACTTCGTCGAAAATCAGCAGCGCGCCATTGTCCTGGGTGATCTTGCGCAAGAACTCCAGGAAGCCGGCGCCCGCCGGGATGCAACCGCTGTTACATAGCAAGGGCTCGCAGATGATGGCGCTGATCTCGCGGCCGTGTTCGGCAAATGCGCGCTCGACGGAAGCGCGGTCATTCCACTCGGCGATGATGACGTCGTTGTGCGCGCGCTGGCCTCGCCCCGCGCCAATTGGCAGCGCGTTCTCACCCGCAATATCCTTTGCGCCGGGGTGATAGCTGACCAGCACTGAATCGTCCCATCCGTGATAGTGGCCTTCGAACTTCAGGAACTTCGCGCAGCCGGTGTACGCGCGCGCCAACCGCAGCGCGACCTGCACGATTTCCGTGCCACTGTTGGCGTAACAAACCAGGTCGGCACACGGGATGATGTCCGTCAGGCACTCGGAAACCTTGTACTCGAGATCGTGCTGCGCGCCAAAGGTCAGGCCGAGCGCCGCCTGCTGCTGGATTGCGCGGGTAACTTCCGGCGGCGATTGGCCCAGAATCAACGGTCCCCATGCCAGGCCAAAATCGGTATAGCGGTTGCCATCGACATCCTCGCCAATGGCACCTTCGCCTTTACTGAAATACAGCGGGTATGGGCGTGCCGACCGGCGTAATCCGCTGGACACACCTCCGGCCAAGGTGCGCTGCGCGCGCTCGTAGCGCGCCAGAGATCCGGGCGTCTTTTTGCGGATGTTCTGTTCCCGATCTTTGGTCTTCAGTTTGCCCATCTCAAACATTCCCTGAACTCCTCTCTTCGTAGCCACCGGTCATTTGTTAGGCCGAGAGCGCTAGCCGAAACCCGATGCAGTCAAACCGGCCGTCGATGGGATCTTCGTGACGGTACGCGCAGCGCATCACGGTTGCGTCAGCGCTCTTGAACGAGCCTCCGCGACACACCGGGTTGAGCCGCTTATCACGGATTTGTGTGTCGTCGTAACACATTTGCGACGGGTCGGACGCAACCTGCTCATAGCATTCTTCACACCAAGACCACATCGAGCCGGCCATGTCATGAACGCCGTATGCATTTGCGGGATATGAGCCAACCGGCCTCGGAGACCCATTGGCGTTGTTGTAGTCGCAACGGCCCACGGGAGATTCGTCGCCCCATGGGTACAACTTTGCCTCCAGTCCGCCGCGCGCCGCCTTTTCGAATTCGGCATCGCGAACAAGGCGGTAGAATTTCCCCGTTTCGCGCGCGAGCCATTGCGCATACCGTACGGCGTCAATCCAACTCGTGTAAGCTGCCGGCGCCTTCGGATCGCAGAAGCGCGGGTCGGTGCGCAGCTCCGGCGCGATCGCGTAATTCGTGGCATCGGCGAATGCGAGGTATTCACCGACGGTGACCGCGTGCTTGCCGATCGCGAATGCTTTGACCTCCACGACGGAATCAGTCCACTGGTGCGGAAGTTTTGAGTCCGAAGGAAACGCCGGTACCCCCAGGCGCACAGGGCCTTCTGGAATGACGACCATTTCCGGCTCGACGATTTTCCGACGCCGAGCGATGGATGGGGATTGAAGCGTGGCCATGGGTATTAGTGAGACTCCTTCTTCTCGATGGTTCGGTTTGCGTTGGGGACGTCCGCCGCGAGCGTCCACTTTCCGCGTACGCCGGGCCCGGACTCGCCCCCTCCGCCGATTACCCGGGATCCAATGCGAAAGAACTTGGCATCGGCAAGGGCATGCGGAAGTGGGTCGGTGGATTTCAATCCACGCTTCGGGTCGTACCAGTACGCGGTATCGATATATCTGTCGGTGTACCCGCCCAGCACCAGCGCGCGATGACCCACGTGAACGGCCCACCATGCGCGGTTCGCGACCGACAGGTCAGGCAGCTTCGTCCAATGTTTCGTCGGCGTGTCGTAGCGGTAAGCGTCCTTCAGGTTTTCGACCTCCTGCCCACCCGTGGTGGCGCCGCCCAGGACATAAATGTTCCCGTCGATCACGGTCATGGCGTGGCTGATACGGCCGGGACCGGGCAGCGGCGGCAACATTTCCCATTTCTTCTCTCCCGGACGCCACCGCCAGAAATCGCTGCTCATGGTTTTGTAATTTCCGGCCTTGGGTATCCCTCCCAATACATAGATCCATCCGCCCGATGAGACCGCCACCGCATACAGGCGCGGCTCGGGAAGATCGGCGTCCTTCACCCGGCTCCATCGATTGTTGTGCAGCACGATGGCGTCCGCCAGAACCTCGTTGCCGGAGCCGCCACCGAAACAATAAAAATCGTCGTCCAGCGTTGCCGAAGCGGCGTCGCTGCGCGCCGCGGGCAGGGCCGCCAGATTTGTCCAGGTATTCGTCGATGGATCGAAAGCTTGAACCAAGTTCGACCACTGCTTCTTGCCGTTCTCCCAGTAGCTTCCCCCCGCGATCACTAACTGGCCGTGCACCGCGCCGCCCATGTAGCCGGCGACGGGACGCGGCAATTCCGCCATTTCGTGCCAGCTCAATTTCTGGGCGATCGCGCTTCCCGCCAGCAATGCTGCGGCGGCGAATATGAATACCAGCTTCAACATCGGTTAGGCTCCCTTCCTTCTCGGCTGCACTCCCAACTTGTCGTAGAACTCTTTCACCTTGGCCATTTCCGCCACGGTGTACGTCTGCTGCGGCGGGCGCAAATAGCGGTTGGCGACGCCGAAGTACTCCAAGGTCGCGTGCCAGAATGGCGCGGAAAAATTCTCAATGAACGGGTGGTCGTATTTTTCGATGATCTCGCGTTCCGTGGGGTAATCGTTTCGCTGCGCGGCTTCGCGGAAGCGAACCGTGATTTGGGGCGCGAAGGTGGCATACGAGTCGAAGTACGCGATCGATCCAAAAGGCTGGCCCACCATGAACCAGTCGAGCCCGCCACCCGAGAAGCAATTAATGCGCTTGCCGAAGCGGATCTCGCCGTTGACGTAATACTCCATGGTCACATCTTCTTTGAGGGCGACGATGGATTCGATTCCGATTAACTTTTCCAGCAGCGGCATGGAAAAATTTCCATGCAGCACGATCGGCAGGCGGACTACGTTCGCGATCTTTCGATAATGCTCGACCACGTTGTCGTCGTCGCCGGCCGGCTTAAGCACCTGCACTGCCGTGCCGCCGATTGATTCGACGTAGCGAGCGAAGTCGACCGCGCGATCAGTCCACCATGCGCCGGTGCCGATGATGCTCATGCCCCGTGTGCCCGCAGCATCCACCACCATGTGTGCGAGTTGTTTGATCTCGTCGTAAGCCAAATAGGTGTATTGGCTGTCTCCGGCAGTCAGTTCGAAGATGGTAATGTCGTGCTGCAGGTCCATCGCGATCATCCGGCGCAGTCCGGCCTCATCGATTTTCAAATCCGCAGTGAACGGCGTCGGAATAGAAACGATAGGACCGCGCAACTTCTCTTTGAATTCTGCGGGAGTGAGTCGCACCGGCCCCGCCGCCGACAACCTGAGGGGAGCCAACGCAAACGCCGCGGCGAGAGTGCCGGTTTTTACGAAATCTCTGCGATTGAGGGCACTGTGCATCGAATCAGCTCCTTCGAAATTTATTTCTCGACTTCGGTCACCAGGCACACGGCGTCTCCGGGCTTCACCACCGGAAACGCCCGCAACATCGCTACCGTGCCTGCGGATCGCGCGGTGAACGTCTCCACGGTCTCTCCGAGCAAGTCGACTGTGCGACCGATCGTTTGTCCGACACGTACTACACTGAGTAATTCAACCTCGGGGATAAAGAAACCGGAGCGCGACGCACTCGCGCTCGTGTCCAGGTTGCCATCCCCGAAGAGGACCCGCAACGGCGGCGGAGCATCGATTTGCCCCGCCAGCATTCCGAGGTGGCGCAAGACATTGGTGATACCGCGCGTAAACACGGCCAGGTCGGCGGGATCGATTTGCCCTGCCCCGGGCGCCTCCGTGTACAACCAAGGGATTCCCCTCGATGCTGCCGCCGTCAGACTTCGGCCGGAAGCGATTGTCGGGTGCGCCCACACAACGGGTGCGCCAAAGGCGAGCGCGGCCGCGCGCGAGCGCTCATCCTGCGCGTCGTATCCAACCAGCGTCGGCATAGCCAGCATGACTCCGGCGCTGTGCAGGTCGACGTAGAAATCTGCGCGCCCGATGATCGCTTCTACCAGCCAGTAGGCAAGCACTTCGGAAGGCGTACCCTGCCGTTTTCCTGGGAACGTGCGCGTAACGTCACGCCTTCGCCGACAACGATCGTACCGGCATACGCAATCGCGCCTTTG
>CAZKQQ010000118.1:4053-8362 GCA_964554945.1 uncultured Solibacteraceae bacterium | reverse complement strand
TCCCGGGAACATGCGCGCAAAATTCGCGTCATCCAGCGGGCTGGTGCGAGTCCCGCTCCAAAACGCCGGCGGGTTCGAGACCGGTACCGCAATTACGCTCCCCACAAGTGTGTCCGGATGAAGTTGAGCGCAAACGTCAAAAATGGTGCGAACTCCTTCGTACTCGTCGCCGTGAACTCCCGCGGTCAACACGAGCGTTTTACCGGGGTGTGCACCATGGACGAGCAGGACAGGAATAGGGCCGCACTCCTCCACTCCGATGTCGAGTACGAAAGCATGCTTCTGCGCGCGCGCGTACGCGAAAGGTGAAAAGTCGCACGCCTGCACACGCTGTACGGAGGCCCCGACTGTCCATGCATTCGTCGCCATATTAATAAGCGAGGAGCCCTCCATCCACGACCAGGGTCGCGCCGGTAATGAAGCTGGCCTCATCGGACACGAGGAACGCAACCGCACTCGCGACTTCCTCGGGACTGCCGCGCCGCCCCAACGGTGTAAACCGCAGGAACTGCCCACTCGCGCCGGACTGCTTGACCTCATCCACGGCGTTCGCGCTGGTCTCGGTCCGAATGTCGCCTGGAGCGACGCAGTTCACGCGAATGCGGTGCGGCGCCAGCTCGATCGCCATCGCCTTCGCCAGCATCTCCTGCGCCGCTTTCGTAGCACAGTAGATCGACGCATTCTCCTGCGCTGCAAACGATCCGACCGAACCGATGTGAACGATGCTGCCGCCTCGCTTCGAGGCGATCATCTGGCGCGCCGCGGCCTGCGAGCAGTACACCGTCCCGTTAATATTCGTATCGACAATCAACGCGAGCTGTTCCGCATCCGTGTCGACGAACTTTCCGAGCGCCTTGCGGCCTGCAACGCTGGCGTTATTTACTAGAATATCGACCGCTCCCCACCGTTCCGCAACCTCACGGAAGCACCTATCGACTGCGCCGTGGTTCCGGATATCGATTTTAAAATGCGCAACCGAATTGAACCCAAGCTGCTCGACCGCCTTCGGTCCGCCAGCGCCGGCAGGTTGTGCGATCGCCACGCGAGCTCCGCGTTCCGCTAACACCTTAACGATGGCGTAGCCGATGCCGGTGGCGCCGCCGGTCACAACCGCGATTTTTCCGGCCAGGCTCATAGCACATCCAGCGGAAAGATGGGCCGCTCCAATCTCTTATAGAGGAACCGGCGGACATCGGCCGTCGTCAGCCCCGGAGTGTCGACTTCGATGATGCTCGCGGCAATTGGCGCATAGGCGGCGCGATACGCAATCGCCGCCTTCACCACGACGATGTGCAAGCGGGTCGGCTCAATCCCGAGCGACCGCAACTGCTCCAGGTTCCACATCGGCATGCGGCGCTCGGTCAAGACCACCAGAATTCTGCTCGTTTCGATGACCGCGGTGCGCCCCTGGTCCTCGTGGACGCCGTCTCGCATGTCTCCAATATTTCTGTAAATGCCGCAGTGCAAGGCCCGCACGGTGCCGCTCACTTCCACCGGCGGTCCATGGTGGCGGTCGCACTTGCCGCCGACCTTCAACGTGACTTGGGAACGAACTCCGGCGGCAGCGCAGGTTGCGACCGCCTCCGGATCGCACAGCAGCACCAACGCTCCGTGCGCTTTCTGCTTGAGCAACTCGGAAAGCAATACGGTGCCGTCCCCCGGCGTGCCACCACCCACGTTGTCGCCTACGTCGACGAGGACCGTAAGACCTTCTCCATTCTCGATCGCCATGCCTACCGCGCGCTCGGGATCCGGTACGTTACAAAGAAACTCGCTCCGCCGCATCCAAGCCAGCGTAGCAACCGATTCGGCCGCCGCACGAGCCGCATCGTGCGTAGTCGCCGCCGCCACTACGGAAAAACCTGCGCGCGGCACGTCCGTATACGGAAATCCGGCAGTTACGCTGACCGTCAAAACACCCGGCACTTGTTCGGCCTCGTGCGCCGCGGCAATGACGTCGCGCATGGGTGCTTTTTCCGTCCCCTGCCGTAGAATGTGCGGCAACAGCGGCCGGTGGGCGAGCGCCATGTACGGCCGCAATTTCTCCCGCAACATACGGTTCAGCAGCGTGGCGGCCTCGCGGCCGCGCTCAACCTGGTCGATGTGAGGATATGTGTCGTATCCCACCAGCACGTTCGGCCACCGCACCATGTCGTCGGTGAGGTTTGCGTGGAAGTCGATGGTGCCGATCAGTGGCACTTTGTCGCCAATGCACTCGCGAACGCGGCGCAGAATCTCTGCATCGCCGTCCAGATACTTTTCGGCAACGAGGGCTCCATGAAGAGACAGCAGCACGCCATCGACGGGAAGCGCCGCTTTTAGGCGGCCGATCAATTCCCCGCATAGTGCCTCGAATGCGTCCGCTGTCACCGCTCCCGACGGCATTCCCCATGCCATGATTGTCGGCACAATTTCAAACCCGAATTCCTTCGCCCCTTCTAGGAAGCCATTCATCTCCGAACAGGTGCCACGCCAATGGCGGGCGATATCGTCTCCGTATTGCAGCTGGCTCTCCGCAAAACGTTCCAGCGTCATCGACTGGGCGAAGAACGTGTTCGACTCGTGATAGATTCCGCCCACTGCGACGCGCATCACGACCTCGCCTCGATCAACGAGCTATCGATGTCCGCTTCTCCAATCACGGCGATCTCGTTTTCCCGCGTAGCCTCCGCCAGCGAATCGGGATCTTTGAATCCGTGTCCCGTCACCAGACACACGACCGTGCTCCCCATCGGGATGGATCGCGTGCGGAGCGCGCGAATACAGCCTGCCAATGCCGTCGCGCCCGCCGGTTCCGTCCAGATGCCTTCTTCACGCAACATTATTCTTTGAGCGGTATAGACTTCGTCATCTTCCACTCCGATTCCGAGTCCGCCACCGTTCCGCAACTCGCGCAGAGCGGCGCTCGCGTCAATATCGAACGGAACCGACAATCCGCTGATCTTTGTCGTGCTGCTGACCGGAAAAATCTCTTCCCGATTTTCTTCGAAGGCTGAAACAACGGTGGGGCATCCCCGCGGCTGCACCGCATGCACTCGCGACCGCGCTGACCGGATCTGGGAAAAACCGCGGCATACCGCCGTGAACAAGCCGCCGCTCCCGACTGGAACAAAAACATGCTCCGCGTCCTCGCCGCATTGCGCGGCAATTTCAGTAGCGATGGATTGCACGCCATGCATGCCTTGGGGACAATACGCGAATGCCGAGACGACAATCGCAATCCCGTCTTTCTCCGCCATCGCACGCAGGCGCTGGAAAACTTTCCCGGTGATCTCCGGGGATACAACGAAGTCGCGCACGCGGAATATGCGCGCGCCGTGCCCCTGCATTTGCTGAAGTTTTCCGGCCGGCGCGAATTCGTTCACGAAAATCGCGCAGGCGATCCCGTACCGGGCGCAATACGCTGCCAGCGATGCCCCTGTATTTCCGGAAGAAGTCGCCACACACGCCTGCGCTCGTCGCTGAACAAGCGCGGTCATCTGAGCTGCCACGAATCTGTCTTTGTACGACCCGGTCGGGTTGCACAACTCGAGCTTGAAGAATAGCCGGATACCGAGCCGAGGACCGATGCTGACACTCTCTACCAGCGGTGTGTTGCCCTCGCCCATGGTCGCCATACGCATCAGAAGATAAGGTCTCCCTGACCAATTTGACGGCTTACGAACCCTTTGCTCATTTGCTCGATAGCGCAATCGAGGTGCCGCTGCCCGCCTGAAAGAGTGAACAAACCATGGCCCGGGAACAGTCCGTCTACGGCAAGCCCCCGCAATTTGGTCAGATCGGAGCGGTATCCGTCCATTCCTGAACCTTGCGCATTGATCACGCCGAGCACCCCGCCATAAAACACGGCGTCTCCTGTGAAGAGCCAGGTGGCGGCATCGCTTCTCGTGAGAAAACAATGCGTATCCTGGCTATGTCCGCGTACGTGTATTGCAGTGAATTCGATCCCGGCAGCCGCGAACCGTTCGCCATCGGCAACCGACCGGTCCACACGACAGGGCTTCAGCCGAGTATCGCGCGGATAAACGCCCTGCTCGCGGGCGACACGCAGGCCGCTCGCCTCTTCATCACCTTGTTCCAATGCCGCTTTGCAGGTTGCCGGAGTAATCACCTGGCACCCCGTCCGCTCGCAAATTTCAGCCGCTCCGCCGCAGTGATCCATGTGGGCATGCGTCAGCAGCAGTGCGGTCACTTTCGTGCCTGAATGATCGTCGGTGATATTGCGCAGGAGGCGATCGGTGTGCGTCCCTGCCCCGGCATCCACCAACACAACGCCCTCGGGTCCGCGCAGCGCGTAAACGTGGCAATC
>CAZKQQ010000118.1:2376-3953 GCA_964554945.1 uncultured Solibacteraceae bacterium | reverse complement strand
TGGAGTCGTACCCCCGATCGGAACCCCAGTCCAAAACAACGACCGCGTCGATGAACCGTCGCTGCGCAAGCTTACCCGCTATCTCGTGGATGCCGGAGTCAACGGCATTCTCGCCAACGGCACCATGGGCGGTTTTGCCTTCCTGACCGATGAGGAGCAGGTACGTGCTGTCTCGATCGTTGTCTCCGAAGTAAATGGCGCGATCCCCGTGATGGGCGGAATCGGCGAAACTAGCACCTGCCGTGCGATCCAGAAGGCCCGCCAGATTGCCGCTGAAGGCGTCACGCAGCTTTCCCTGCTCCCACCTTTTTATTTCTTTGCCACCCAGGACAACCTGTATGCCTACTACGCCGAAGTGGCCGCTGCGGTCGATCTGCCGATGTTTATTTACGACAACCCGGTGATGACCAAGAACCACGTCCATCCAGAAACCGTCGCCCGCCTCCGGGAAACTATCCCCAACATTGTCGGGATTAAGGAAAGCAATCAAGATTGCCTGAATCTGCAAAAGCTCATCGATTTGAACAAAGTGCCTGGGTTCTCGATCCTGACCGGGAGTGAGTTCCTGATCGTTGTCGGCCTTCAGATGGGTTGTGACGGTTTCATCGG
Organism: uncultured Solibacteraceae bacterium; assembly: GCA_964554945.1. Classification (GTDB taxonomy): domain Bacteria; phylum Acidobacteriota; class Terriglobia; order Bryobacterales; family Bryobacteraceae; genus PSRJ01. The sequence continues at coordinate 3,344 of CAZKQQ010000118.1, read as the reverse complement.
TGGCTTGCACAATATCTGCCCCCATCTAGCCGTGGAGCTTTTCTGCGCATTTTCGGAAGGCAAACTGGATAAGGCACGTTCCTTGCAGCGCGATCTCGCCGCCGCCTGGGAACTGTTCCGGTATGCCAATATTTGGGGCGCATTTGACGAGTCTCTCCGATATCTGGGACTGGCGCAAACCGCGACCGGTGCGCCTTATCGGTCCCAGATTTCCCCCGAAGATGCGGTCAAGGTGCGGCAAATCCTCGATCAGAACGTTAAGCCGTACCTGAAATGCGCCGCCGTTACGAGGTAGCGAGAACGGTGCTGGCACCGCTGAGACTTGAGTATTTCTCCGGATCGTGGTAGCGGATCGACAGGTGCGCAAGCATGACCTGTTCCGCCGTCTGGTCCAGATTGCCGCAGATGAACTCGAACAGCGGCCGGTGTGAATCGAGAACAAGCTTGAGTTTGTCAGCCCGCAGCAGCGTCCGCACCGAATGCGCAAACAGCGGTACCGTGAGGCTGGTCAGCACTTTCTCAAGATATTCGTTGTCACTGAAGCTCCATATCGTGCGATGGAACTCAAAATCGAATCTCATCGACAGTTTCGTAGGAGCTGGCGGCGAAGTCTCCATTTGCGCCAGCAACTGCTCCAGCCGTTTTTCGCGCTGCGGCGTCAAGTTGCGGTGCGCCAGGCGCAGGGCCTCAGCTTCCAGTACCACGCGGAGACCATTGATCTTTTGGATGTCTTCGTCGTCGAGCGTTACCACGAACATCCCGCGCCGCGGAATATTGACGATGAGCGACTGCTCTTGCAACTGCTGCAGCGCTTCTCTAATTGGCGCCCGGCTGACATGCAATTCGCGCGCCAACTGGCTCTCGTTCAAGCGTTCCCCGGGTTTGATCTTCCCGCTCAGGATCGCGTCGGTAATCAATTCGACCGTGCGGTGTTTCAGGGTGCCGCTCGTTTTTATCGGTTGCAAGAA
>CAZKQQ010000118.1:0-2276 GCA_964554945.1 uncultured Solibacteraceae bacterium | reverse complement strand
CATTCCCTGCGGTTCGGTTCAACTCGACTACGAAGCCGAACTCGCGGTCGTGATCGGCAGAACGTGTCGGCACGCTTCGGCGCAAAAGGCACTCGATTTCGTTGCAGGTTACAGCTGTGTGAACGACATCAGCGCGCGAGATTTCCAGTTTGCCGACGGACAGTGGTATCGCGGAAAAAGCTGCGATGGCTTTGGCCCAATCGGCCCCTGGCTGGTGACGAAGTCGGCTGTCGCAATTCCCGGTGCACTTGCCATTCGCTGCCGCGTAAATGACAAAACCATGCAGGATTCCACCACCGCCAACCTGATCTTTGGCGTTCCCCAACTCGTGGAATTCGTCAGCAGTTTTATCACTCTCGAACCCGGTGACGTGATCGCCACCGGAACCCCACCTGGAGTCGGTTTCGCGCGCAAGCCTCCTGTATACCTGCAATCCGGCGATGTAGTCGAGGTCGAGATCGAAAAGATCGGCGTGTTAAGCAATGTTATTGAAAATCGAAAGGGTACGACATAATGAAACCTAATCCTGAAGAAATCCGGCCTGCTGTGGACTCCGGTCGTCGCGGTTTCCTGAAGACCGCAACCGCTGCGGCAATTATGCTACCGATGGCGCGCGGCCTTGCTGCTGAACTGATCCCGGCCGCCTCTTCGCGGAGCGCGGCGCGCTCGTCGCGACCGCCGGAGATGATCGAGATCCCCAGCTACATGGTGTACGCACAGGTGCCAGACGGCACCCTGCTCGGCGTGCTGGGAGCTCTCGAAAACGGCCATGCTATGGGCCGTATTTCTCGCGATGGCGGTCGCACCTTTGGCCCTAAAACACCGCTGTTCGCTCTCGACGAAAGCATCGGCCGCTGGTCAATGCACAATGCTTTCCTGGATCGCGATGGTGAGTTGCAACTGCTTTATACCAACGACGCCAATACCATCAAGGAAAACAAGCCGTTTTACGAGATGCACTTTGACATCTGGCACGTCCGCTCGCGCGATGGCCGCCAGAACTGGGCGCCGCCGAAAAAAGTGTGGAGCGGATATGCGGGATCCCTCCTCTCATTCGTGCAGTTGCGCAACGGCCGCGTCCTGGTTCCATTCACATTTCGAACTCCGCGCACGTGGGCCGAGCGAGGCGAGGGTTTCGACGCGTACGCCTTCATGGGGCGTTTCAGTTCCAGCGCCGCCTATTCCGACGACAACGGCGGCACCTGGCGCACTTCGCCCGACGAACTGAAGGAACCGACGCCAATCATCGGTAGCGACGGTGGCATCGAGCCCATCGTGATTGAACGCAAGGACGGCACTATTTGGATGTTGATTCGCACCCAATGGGGCCGTTTCTACGAGTCCATCTCCCGGGATGGGGGCGCAACCTGGAGCACGCCGCGTGCGACGTCCATCACCTCCGGCGATTCGCCATGCAGCCTGACGCGACTTCATGACGAACGCATCGTGATGATGTGGAACAACAACCTGCGCTTCTGTTATGCGAACGGCGGGCGCGCCGTTCTGCACGGCGCCATCTCCGAAGACGAGGGGCGCACCTGGCGTGGTTATCGCGAAGTTGCAGCCAACCCACTCGCCGGCGAACCGCCTCCACCGAATGGCGATCACGGTGTCACCTACACCGTCCCGGCGCTGACCGCCGACGGCACTCTTGTCACTTCGCTGTCCACCGGTCCCGGGGGCGGCGAATACCTGCTTCGCGTCGATCCCGAGTGGTTCTACGAAACCGAACGCACCCACGACTTCGACAAGAGCGGCATGACCGGTTGGACAACGATTGGTTCGCATGGCGTCTCGCTGGATGCCGATCCCAATAATTCCGCGAGGAAAGTACTTTCCGTCCGCAAACCTGAGACCGGCTGGCCCGCGGGAGCAGTATGGAATTTTCCAGCGGGCGGTCGCGGCCAATTGCACTTTCGTTTGCTGCTTCGACCTCGGTTCGCCGGCGCAGTCATTGGACTCACCGATCACTTCTCTGTGCCCTTCGACGCGGAGGATGTTTTCCACAATCTCTACAACTTCGAAATAGGTCCGGGAGGAATGCTCGAGCACGGTGTACGCCTTCAACCGGGCCGCTGGCACGAGCTCACATTCTCATGGGATGCGGCGGCGCGGCAATGTCGTGTTTCTGAACGCGGCGCGCCGGTTGCCATGCTCAGCCTGCGCCGCGAATCCGTGGGGCCCTCTTACTTGCGAGTACGCTCCATTGCCGAACAGGATCCGGCAGGGCTGCTGCTCAATTCTGTATCCGCCGATGTGAGCGCAAGTTGGCGATA